>NZ_JASF01000005.1:655372-983058 GCF_000622405.1 Sulfitobacter donghicola DSW-25 = KCTC 12864 = JCM 14565
ATCACCTCCGACCCACAGGTCAAAGGCATCCTTGTTAACATCTTTGGTGGCATCATGCGTTGTGACGTCATCGCTGAAGGTGTTGTTGCCGCGGTGAAAGAGGTTGGCCTGAAGGTTCCTCTCGTTGTGCGCCTTGAGGGTACAAATGTTGAAGAAGGCAAAGCCATCATCAACAACTCTGGCCTTGACGTGATCGCAGCTGACGACCTGAAAGACGGCGCTCAGAAGATCGTGAAAGCCGTAAAGGGCTAAGTTACCCCGAATGATGCCAGCGTTGCGGCCCCGCGCCGCGACGCCAAACGTAAAACGCCAAACGCCTAAGCCAACGCAAAACAGCTTGGGCCAACATCGGCAAAGAAAACAGAAAGGGTGACTGAAATGGCAGTCCTCGTAAACGAAAACACAAAAGTAATCTGTCAGGGCCTCACAGGCTCGCAGGGTACATTCCACACCGAGCAAGCAATTGCATACGGCACCAAAATGGTTGGCGGCGTTACACCTGGCAAAGGTGGTCAGTCTCACCTCGACCTGCCCGTGTTCAACTCGGTCCACGAAGCAAAACACGTAACCGAAGCAAATGCTTCCGTGATCTACGTGCCTCCCCCCTTCGCAGCTGACTCCATCCTCGAGGCGATCGACGCCGAGATGGAATTGATCATCTGCATTACCGAAGGCATCCCAGTTCTGGACATGATGCGTGTTGAGCGTGCCTTGAACGGCTCTAAATCCCGCCTGATCGGGCCAAACTGCCCCGGCGTTATCACACCTGACGCCTGCAAAATCGGCATCATGCCGGGCCACATCCACAAACGCGGCTCCTGTGGCGTTGTTTCCCGCTCGGGCACATTGACCTACGAAGCGGTCAAGCAGACTTCGGATCTTGGCCTTGGCCAGTCCTCTGCTGTTGGCATCGGCGGCGACCCGATCAAAGGCACCGAGCACATCGACGTGCTGGAAATGTTCCTTGCCGATCCAGAAACCACCTCCATCATCATGATCGGTGAAATCGGCGGCACAGCCGAAGAAGAAGCGGCGCAGTTCCTTGCCGATGAAAAGAAAAAAGGCCGTTGGAAACCAACTGCTGGCTTCATCGCGGGCCGCACAGCCCCTCCAGGCCGCCGCATGGGCCACGCTGGCGCGATTGTTGCCGGTGGTAAAGGCGACGCAGAAAGCAAAATCAACGCCATGAAAGAAGCTGGCATTGTTGTTGCAGACAGCCCAGCAACCTTGGGCGAAGCCGTCCAAGAAGCGATCGCCAAAGGCTAAAACAATGCGCAAGTCTTTCTTCAGATCGGCTTGTGCGATTCTTGGCGGCAACCTTTTGGTTGCCGCCACTGCGACTTATGCGATGTCTGCAACTGTTGATCAGATTATGGAGCAATGTCGCACAGGCCACATGGCCAACCTGACAGAAATTTCACCACGCGACCTCACCCAAGCCGAAGCAACACCGCTTGTCCTGTCCCTCGATAATGTCACCAAAATGGGCCAAACGCTTTCCCAATCCGCTTCCGCCGCCGATTGGAGCATGGACGAGACCATCGTCGCCGCGTTTGCCCAACAGACCGAAATGCTCAGAACAGGGGCTGTTTCTGGTGACCTGCTGCGCAGTGAGAGGGGCGTGCTTTACCGCTGGAAAGATAACTCTCTTGGCACGCTATGCATCCTCGCGCTGCCGGCTGCAACGCGGCCAGATGCGCCGCATATCTCGCCCCATGTTGGTACAGATTCCATATCTTGGCGCGCCGCCCCCACGGGTGAAAACGCAAAGTTTACTTCCCAGATTGTAATGATCTCCGATAGGCCCACCTAAAAACAGACGACACCGTTTAACAGCTACCCAAACGACACCCTTTGATTGTTCGCCCCTCAGGAGGCTCCACATGACCGACAATCCCGCCAACGACCAGTTCCATGCCTCTTCCTTTATGCAAGGCCACAATGCCGAGTATCTAGAGCAGATGTATGCGCGCTATGCCAATGACCCCAATGCGGTTGATGAGGCATGGCAGCAATTCTTCAATGCCCTCGGCGATGAAGAAAACGCCGTAAAGGCCGAGGCCGCTGGCCCCTCTTGGGCGCGCGGCGACTGGCCTCCAATGCCAGGTGATGATCTGACGGTTGCCCTCACCGGTGAGTGGCCTGTCGAGGCAAAAGCAGCTGGAGGCAAGATCGCCAAACAAGCGGCAGCGAAAGGGGTTGAGGTCACAGACGACCAAATCCAGCGTGCCGTGCTCGACAGTATCCGCGCGTTGATGATCATCCGCGCCTACCGCATCCGTGGCCACCTTGCCGCTGATCTTGATCCGCTGGGCATGCGTGAAATCACCAACCACCCAGAGCTTGATCCAAAATCCTACGGCTTTACCGATGCCGATCTGGATCGCCCGATCTTTATCGACAACGTGCTGGGCCTGCAGATCGCAACCATGCGCCAGATCACGGGCATCCTGAAAACAACCTATTGCGGCACCTTTGCGCTGCAATACATGCACATCTCCAACGCTGAAGAAGCAGGTTGGCTGAAAGAACGCATCGAAGGCTACGGCAAAGAAATCCAGTTCACCAAACAGGGCCGCAAGGCGATCCTGAACAAGCTGGTCGAGGCCGAAGGTTTCGAAAAGTTCCTGCATGTTAAATACATGGGCACCAAACGTTTCGGCCTTGATGGCGGCGAAAGCCTGATCCCCGCGATGGAGCAGATCATCAAACGCGGCGGCAACCTTGGCGTGCGTGACATCGTCATCGGCATGCCCCACCGTGGCCGCCTGTCGGTGCTGGCCAACGTGATGCAAAAACCCTACCGCGCGATCTTTAACGAATTTCAGGGCGGCAGCTTTAAACCGGAAGACGTGGATGGCTCGGGCGATGTGAAATACCACCTCGGCGCCTCCTCTGACCGCGCCTTTGATGGCAACACCGTTCACCTGTCGCTGACGGCCAACCCATCGCACCTAGAGGCGGTAAACCCCGTTGTGATCGGCAAGGTCCGCGCCAAACAGGACCAGCTCGGCGATACAGATCGCACTGCCGTTATGCCAGTGTTGTTGCACGGTGACGCGGCCTTTGCTGGCCAAGGTGTTGTGGCGGAGTGTTTTGCGCTGTCTGGCCTGCGCGGCCATAAAACCGGCGGCACCATGCATATCGTTGTGAACAACCAGATCGGCTTCACTACCGCGCCGCACTTCTCGCGCTCCTCACCCTACCCCACCGACAACGCGTTGGTGGTTGAGGCGCCGATCTTCCACGTGAACGGCGACGACCCAGAGGCCGTTGTACACGCTGCCCGCGTCGCAACCGAATTCCGCCAGAAGTTCCACAAAGACGTCGTGATCGACCTGATCTGCTACCGCCGCTTTGGCCACAATGAAGGGGATGAACCGATGTTCACAAACCCCGTCATGTATAAAAAGATCAAAAAGCAGAAAACCACGCTGACCCTCTACACCGACCGTTTGGTCAAAGACGGCCTCATCCCCGAGGGCGAAGTCGAGGACATGAAAGCCGAATTCCAAGCCAAGATGAACAACGAGTTCGAAGCCGGTAAAGAATACCGCCCGAACAAGGCAGACTGGCTGGATGGCAAGTGGTCGCATCTGGACACCAACCAAGAGCAATACCAGCGCGGCGAAACCGCCATTGCACCAGAAACCCTGACAGAAGTCGGCGGCGCCCTCAGCACCGTTCCCGAAGGCTATCCAATTCACAAGACCGTCGGTCGTTTGATGGATTCAAAGGCCAAAATGTTCGAGACAGGCAAAGGCTTTGACTGGGCCACCGCCGAGGCGCTAGCCTTTGGCTCGCTGCTCACCGAAGGGTACAAGGTGCGCCTTGCAGGTCAGGACAGTACGCGCGGTACCTTCTCGCAGCGCCACTCGGCCCTGATCAACCAAGACACCGAAGAGCGTTACTACCCGCTCAACAACATCCGCAAAGGTCAGGCCGAATATGAGGTCATCGACTCCATGCTGTCCGAATATGCGGTGCTGGGTTTCGAATACGGCTACTCGCTGGCCGAGCCAAACGCCCTGACCCTATGGGAAGCCCAGTTCGGCGATTTCGCCAACGGCGCGCAGATCATGTTTGACCAATTCATCTCCTCAGGTGAAAGCAAATGGTTGCGCATGTCCGGCCTCGTTTGCCTCATGCCACACGGCTATGAAGGCCAAGGCCCCGAACACTCCTCGGCACGTCTTGAGCGTTTCTTGACCATGTGTGGCGGCGACAACTGGATCGTGGCGAACTGTACAACACCCGCCAACTACTTCCACATCCTGCGCCGCCAGCTGCACCGCAGCTATCGCAAGCCGCTGATGTTGATGACCCCGAAATCCCTGCTGCGCCACAAACTGGCCGTCAGCAAGGCCGAGGAATTCACAACAGGCTCCAGCTTCCACCGCGTCCTCTGGGACGATGCCCAGCAGGGCAATTCGGATACGAAACTGGTCGCGGATGACAAAATCAAACGCGTCGTCATGTGCTCGGGCAAGGTCTATTATGACCTCTTGGAAGAGCGCGACGCACGCGGCATCGACGATGTCTACATCCTGCGCTTTGAACAATACTACCCGTTCCCAGCCCAATCCGCCGTGAAAGAGCTTGAACGCTTCAAGAACGCCGAAATGGTCTGGTGTCAGGAAGAACCCAAAAACCAAGGCGCATGGAGCTTTATCGAGCCAAACCTTGAATGGGTCCTTGGACGCATTGACGCAAAACACAACCGGCCTGTCTACGCTGGCCGCGCAACAGCCGCATCGCCTGCAACCGGCCTTGCCTCGCAACACAAAGCACAACAATCAGCACTCGTAGACGATGCGCTGACAGTAAAAGGATCCTGAAATCATGACTAGTGAAGTCCGCGTACCCACATTGGGTGAATCAGTTACCGAAGCGACAGTCGCAACATGGTTCAAAAAACCAGGTGATACAGTCGCCGTTGACGAAATGCTGTGCGAGCTGGAAACCGACAAGGTCACCGTCGAAGTCCCCAGCCCCGTTGCTGGCACACTCAGCGAGATCGTCGCAGCCGAAGGCGAAACAGTGGGCGTTGATGCGCTGCTGGCCAATGTATCAGAGGGCGACAGCGCCGCAGCCCCAGCGGCCGCACCAGCCGCCGCCGCTCCCGCAGCCGAAGCTGCCGCCGTTGACGTTATGGTCCCAACCCTTGGTGAATCCGTAACCGAAGCAACCGTCAGCACATGGTTCAAAAAGGTCGGCGATACCGTCGCTCAGGATGAAATGCTGTGTGAACTGGAAACCGACAAAGTTTCCGTCGAAGTGCCCAGCCCAGCCGCTGGCACATTGACCGCCATTGTCGCCGAAGAAGGCGCAACCGTAGATGCATCCGCCAAACTGGCTGTCATCTCTTCTGGCGAAGGTGCCGTTGCCGCGCCCGCAGCAGCTTCCCCAGCCGCAGCCGCCCCAGCAGCCGCAGCAGGTGGCAAAGACGTTGAAAACGCCCCTTCCGCCAAAAAAGCAATGGCCGAAGCAGGCCTCAGCAGCGATCAGGTCACAGGCTCGGGCCGCGATGGCCGCGTCATGAAAGAAGACGTCGCCGCCGCGATCGCAGCAGGCACATCCGCCGCCGCCCCTGCACCAGCAGCCGCCGCAGCCCCACGTGCCCCTTCCAGCGCCGATGATGCATCCCGCGAAGAGCGCGTGAAAATGACCCGCCTGCGCCAGACCATCGCCAAGCGCCTGAAAGACAGCCAGAACACAGCTGCCATGCTCACCACCTATAACGAGGTCGACATGACCGAGGTGATGGCCCTGCGGAATGAGTACAAAGACCTGTTCCTGAAAAAACACGGCGTGAAACTGGGCTTTATGTCCTTCTTCACCAAGGCCTGTGTGCATGCCCTGCGCGAAGTGCCCGAAGTGAACGCCGAAATCGACGGCACAGACATCGTGTATAAAAACTTTGTCCACATGGGCATCGCCGCTGGTACGCCAACGGGCCTTGTTGTGCCTGTGATCCGTGACGCGGATTCCATGTCCTTCGCCGACATCGAAAAAGCCATCGGTGAAAAAGGCGCCCGCGCGCGTGACGGCAAACTCTCCATGGCAGAAATGCAGGGTGGCACCTTCACCATCTCTAACGGTGGTGTCTACGGCTCGCTCATGTCCTCGCCCATCCTCAACCCACCACAGTCCGGCATCCTCGGCATGCACAAAATCCAAGACCGCCCCATGGCGATCAACGGCCAAGTTGTAATCCGCCCGATGATGTACCTTGCCCTGTCCTATGATCACCGCATCGTAGACGGCAAAGGCGCCGTGACCTTCCTTGTACGTGTCAAAGAAGCACTGGAAGATCCCCGCCGCCTGCTGATGGATCTGTAAAAAGAGCGCCGACAGTGATCCGTAAATTTTCAATTTTATTTGTTTTTATTGGCGTCACTGTCGGCCTCACGACCGCATATACTATGGGCATGCGCTTCTTTGGGTCAGGTACACCCCCAGAAATGGCGGATCCTTCACTTCAGGCCACGCGTGTCATGGTTGATAAGTCCGAGCGCATCCTCACTTTGCTCCGAGATGGCGAACCTATTTTGTCTGTTCCCGTTTCTCTGGGGGCCCAGCCTGAGGGGCACAAGACTCAAGAAGGGGATGAGCGGACACCCACAGGGACCTACGTGATTGACTGGAGAAACCCAAATTCGATTGCCCATCTAAGCTTGCATATTTCCTACCCGAACGAGGTTGATGCGCAAAACGCGACAACCCGTGGCGTTTCCCCAGGCGGAAACATCATGATCCACGGCATTGCGAATGGCTGGGGCTTTCTAGGAAAGCTGCATAGGTATTGGGATTGGACGAACGGCTGTATCGCTGTCACAAATACCGAAATGAAAACCATTTGGTCGTTTGTTCCCAACGGCACCCCAATAGAGATAACCGAATAACCCCCCTAGGCGAGCAAACGACAATACCACACAAAAGGAAAAGATGGCCTATCTCACCCCCCAAACCCTAACCTGCCCCTCCTGTAGCCACACAGGACCGCTCACTTGGATCACGGGCATCCCGCTGGACAACAAACCCCGAGCGGGGCGAGGATATGTCAAAGTCCACAAGAGCGGCGATTGGATCATTGAGAAGACAAAAACCGAAACCATCGTAAACTGCCCCACCTGTAACACCGAAGTCACCCGCCGCAGCCGAACGCCTTAAGGAGAGATCATGGACACTCAAATGATTTGCCACTTCGAAGTCACCAATTTTGACGATTGGCAGACCGCATTTAATGCCGATGAGGAATCCCGCCGCGACGCTGGCCTCAGCGTGCTGCAAATCTGGCGGGACGCCGATAGCACAACCCATGCTTTTGCCCTGCTGAACGTCAACGACCGCAAGCGCGCTGACGCTTGGATCACCCGCTCAAACGCGCTCAGCTCGGATGATGCCTCGACCGTCACCAGCGCCAGCCACTATTTTATCAAAACGGCCTAACGCCCCGAACACCCCGCCCCCAAATCCTTTGGAGGCGGCCCGAACAAGAACATCCAACGTATGCATGCGCGGTGCACAACCTGTGCACAGTGTGTGACACCCGAATTTTTCCAAGGAGACTCTCATGTCTGATTATGACCTCATCATCATCGGTTCCGGCCCCGGCGGCTATGTAGCCGCAATTCGCGCGGCGCAACTCGGCATGAAAGTTGCCTGTGTTGAGGGCCGCGAAACCCTCGGCGGCACTTGCCTGAATGTCGGCTGTATCCCGTCCAAGGCGCTGCTGCATGCCTCCCATATGCTGCACGAAGCCGAGCATAACTTTGCCGAGATGGGCCTCAAAGGCAAAAGCCCCTCTGTCGATTGGCCGCAGATGCTCAAGTACAAGCAATCCACCGTCGACACCAATACCAAAGGCATCGAATTCCTGTTCAAAAAGAACAAGGTAGACTGGATCAAAGGCTGGGCGACCATCCCTGAGGCGGGCAAGGTCAAGGTGGGTGATGACATCCACAGCGCCAAGAACATCATCATCGCAACAGGCTCGGAGCCCGCGCCGCTGAACGGTGTAGAGATCGACGAGAAAGTCGTCGTGACCTCCACTGGCGCGCTGGCCCTTGGCAAAGTGCCAAAGAAGATGGTTGTGATTGGCGCAGGCGTTATCGGGCTTGAGCTTGGCTCGGTCTACTCGCGTCTGGGCACCGAAGTGACCGTGGTAGAATTCCTTGATCATGTCACACCAGGCATGGACGCCGAGGTGAGCCGCCAGTTGCAAAAAATGCTGACCAAGCAAGGCCTTAACTTTGTCATGGGCGCCGCTGTTCAAAAGACAGAGGCCAGCAAATCCAAAGCAAAAGTGACCTATAAACTGCGCAAGGATGACAGCGAACATGTGCTGGACGCAGACGTCGTTCTGCTCTCTACGGGTCGCCGCCCCTATGTTGATGGTCTGGGCCTAGACGCGCTGAACGTCGCAATGACCGAGCGTGGCCAGATCGCCGTGAACGACAAATGGGAGACCTCCGTCAAAGGCATCTACGCCATTGGTGACGTGATTGAAGGCCCCATGCTGGCCCACAAAGCCGAAGACGAAGGCATGGCAGCAGCAGAAAGCATCGCAGGCCAGCACGGCCATGTGAACTATAGCCTCATCCCTGGCGTGATCTACACCCACCCCGAGGTCGCAAACGTCGGTGAAACCGAAGAGACCCTAAAAGCCGCTGGCCGCGCATATAAAGTTGGCAAATTCAGCTTTATGGGCAACGCCCGCGCCAAGGCGAACTTTGCGGGTGACGGCTTTGTAAAGCTGCTGGCGGACAAAGACACCGACCGCATTCTAGGCTGCCATATCATCGGCCCAGCAGCGGGTGAGTTGATCCACGAAATCTGCGTTGCGATGGAATTTGGCGCCTCGGCCCAAGACCTTGCCATGACCTGCCACGCCCACCCGACCTTCTCCGAAGCCGTCCGCGAAGCGGCGCTGGCCTGTGGTGACGGTGCTATTCACATGTAAACGATTGCGCGCGGCCAGCTACCACATGGTTTTGGCCGCGCGCGGCGCCCATTCGGCGTCATATTGCGCGCCACCTTCTGCCCCTTGCGACACTTCGGCAAGGATCTCCCCAACGGTAGGCAGGCCGTTGCTTTCGTCCCTACCTGCCCATGTCCCCGCCCGCATCAGCGCACGCGCGCATTGCGAATAGACTTCCTCGATATCGATGATGATCACGGTCGCGGGTTGGCGGCCCTTTTTCTCAAAGTTTTCGCGCAGCGCGGCATCTGCCGTCAGCCATGCCGTTCCATTAACGCGCACAACATTGTTTGATCCTGGCACCATAAATAACAGCGATATGCGCCCGTCTTTGACGATGTTGCGCAATGTGTCCAACCGTTGATTGCCCCGCCAATCAGGCAGCGCCAGACGGCGGGGGGTCAGCTCTTGCACGACAGGGCCATCGTCACCGCGCGGGCTGCCATCTGTACCCTCAGGGCCAACCGTGCTGAGGATGCATAGGCGCGACGCCATGATCCATTTTCGGTAAAGCGGCGTAAGGTGATCGGCCACTTTTTCCAAAGACGCAGCACCGGGTGTGCCGTACAGCGCCTCTAGATCGGGAATGCTATTTATCTTGTCCATACAGATGCGCGACCCCTGTTTCTGCCAGCAATGCGTCAGATGCTGTCTCAATCTGCTGCTCTAGTTTCGCGACGAATGCATCGCGCTCTAGACCCGCTGGGATTGGTTCTAGGAACTCAACAACCGCAACACCCGGACGGCGGTAAAGCCCACGGCGCGGCCAGAACACGCCAGCGTTTGTCGCCACGGGATAGCACGGCTGCCCCAACTGCTCATACAAAACAGCAGTGCCAACCTTATACGGCATTTTGGAACCGGGAGGCGAGCGCGTGCCCTGCGGATAGATCACCAACTGCCCCGGCTCGCGCTGGCCTGCTTCGACATCCGCAAGCATCTTGGTGATGGCAGCACCGCGTTTACCGCGATCAACAAATACCATCTGCATCTTGGTGGCATATTGCCCCAAAACCGGAGACCAGCGCAGTTGGTTTTTCATCACAAACTTAGCCGCTGGAAGCGCGTGGAAAATCATCAAAATATCTAGGAAAGATTGGTGTTTGGAGGGGACAATGCACGCCCCCTCTGGCACCTCGCCGCGCACTTCGCAGCGCAGGTTAATCATCCAGCCCGCCGACCAGATCACCCAGCCTGCATAGGTGTGGCATGCCGCATAGGCGCCGCGTTTTGAAAACATCGCCCAAGGCGCAAACACAAGGCCGATGAGCGGCAGAGTGATCGTTGCTTGAATGATGAAAAGGATCGAGCGGATCCACTGCAAAATGTTCATGACAAACTTTCCAATGTTCGGCGCGCGGCAATGCGCGTCGCCATAAACGCGACAGCGGCCGCAAGGGGCGGGATAAGCAGGGGCATCAACCAATGCACACCCTGAAACCCTAAACCGGTGAGGAAACTGGCCGTTTCGTCACCGCCACGGGGCATGAAAAAGACAGCAATCATGCCCAACACCATTCCCACGGCAGCGCCAATAAGCGCGCGCAAGGTAAAGCGGCGGATAAACGCATGGGCGATGTAATCATCCGTTGCACCAACCAGACGCAAAACGGCAATCAATTGGGCGTTCGCGGCCAAGGCAGCATTGGCCGCAAGGGTCACCATCGCAGCCGTTACCGCCCCGATCAGCAGGATCGATGCCCAGCCAAGAAGGCGCAACCGAGATGCTGCTTTGACCAAAGGCGCGCGCCAGCGGCTGTGATCATCCAGAACAGCCCCCGGCACTTCGGCTGCCAAACGCAGGCGCAGCCCCGCTGCATCCATCCCCTCGGATGTCTCGATCACTTCGATCAAACGCGGAACAGGCAGCGCCGCCAGCTCTAGCCCCTGACCAAACCACGGCGCCAAAAGGGCGGCTTGTTCATCGTCGCTCAATGCGCGGGCTTCCTGTACACCGCGTGTTGTTTCTAAGATTCGCAGCGCGGCATCGGTTTGCGCCTGCCGCTGATCTGACGGAGCTGCAATTCGGATCGTGGCAGAGCGGGCCAGCTCTTCGCCCCAACGATCGGCAAGCCGCCCAGCGGCCAGCGACATGGCCAAAGCAAACACCGCCAAAAACGCCATTGCGCCTGCTGCGAATAACGTCAGCTGCGCCGTAAACCCCGAAGGGGGCACAACGCGGTCAGCCTGCGCATCAGATTGAAGCGCCCTGCGGATGGTATCCAAAACCTTGTTCACAAATCCGCTCCGGCCAATTGAATGCGGCGGTTCGCAATTCTAAGCACCCGCGCCTGTACATGTGCCTTGGTTGCGCGGATCAGGCTAAGGTCGTGGGTGGCGATCAGAACGGTTTTGCCCATGCGGTTCAGCTCGATCAGCAACCTCAACAGGCGCTGGGACATCTCCCAATCTACGTTTCCTGTGGGTTCGTCGGCCAGCACAACATCAGGTGACATGATGACGGCACGCGCCAAGGCCGCACGTTGGCGCTCGCCCCCCGACAGCTCAGCCGGAAGAGCATGGGCACGCTCGGTCAGGCCAACCCAATGCAGCAAATCATTCAGGTCTTCGCCAGCGGCCTCGGCACTGCGGCCTGACACATGAAGCGGCAGCGCGATGTTTTCACTAACAGGCAGGTGGTCCAAAAACTGGCAATCCTGATGCACCACGCCAACACGGCGGCGCAGCAAAGCAACATCATCGCGCGTAAGGCTTCGCACATCTGCATCAAACAGGCGAACATGTCCTGCAGTCGGCAACAGCGCCCCGTAACATAATTTCATCAGGGTGGTTTTCCCAGACCCTGAAGGCCCCGTGAGAAAATGAAAAGACCCCGGTGCGAGTTTGAGAGAGATGTCCGACAACAGCTCTCCACCGCTATAGCTATACGCTACGTTTTCCAGCTCAATCACTGTTTGCCCCTATCCTTTGGCCTGTTGTGCCTGAGCATCGCTTGGTTTTCAATCCGTCCCCGCCCGCCAATCGCATTAGATTGCCCCTTTTCGTAGTGTTAGTTAACACTTATGGTAAGGTATATGAGTGGTAACTGGGCCAATCGGCCAATGTTTCGGGGCGTCAAATGAGACTAGTCTGTCCAAACTGTGATGCACAATACGAAGTGCCTGATGAAGTCATGCCAGCCGCAGGGCGGGATGTGCAATGTTCGAACTGTGGGCAAACATGGTTTCAGGAGCACCCTGACCATACCCCAAAAGACGAATTGGAGGGCATGGACCCACCAGCGGCAGATGAGGAAATCGCCCCACCGCCGCCACCTGCGCCCGCCACCCCCGAACCCGAGCGCAAGCAACTAGACCCAGCTGTTGCCGATATTTTGCGCCAAGAAGCCGAGGCCGAACAACAGGCACGGCAGGCGGCGCAATCTGGAGGGCTGGAAAGCCAGCCAGATTTGGGATTGGGGTTGGAAACAAGCGATGCTGATCGGCGCGCAACCGAAGCGCGTGAACGTATGGCGCGCCTGCGCGGCACCGACCCAGCCGAAGTTCAAGCCGCAGGCGGGAGTGGCGTTGCAGAGACGACATCCTCCGCAGCTTTGGGATCACGACGCGACCTATTGCCCGACATCGATGAAATCAATTCGACCCTGCGTTCGGGGTCGGCCCGCAGCGGCGCAGGTGCCGCTGACATTGAACCAGAAATCGAAGCGCCAACGCATCAGCGTAAGCGCCGTGGTTTCCGCACGGGGTTCCTTACTGTTCTGCTGATTTTCATCGTGCTTGCCGCGATCTATATTCTTGCACCGCGTCTGGCCGAAGCCGTACCAGCATTGGAATCCCCATTGCAGAGCTATGTCGCATTTGTCGATCAAGGGCGCGGTTGGTTGGATAGCAAAGTCCAAGGATTGCTCAAATCCTTGGATTCAGCTGCCGAGGAAAGCCAGTAACAACAGTTACATCACCTAAATCAGAACCGGTCTAGCAATCGGTTCAGATAATCCCGTTCCAGTTTGGGGCGGGTGGCTTCCTCTGAGTGGCGGCGAATTTCGTCGTATAATTCACGCGCTCGGTTATGGGCATCATCGTCCAGATTGGCTTCGCTATCGCTGCCCGTTGCGCCATTGCTACCTTGATCGCGGCCCAGCGGATCGCGGTTATCGGCGCGGCGGTCGCTTTGCTGGCCGCCCTGCCCCTGCTGCTGATTGCGCTGCTCTTCGGCGATGGCTTCGCCAAGGGATCGCATGCTGTCGCGTAGGGCTTCCATGGCTTGGGATTGGTTATCAATCGCCTCAGCCAAATCCCCGTCACGCAGGTTTTGCTCGGCCTCATCCATTGCATCGCCCGCACGGCCCAACGCATCCCGCGCAGCGTCACCTTCAGGTGTGCCTTGGCCTGGCATGCGGCCTTCTTGCCGGTTCAATTCATCGCGCAATTGCTGCTGACGCTGGGCGAGGCTTTGTTCCTGCCCTTGCCCTTCTTGGTTTCCTTGGCCTTGCTGACCACCGCCACCTTCCTCACCATTCTGGGAGTTCTGCTCGCCTTCGCCTTCGCCTTGCTGGCCCTCATGGCTTTGGCCGCGCCCTTGGCCCCCATTGCGCCCCTCATTGCCTTGGTTTTCACCAGCCTGCGCATTTGGGTTAAATTGTTCCTGAAGATCGCGGAAGGCCTGATCGCTAAGGCCTTGTTGTTCGCGCAGCGTATCGGCAAGCCCTTCCATGGCCTGTTCACCCGGTGATTGGCCACCCTCGCCTTGCTGGCCTTCGGTGACCTGCATGTTTTCCATCATCTCTTGGAATTCTTTTAAGGCCTGTTCTGCTTCGGCCATGCGGCCCTGTTCCATCAGCTCTTGGATGCGGTCCATCATGCGTTGCAGATCATCCTGCGTCATTTGCATGGATTCACCCTGCTGCTGTTCGCCGCCTTCCTGCTGGTCTTGGCGTTGGGCCTGTTCGCGCTGAAGCTGCTGCATGTATTCTTCGGTGGCGCGGCGCAATTCCTGCATTAGCTCTGCGATCTCTTCGTCAGAGGCGCCGTTTTTCATCGCCTCATTCAGGCGTTCCTGAGCGCGGCGCATACGTTCGCGCGCATCTTCCAGATCACCTTCTTCCAGTTCAATCGCAAGGTTCCACATGTCTTGGGCCAGCTTGCTTTGATTTTCATCGTTGATCCCGAAACGGGCCAGCATCTCAAGGCGGTCAATCAGTTTTCGCAACCGCAACGCCGTCGTTTCCGAGCGAAAAGCCTGCTGGGGCAGATAGCTAACCGCCCGCAGGATTTGCCCCGAACGGCGCGCATTGCTCCTGCTCCACAAAAAGTCGCGGCGCATCTCGATCAAGGCCGCTGCCGTTGGGTCGAAAAAGCGGCGCCCTGGCAGGGTCATCTGGGTGGGTGCGGTTTGCGCCTCTTGCTCGGCGGCATCCAGCACCTTCATAGAGACCGTAACAGGCAGGTTCGCCCAAGGGTGCTGTGAAAAATCGTCGATCAGGTTTTCCTCGAACGCAACACGGTTGCCAGCGATGGGCATCGGCAGCGGTACGATGATTTCGGGCTGGGGATCAGGATCAGTGACCAGACCATAGCGGCGATCAACCGAGGCAAGATCCAGCAAAATCCGTGCCTCGCCTGCCTCGACGCCATAGTCATCTTTGGCCGCGAAAGGCAGACGCATCTCACCCAAAACAGAAACCTCTGGCTTACCAAGGATCACCACCTCTGGCGCCGCATCCTGACGAACCGTCACATTCCAGTGGCGCGCATCGGGACCGTCGACCGAGATCACACCGTTTTTGGAAACTTTGAAATCAAACGCCATTTTTGCGGGAGCTTCGGGATCAGCCTGCGCGGTGTTGCCCGACACGGTTTCGGACACCTCTAGGGCGCCGACCTCTCCATATAGACGCATGGTGATAAGCGTCCCGATCGGCAGCTCGATCTCTCCTGCGTCTTGGTCATTCAGATAAAGCGTGGGTTTACCCGAATAGCGCGGAGGCTCTGCCCAGCCTTCCCAAACGGGGCCAGAGATAGCAGCGCCCGTACCGCCTGACGCCATTTGCGCAACCGTGCCAACCCGCCAGATCGACCCGAACAATAGAGCAACGGCAAAAGCCAATACCGCGACCAGTCGAAACGCATAGGGATCACGTGAAGAGACGCGCAAATCGGCCGGAACCGATTTTGCCTCTTTGACGCGCTCGGCCATGCGGCGTTTATGGGCGCGCCAGACGGCGGCGGATGCTGCGTCCTGCTCTCCTATCGCTTGATCATCCAACAATGCGGTTAGGGGGCGCCCCTTTAGGCTGCTATCCAAACGCGCCATGGCTTGGGGTTTGGTTGGCCAAGCCCAGTGGCGATAGGCATAAACAACTGCCCAGATCCCCGCCGCAGTAGCAAGCCCGACAGCGCCCCATAACACCTCGATCGGGACAACCTCGTGCAGCCCCAGCATCGCCGCAGCAAGGGCAAAGAGGATCACAGCCATCAAAGGCCATAGGCTCTGCGCGGCCACTTCGGCAAACATCCCCAAACGCGTCAACCGCAGCGGCCAGCGCAAACCAGCTAGCGTGCGGCGTAAATCATCTGGGGTAAATTGAACCATCAGGACCTCTCAAAGGCGGGCTCAGTCCGCGGGATGCGTTTCAAGCCATTCTGGGATGCTATCGCGATTTATCATTTCGTCAAAGGTCGGACGACGGCGGATAACCGCAAATTGATCCCCATGCACCAAAACTTCTGGAATCAAGGCACGCGAGTTGTATTCGCTGGCCATAACAGCACCATAAGCCCCCGCACTGCGGAATGCGACCAGATCATCAGGGGCCATCGGCGCCATATTGCGCTGCTTTGCAAAGGTATCACCAGATTCGCAGACGGGGCCAACGATGTCATAGGGTTGCTGCTCAACGCCTGGTTCGGCCTCTTTCACAGGGACGATATCGTGGTGCGCCTCGTACATGGCGGGGCGGATGAGGTCATTCATCGCGCCATCGAGGATCAGGAAATCACGATCTTCGCCGGATTTGACATAGATGACCTTGCTCACCATCAAACCCGCATTCCCCGCGATCAAACGGCCCGGTTCGATTTCAATCTCGCACCCCAAGTGGCCCAGCGTCTTTTGAACCATTGCGCCGTATTCGGCGGGCAGTGGGGGCGCTTCGTTGCTGGTTTCATAAGGAATGCCAAGGCCGCCGCCCAGATCAAGGCGTTTGATCGTGTGCCCCTCGGAACGCAGCTGTTCTGTCAGCTCGGCCACTTTTTGATAGGCCAGCTCAAACGGCGCAAGATCGGTCAGTTGCGAACCGATGTGCACATCAATCCCGACAACTTCCAAACCGTCCATAGCCGCGGCCATGGCATAGACTTCGCTGGCGCGCGAAATCGGGATGCCGAATTTGTTTTCAGACTTACCTGTCGCGATTTTGGCATGGGTTTTTGCGTCAACGTCGGGGTTCACGCGGATGGTGATCGGCGCGACCTTGCCCAATGCCAAAGCAACGGCGTTCAGCACTTCCATCTCGGGTTCGCTTTCGACGTTGAACTGGCGGATACCGCCCTGCAACGCCACGCGAATTTCTTCGGCGGTTTTGCCGACACCCGAAAACACAATCCGATCCCCGGGAACGCCCGCCGCGCGTGCGCGCAGGTATTCGCCTTGCGACACGACATCCATACCCGCGCCCGCCTGTGCAAGCGTGCGCAAGACTGCTTGGTTCGAGTTCGCCTTCATCGCGTAGCAAACCAGATGATCCATCCCTTCCAGCGCCTCGTCAAAGGCGCGAAAGTGGCGCAGCAAAGTCGCCGTTGAATACACATAGAATGGTGTGCCGACTGTGGCTGCGATTTCGGAAACAGCTACGTCTTCGGCGAACATCGCGCCATCGCGATACAGGAAGTGGTCCATTTGGTAAGTGCCCTTTGGGCTCTGGCTGCCTTAACGGACAGGGGCAGAGCGTAGAAATAGATACAAAGGCAAGCCGCAGCTTACCCCGATGCAGAATGTAGCAGGAATAGCGATCAGCGCGACCCAATTCCGCCGCACGGCGACTTCGGCGATGATCCAAAGTGTCAGCGCAATTGCGGCGATGACCAAATCCCAAAGCAACCCGTTTGTCGCTGCGTTGACCTGCCATGCCGCGACCATGCCCTCAATGCCCCAGCCGTTTTCGCCAAACCACTTGTAGAAATAGTACAGTGGATGAACCGCGCCCCAAATGGCCAACGACAGATAGAGAAGACGCAGCAGAGACATCAAAATTTCCTTACAACGCCGACATTTACATGACCGGACACATGAACACCCGGCGCGGTGACCGAGGGCTGTTGATGCGGTGAAATCTCTGGATCCCGCTGCACGCCACCTGACTGCACGCAAGCAGCCAATCCGACAAGAAGCAAGGGAAGGAGTTTTCTCAAAGGCCCAAACCAATCCGGAGCGGGCCTTTTTTCAGGCCCACATTAGCGCCCAGCCCAACACCAGAGGGAGAGAGGGAAACATTCACGCCACCCGTTGGTTGAACAGGCTCGCCGTCAACACCGCAGGCTGCCAGCAAAAATGCCCCCAGAATCACCAGTTTCTTCATCAGATCAGTTCCTTCCAGCGGGCGATCTGCGCGCGCACCTGCGCGGGCGCCGTCCCGCCATATGATACGCGGGAGTTTACTGAATTTTCAACGCCGAGAACGGTGAATACGTCTTGGGTGATCCCCGCATGGGCCTCTTGCATCTGCTCCAAGGTCAAATCGGGCAAATCACATCCCAGCCCTTCGGCGATGGCAACCAATGATCCGGTGATGTGGTGGGCATCGCGGAACGGCAGGCCCAGAACACGCACCAGCCAATCAGCCAGATCAGTCGCGGTCGAGAAACCACTGCCCGCTGCTGCTGCAAGCTGTTCGCGATTGCCAGTCATATCGCGCACCATGCCTTCCATCGCGGCGAGGGCCAGCATCAGGTTATCGGCGGCATCAAAGGTCTGTTCTTTGTCTTCTTGCATGTCCTTGGAATAGGTCAGCGGCAGGCCCTTCATCACCATCATCAGGGCAACATTTGCCCCAAAGATGCGGCCAATCTTGGCGCGGATCAGTTCAGCCGCGTCTGGGTTTTTCTTTTGCGGCATGATCGAAGACCCCGTCGAAAAACGATCCGACAGTGTAACAAAACGGAATTGTGCAGAGGACCAGATCACCAGTTCTTCGGCAAAGCGGCTAAGGTGCATGGCGCAAATGCTGGACGCGCCAAGGAATTCCAGCGCAAAGTCACGATCGCTCACCGCGTCAAGGCTGTTGGCGGCAGGGCGATCAAAGCCCAAAGCCTCGGCTGTCATGTGGCGATCAATTGGAAAGGATGTGCCTGCCAGCGCGGCGGCGCCCAGTGGGCTTTCGTTCATCCGCGCACGCGCATCGCGCATGCGGCTTAGGTCACGGCCGAACATTTCGACATAGGCCATCATATGGTGGCCCCATGTCACGGGCTGTGCCGTTTGCAGGTGGGTAAAGCCGGGCATGACCCAATCTGCACCGCTTTCCGCTTGCGTCAAAAGAGCGCGGATCAGCGCCAGCAGGGCGCCTTCGGCCGCATCAAATTGATCGCGCACCCAAAGTTTGAAATCCGTCGCGACCTGATCATTGCGCGACCGGCCCGTGTGCAGACGGCCTGCAGGCTCTCCGATGATCTCTTTCAGGCGCGATTCAACGTTCATATGAATGTCTTCCAGCGCGGCGGAATATTCAAACGTGCCACCTTCGATTTCTGACAAGACCGTGAGCAGGCCTTCCCGTATCGCTTCGGCATCGCTATTCTCAATGACACCCTGTGCGGCCAACATGGCTGCATGGGCACGAGACCCTTCAATATCTTGGGCCGCCATTCGCTTGTCAAAGCTGATCGAGGCGTTAATAGCCTCCATGATCGCATCAGGACCAGCGGCGAAACGGCCGCCCCACATTTTGTTGGATGTTTTGTTTGTCATTTGCCTATTCCCCGGAGGGACCCATGAAGAAACTGTTGCTTGCCCTCGTCTATACGGCCCTGACAATAGGTGCAAACCCTGCGGTTGCCGATGATGGGGATATCATACGCCCTCTTGTATCTGGCGACATGAAAAAACTGGCGATCCACAGCGCGCCAAAGGCCACATCATCAGCCGCTTTTGATCTGGCCGATGGCGCGGGGCGGGCTACGCTGAAAGATTATGAAGGCAAATACGTTTTGCTGAATTTCTGGGCAACATGGTGTGCCCCCTGCCGCAAAGAAATGCCTCATCTGTCAGAGTTGCAAAAAGAACTGGGCGGCGACGATTTCGAAGTGCTGACAATTGCCTCTGGGCGGAACTCTCCTGTGGGGATCAAGAAGTTCTTTGATGAGGTGGGCATTTCCAACCTTCCCCGCCATATGGACCCCAAACAATCACTGGCAAGCCAGATGGGTGTGTTCGGCCTGCCGATCACGGTTTTGCTAGACCCCGAAGGGCGTGAGATCGCGCGCCTGCGCGGTGATGCCGATTGGGCCAGCGACAGCGCAAAAAACATCATCAAGGCCTTGGTGGAGACACGCAACAAAAGCTAATCGTTTTTGCTGCGTGCCAAATCAGGCTGCGTGTTTGAGGATCGCTGCTTCGGAAGCTGAAAGAGTCCGGCGTGCATAGCTGCCGTAGGTGTGGGGGTCGTATTCCAGCTCGGGCATCTCAGCCAAAAGCCGCTGGCGGTCGTTTTGATCCAGCGTCGAAAACGCCGCCGAAGCAGGGTGGAAGCTTTCTGTTTCCAGCTCATTGGCCCACAGCACCTGATGCTGCTCTAAAAGAACGTGAATATAGGTCACTTCCCGTAGCTGCATATCGACCGTGATCGTCGAGCCATTGATCAAATCCTTGGCCGTCACCAAAACTTCGGATGTGTTGAACAGGCTTTGGGCCTGTGCACCTTTGATGAGCATCCGATGTTCGGGCGAGACCAGCAAATCCTCATCAGGGCGATCGAACCCGAATGCGCCGCCCGAAATACGGATCGGGCGCAACCGCGGCATCGCAAACAGGCGCGCACCAGACATTCGGCGTTTGCCGATCCAGCGCAGGGGCTGCAACCCATTGTCTTTGGTTTGCACCAAATCCCCTTCGCGAAGATCTTCGATCAAGGTTGTTCCGTCACCTGTGCGAATGCGTGTTCCAGGCGTAAAGCAAATAACCCCTGCTTCTTGCGGTGTGGCCTCGGTTGTTCCGATTGTTCCCAGCGTATGGTGCACAATCCACAGATCGCAATTGCGCGGTGGCATCTCGTTCATGAACATCAGCAAAGGCTGGCTTCCGCCGCCCACTTCGATCAACGTGACGCTATAGCTTTTGCCGCCATCCGTAACAACAAAGCTGTTATCCATCAAAGGCGAGTTTTCATCTACAACATTAATAGAACGTGATCCCGGCTCATGTTCAAATGCCGCGCCAACAAGGCGGTGCACCATGCGTGCTGCCCGTTTGCGTAATTCTTCTGCCCCGTCCGCCTCGTCCAGTCGCAACACATCTGACGGTCCATCCACGCGCACGGCGTCTCCACGCCATGCCCATGCGGCACCTACGCTCAGAGCCTGCACAGGTGCAGCCTCAAGACCATCAATTTCTGTTTGCGACCAGGAGATGACGAACGTGCCACGAAAGCCCGTTCCCATTTACTGTCTCGCCTGCCTCAGTATTTTTTTATTAACTAATCGTTAACAAAACAGAGGCTCTCTGGGAAGAGGAAATCAGCGGATGTGCACAGTTGTTGCGGATCAGCCGTATCAAAAGCTGAGGTTGATCCGGATCGACCCGACAACCTGACCTTCTTTTTGGGCTTCGAACTCTTCGCCAAGGTAGGTCAGACCATAAAAGGCCGAGGCCCGTTCGCCCTGCCAATGCACGCCAGCCCGCAGGCGATCGCGACTATCGGTGAGCACAAAACCACGATCTTCGGGGAGGTAGATGCTATCTTCTACATGGGCGATATCCGCCCCCAAAAGGAAGGAGAACCCGCCGTTTTCATCGTTGGAAATCACGCGATAGCGATGGCCTGTCACGCTTTCTCGGACCAATAGTTCACCCTGTCCCATAGACCCGAAAGTGAGGTCGATCCCTGCGCGCAGCATTGTCTCGGCGCCCGCTCGCCCTTCAATAAAGGGGCGGATGTTTAAACGCGGCGCAAGGGCCAGATCACGCCCCAGCTCACCAACAACTGTTGGGTGAACGCCGTTGCTGATTTGATCAGCCAAAGTCACCCGAGAAGGTTGGCGCACACCCAGTACCTTGTGGACAGCGCGCTGGAAGCTCCCCAATCCTGTATCACTGCCAGTCACAACCAAATCCGCACCAACAGCCGCATCCAATCCCTGCCACGTGAAATGTGTATGCGCGCCAATCGACAACGCGCCAGCATAAGGGCGATCGCCAGCTGATGCTCTGGTCAGGTTATCAGGGGCAAAAATTTCCGAGGACAGACGTAGTTCAATCAGGTCTCCAAAGGCGTTCGGCGCGCGGCCGTCCCACCCCGATCCCCAAATCCGCGAAGAGGTCCACGACCCCGTGCGCCAGCGGTCTTTGCCATCGCCAAAGTAGTCGTTGGTCATCAAACGGCCATAGCCCAGCTTTGTCCGTTCTTCAGCATGGGCTGAAGGGATTGCGACCAAAATAGAAAGGGCAAAGGCTGCGAAAGCGCTAGTGACACGTTTGAACATCGGTATTCCCGTCAAAGAGCGCCCCCACGCCGATCTCTTTGCTACGACGGCCGCCCGATTCCCTCCAAGGAAAGGATTCAAGCCGCCCCTCGATCAATCTGGATTGCGACTTTGATGCCACTGTTTATCCAGAGGCATTCACCAAATGAATGCACCAACGATAGCAGCAAGGCTCGCTGGGTTGTCTGGATCATAAATTGGAATGTTCAGACCCTAAAACCGCCTGAAAGACGCCACACCAACGCAAAGCGGAGCCGAAAATCAGCTCCGCTTCGGTCGGCCAATAATGGATCTGACTTTGAGGTTAGCCGCGTGGCAAAGCAGCCGCTGCGCGCGCGCGCGCTTCGATTTCGGTCCAGTTTTCTGCGTTCACCAGATCCAGTGGCGCGATCCAACTGCCGCCAGCGCAAACAACGTTTGGCAACGCAAGGTAATCGGCAGCGTTTTGCGCGCTAACCCCACCTGTTGGACAGAACGAAATGCCCGCCAATGGGCCGCCCAAACCTTTTAGCGTTTTGATCCCGCCTGCTGCTTCGGCAGGGAAGAATTTCAACACCTCAAAACCACGCGCCTGAAGGGTCATCGCCTCGGTTGCGGTGGCCGCGCCGGGGAGCAGCGGCAATCCTGCTTCTAGGCAGGTATCAATCAAGGCGGCTGGGGAACCAGGTGTGACCCCGAATGTTGATCCCGCCTCCATTGACGCTTTGACGTCTTGGGCTGTGACCAATGTTCCCGCACCTACGCGCGCGCCCTCAACCGTGGCCATTGCCGCGATCACGTCCAGCGCTGCATCTGTGCGCAGGGTGACTTCCAATACTGGCAACCCGCCGCGCACCAGTGCTTCGGCTAGGGGCACGGCATGGGCGACGTCTTCGACGACCAGAACAGGGATGATCGGCGCGAGGCCTGCAAGCTCGCGGATAAAAGCAGTGTCGTTTTGCATTGGTTAGCTCCCAAAAACTGTGGCGCCTGTATCGGCTGAACCGACGGCATTGCGGAAAGGAGCGAACAACTCCCTCCCTGTTCCAAATTGGTTATCTGTCATATCCGCGGTGGCGGCTACCCGTTGCATCACACCTTCGGTCAGAATTTCCAGTGTTCCCTGCGTGGCATCCAGCCTCAGAACATCACCATCCTGTAGATAGGCAATGGCCCCGCCATCCAGCGCTTCGGGGCTGACATGGATCGCGGCGGGCACTTTGCCAGAGGCGCCAGACATGCGCCCATCCGTTACCAAGGCAACCTTGTGGCCCCGCCCTTGCAGGATACCCAGCATCGGCGTCAGGCTGTGCAGCTCGGGCATGCCGTTTGCCTTTGGCCCTTGAAAGCGCACGACCACGATGACGTCACTGGTGAATTCACCCGCTTTAAAGGCGGCTTTCACCTCTTCCTGACCATGGAAGACACGCACGGGCGCTTCGATGATGTGATGTGCAGGATCGACTGCGGATACTTTGATGACGCTGGTGCCCAAGTTGCCCGCCAAACGTTTCAGACCGCCAGAGGTGGCAAACGGGTTTGACGCGGGGCGCAGGATGCCTTCGTTTAGGCTTTCTTTTGTGCCTGCGCGCCATTCAAGCGCGCCGTTTTCCATCACAGGTTCTTGGGTGTAATGGTGAAGCCCCTCCCCCGCGACGGTTTTGGTATCGGGGTGCAGCATGCCTGCGTCAAGCAACTGGCCAATCATATAGCCCAGCCCGCCCGCGGCGTGGAAGTGATTCACATCTGCCAAACCGTTTGGATATACCCGCGCAAGCAGCGGAACGATGTCGGAGATTTCCGAGAAATCCTGCCAGTCCAGAATGATCCCGCCCGCGCGCGCCATTGCGACCAAATGGATCAACAGGTTGGTCGATCCTCCCGTTGCCATCAGGCCAACCATCCCGTTAACAAAAGCCTTTTCGCTGAGAATGTCACAAACTGGCGTGTAGTTTTCGCTCAGGTCGCTCATGCCAAGGGCGCGGTGGGCTGCCTCAACCGTCAAAGCATCACGGATTTCGGCACCTGGATTGATAAAGCTGGAGGCCGGCAGATGAAGCCCCATGAATTCCATCAGCATCTGGTTGGTGTTTGCCGTGCCGTAAAACGTACAGGTTCCCGGGCCGTGATAGGCGGCCATTTCGGCGGCCATCAGGGCGTCGCGACCGCATTCACCAGCGGCAAATTGCTGACGCACCTTCGCCTTTTCATCGTTTTGCAGGCCGCTTGTCATCGGTCCCGCAGGGATGAACACGGCGGGCAAATGCCCAAACACCTGTGCCCCAATCACCAAACCCGGAACGATTTTATCACATACGCCCAAGAATACAGCCGCATCAAACGTGTTATGGCTCAGGGCGACACCCGTCGCCATTGCGATCAGATCACGGGAAAACAGGCTCAGCTCCATGCCCGCCTCGCCCTGCGTGACCCCGTCACACATAGCTGGCACACCGCCCGCAACCTGTGCCGTGCCACCGTTTGCCCGCACGGCATCGCGGATCAACTGGGGGTAACGTTCATAAGGCTGATGGGCGGACAGCATATCGTTATAGGCCGTGACAATGCCCAAGTTACCCGCCTGCCCCGTTGCAAGCGCGTCTTGATCTGGCCCAGCCGCCGCAAAGGCATGCGCTTGACCGCTACAGGAAAGATGCCCGCGCGATGGTCCTTTTCGGCATGCCGCTTCCATGCGCGCCAGATAAGCGCTACGCGTTGGGGCGCTGCGTTCAACGATACGATCCGTAATTTTGGTGAGGTCTGAATGCAAAGCCATTCGATGTCCTGCCGTATGAAAGTGTAAGTTAGCGCTAACATACTCATTTTGGCCCGCATTAAAAGAGGTTTCTTGGAAGCCTGTGGTACTCATAGATAAAGGAGGCCGCTGGTTCCTGTCACCAACGGCCTCCCTGTTTGTTTCACGAAAACGCTAACCTAAAGATTGCTTTGAAGATTTGCGACAATCATCGCTGTCAGCTCCTGATGGATCTCCGCCCTAGAGCGATCCCCGCTATCATGACAAAGCGCATCGGGTTCCCCTTCTTTCTCCAGTATCTGCGCGCCGCGCTCTTTGCATTGGGCGAGAAAACTAAAGTGGTTGGCATCCTGAACAGTTGCATAGCTTGCCCGTTCGATCATGCGGGCGGCGTCTTTTGCATATACGCCCGCTGGGATTTCTCCTTCGGATCCTAAATTGATCACCATCATCGGGATATCGATGTCAGCCAAGCTGCTTTCGGTCAGTGTGCTTACGATACCCGGGTCAATGATAACCGCTGCATCAACACGCGCATCCGACAGATCCTGCGCGGCAGGCGATAGATCAAAACTGTGTAAATCAATCCCGTAATGCGCAAGGAAAGCACAGTCAGACATGCCGTGATCGCTTTCATCACAAAACCGCTGCAACAGATCGGGATCAACCCGCGCACCTGACAAGGCCATCGCAGTATACCCCCCCGCCGAAAAGCCCAAAGCCGCAATCCGATCAGTATCCATGTAAGGATAATCCTGCGGATTTTGGACAAGGTGATCCAAGACAGCAGAAACATCCTTTGGGCGTTCCCAAACACGCACGGCAGCCTTGGCCGAGGCATTGCCGGTGGTGGTTCCGGGATGGTTGGGCAATACAACAACATACCCTTGTTCGGCCAACGCCGAAGCGATCCAGCCAAATTGCCCAGCATTGCCGCCTGCCCCATGTGAAATCAGAACAACGGGATGGCGCGCACCGTCATGCGGCGCGTTTCGCCCCGCTGGGCTGCCATAAAAAACGCCATTGCCGCCAACGGTAACCTGTCGCCCGCCCTTTTTAGCGGGATACCAGATATTGAAATCAACTTCCTCGTTTCGCGCAGGGGCAAAGGCCGAGCTATAGGTAATGCCAACATTACCTTCATATGCGGGGCGGCTTGTGTAATATCCCGCCGCGAGGGTTAGGGCCGCCGCTGTAAAGACAGTGGCTTTTTTGGCAAAATTTCGCAGGGTGAACATGATACTGTCCTTTCATCAGTTTGGATGAGAGAACCTTAGAAGCTGTCAGAAAATCCCGCGTCCTGAGACGCATTTCAGGACGTCCTAAATCACGATCTAGGACCTGATTTAAAATTTAACCTTAAAAATCAACGCTATAAAAACCCATCCCAATGACACCCGCGCCGCCACGAGGGCCTTGGAAAGATTGATGGGTCTATTTAGGTTTTTGGGAATTCAACCATTCACTAGGGCTAACACCGGAAATTCGCAGGAATTCACGGTTAAAGTTGGATTTTGTATTAAAGCCTGAGCCGAACATGGCTGCGGTTACAGTATCCCCCGCCAGCAGGGCCTTTTGCGCTGCGGCAATTCTGGCGGCGTTTATGTATCGCGAGACGTTTTCACCCGTTACACGGTTGATCGCCCCCGAGAGTTGTTTGACCGGCACCTGAATGCGGCGCGAAAGCTGGGTCATGGTTAGATCGGGGTTAAGAAAGGGCTTTGCCGTTTGCATGTAACGTTCCAACTGCTCCATCACCTGCATATCCTGAGCGTCAGCCTTGCGGGCAACGGTGGTTTCCTCCTCGGCTTCGCTTGTGCTGTTATCTAGGGCGCCAGACAATGTCAGAACCCCGATCAGCACCAGCGTTCCGGTTGAATAAATGCTCACAATCCACGGCTGCAGATAGCCCGCACCCATAACCTGCGCCACAACAATAAGCGCATCACTGAGCGCCGAGGCGACAAAGGTCCAACCAATGACCTGCCAAATGATCCCCGGCACTTCGCCAGTTTCCAACCGCATGCGCGGCAAAGCATCGGCCCCTTGCATCGCGCTCCAGACAATCATGCCGCCATAGCCGACAAATAATGCAGGCAAGAATGTATCCAGCAGAAAGGGGCGGCCCAACATCACCGCAATCATTCCCAGCGGGACGAGCAGATGAAGAGCATCCCGAACTTCCAGCTTGCGAACCGCTGTTGATTGGAACGCCACCCATGCCATGGGGGGGATCATGCTGGCGGTGATGGGTTGAACGAAAAACGCCCCCGCAACCATGTAATGCTGGGCAAGTGATATGATCAGCCCCTGCAAAGCGCAAAGCGCCAGCAGCACCGCCAAAGGGCCGATCCGGCGATCAACCACCAAAATTCTAATGAACATAAACCCCAAAACAAGCGCGCTGATCATGGGGATAGGAAGGCTGGGCATCGTGATCACTCTTGGGCAAACTCATATGTGGAACATGGTCCTAAAACGCGATCATGGCGACCTAAAACGTGATTAAGGACGCTCTAACCCAGAGATTTTTTCAAAAAAGGGTCATCACACCTCATCCATAGGAGACAACGATGAACCTTGTCACGAAATCCGCCCTCGCATTTGCTATATCCGCCAGCGCCCTCTTCGCCGAGCCTTCAGGCCTTAGGAACCTTACCCTGCACGCCCCGCACCATGGCCGCGACCTAAAGGGGGTCATCCATTACCCTGCAACCGCCAGCGGCACAGTTGAAAAATACGCGGATAACCCCGTTTTTGTCGGCATGGAGGTCGCCAAAGATGCAGGTATCGCCGAAGGTCAGTTCCCTCTTGTTCTACTGAGCCATGGGTTGGGGGGGCATGCGCGTTCCCTTGGGTGGTTAGCCACCGATCTGGCCCAAAACGGCGCGATTGTGATTGCTGTAAACCACCCCAATTCCACTTGGGGGGATTTTGACCTCGCTGCGGGATTGGATCACTGGACCAGACCCCAAGACCTATCTCTGGCGCTGGATCATATCCTTGCCGATCCCGACTTTAGCGGCAAGATCGATATGTCGCGGATTATGGCGGCTGGATTTTCCTACGGCGGTTGGACGGCTTTGTCCCTTGGCGGGATCCGTGGCCATCACGCCGCTTATGTTGATCACTGCAAGACATACGGCGCGGCCTCTAGCCATTGTGCAGACCTGTTGAAGAATAATGTCACTTTAGCTTCCGCTGCGGCCCAAGAATGGGACGCGCTTTATAAAGACGCGCGCGTTACCGCCGCCTTTGCTGTCGATCCAGGGATCATTTGGGGCATGGGCGCAGAACAGGTCGCTGATTTGACCCCAGAGGTGACATTGGTTTCGCTGGGCGCGGGTGAAAACAGGCTGCTCGCAACCGATTTCGATTTGGCAAAGCTGCCAGAAGCGCTTCCCCATGCTGAGGTTATTTCAATTCCATCAGCGGCCCATTTTTCGATGATGCCAATCTGTAAACCCATTGGCGAGGCCTTGCTTTTGGAAGAAGGCGATGATCCGGTCTGCACCGATCCAGAGGGAGCCGACCGCGCCGCAGCGCATCAAATCGTGCTCAAGGCGTTGCATGCGAAACTAGGGCTTTGACCTAGCTTCCTTGGGGCGCGGCAAAGGCGCCCCAAGGTTTCAAAAATTGATTACCTCAAATCCAACGTTTGGTTTTTGCCAGATAGGCCTCTGCCTCATCTGCAAAGGTCTCGCGCAGCAGCGCCTCCTCTGGCGCGGCAAAACGCTGGTCCAGCAGTTTCCACAAGGCGGCTGCCGCGATCAACCCAAGGATCGACCCATGGCCCAGCGCCGATGACACCGTCAGAATAACAAGGGCAAGGTAGATCGGATTGCGGGACAAACGGTAAGGCCCTTCAACGATCAAGGTCTTGGGCGTGTGATGGGGTTCGATCGGGGTCTTTTTGCGAAAGAACCAGATGGCAGACCATGCAATCACGATCAACGCGCCGATGAGGGTCAGCCAAGACAGACCCGTCAGGATCGCCCCGTCAAAATGGAGCCCCGGCAGCACCCATTTACCCAGATAGATCACCGCAATACTGCCCATCCACCAAATCGGTGGCAAATCGGGAAATCCCTTCATCTCATTCTCCTTTTTATGCCCGCAATTGATATGCGCTACCGCCTCCAAGGCCAACCGCCCCCACGGCATTGTGAGAGGATCGCCCAGCCGGCTTTTGGATTGGCGTCGGGTTTGGGCAAACAGCCCGACTGATTTTATCAACTATTATTGTCATCACAGAAAAAGCCAGCGATAAACTAAACAACAAAAGCTCAACCGGGGCGCTGCGCATGGGCATAAATGCGCCCCTTTTTGCAGCGCACAAACCAAAGGAACTAGAAAATGTATCTAGCCATGAACCGCTTTACTGTCCCCATCGAAAACGCCGAGGCATTTGAAGATCTTTGGCTAAAACGCGACAGCCATTTGAAAGAGATGGAGGGGTTTGTCGAGTTCCACATGCTCAAAGGCGCGGAAGTGGATGGCCAAATCCTCTATGCGTCCCATACCGTCTGGGCCTCAGAAGAGGCCTTTCGCGGCTGGACAAAAAGCGACGCCTTTCGCAACTCTCATAAGGGCGCAAAGACCACTGAAAAGTTGTTTGTCGGCACGCCCGTCTTTGAAGGGTTTTCCGCGATCCAAAAGATATCTTAAGCGCTCCCAAGGGGCGCGGTTTTGTCGGCCGCCCCCCGACCGCCTGCATTTCTTCATTGATAAGCTACAGCTTCGGCCTAGTTTCGCCTTCTTTTTCGCCCAAAAAGTAAACACATCTTAACGATTGGCGCAAAACTGCGGAGTAATGAGTAATGAAGACCAAATTGATCAAGGCAGAGACATCCATTGCAAGACATCCGTCTCGTAATCAGGGCGTTTCTGCCGGATCAATTTTTCCCGTGCACCACCTTCAGCCCCCAACACCAAAGGTGTCAGGGCAATGAGAGATTTTGCACCTTTTGATCCCAGCCTAGCAGAAATTATCCCTGCGTTTATCCAGACATTGGAACGGCGGGTGATCCATATCACTTCCTTTGCTTTGGCCGCATGGGATGGGGAGACACTTCAATCTGTCAACGGCTCGCTGGTGGGCGCGCGCGAACTTTTGGCGCAAATAGCGACAGAGGCCGCAGCAGCCGGATATCCAGCTATTGGAGCAGACGCGGGTTTCTTCATTGACCGGATAGATGGCTATCTGGACGGGCCTTATGCCGATTTGGCGATTTGCCCGGGTGATATTGTTTGGTGGGCGGATTACTTTGCACAGACCTGCTATCGTCTATTAGAGAGCACCCAATCCGATCAGGCCTTTGGCTGATTGTTTAGCTGTTGTGTTTGATCAGCTTGATCTCTTTTCGCGCACGCATCTTTGATGGGGTGCTACCGTATTCATCCCGCACCGCCCTGCTGAGCGCATTATGTGAGCAAAACCCCGTGGCCACAGCCACATCAATGAGCGGGATCAGCGTATCTTCGATCATCGCAC
Source organism: Sulfitobacter donghicola DSW-25 = KCTC 12864 = JCM 14565 (assembly GCF_000622405.1). Taxonomy (NCBI): domain Bacteria; kingdom Pseudomonadati; phylum Pseudomonadota; class Alphaproteobacteria; order Rhodobacterales; family Roseobacteraceae; genus Sulfitobacter; species Sulfitobacter donghicola. Next base: position 685,237 of record NZ_JASF01000005.1, read on the forward strand.
GGGCGCGGCGCACTCTGAGGCGCTTGTAAAACCGCGCGGGCGTTTCATCGAACACTTCGCGAAACACGCGCTCGACATGACGTGTCGATAGCCCAACACGGCGGGTAAGCTCGGTCATCGCGAGCGGCTCTTCCATGTTGGTTTCCATCAATTTGATGGCTTGGGTCACACGGGCGTCAAACAAACCTGCGTTATCCGCAATATCGCGCGGCTGCTCCGCATCGCTGTGCCGAATGGCGGGTAACAACAACCGATTACCCAGCTCGGCAATCTCGATCGGCTCCAGATGCGATGTAATCAACCCGATGATCAGCTCGACCGTGGCAGCGCCTCCGGCGGCTGTGGTCACCCCATCGCTGTGTTCGGCCAAGCGGGTTGTAAGGGTGGGGTAATACCCCTGCTCTTTTAGCAAGGCGATGTCGCGCCAATGGGTGGTTACTTTTCCTTGCTGGCTTGTTTTTGCGCGAATAAACGCTGTTGCAGCGTCGCTCAGCAGGACGGTGGTGCGTTTTTTCCGTTGCATAGAGCGCAGTCGGCGGTTCCACCCGCCGCGGTCTACTTTTGCGCCGCCCAGAACGATCAGAATATCGGCAAGCCCGTAATCCTCAATCGCGGGTTCGGCACGGACCAGAACCGCGCCCTTGCTGGTCACAAGGCCCGGCATGTCGCTGATGATGCGACAAGAAAACCGTTCATACCCAACGATATTGTTGGCGATGCGCAAGGTAGAGGTAACAGCCGTCAGCTCATCTTCGTTAAAGCCGCGTTGGACAAAAACCTCAAAACCAAGGGTTTGGTCTATGTCTTGCGGTTCTGTGGTCAAAGCTGGCTCCGTCGTGCCCGTTCACCAATCAAAGGTTGGCGAAAAGGATTGGTTTATCATTTGCCCGCACACCTACAGAAAATCACAACCGATTGCCATTGTTTTGCTTACAATACGCGGATCAGCAAGGCGCATGACAAGGCGATAACGACAAGCCCTGCAGTGACCTCAAGCATGGGCATGATCCATGTAATGGTTCCCGCCTGCGCAAGGCTGCGCAATACCCCGCCCCTGAAACCGCTTGCCGCGATGCCGACGGCTATCGTCACCGAGGCCGTCCCAAGGGCCATCACCAATGCGCCGCTGATCCCCGCCCAAGGAATGCCCATTTGCCATGTGATGATTAAAACAAATAACGCGCCAGTGCAGGGGCGGATCGCGATACCGGCAATCAGGATTAGCGCCTCTCGCAGACCGCCAACTTGTTCCGCTTCTTCCAGTGACGGCCCATGGCGATGTCCGCAGCTACTGCATACATCGTCGTCCCCTTGGTGGGCATGATCGGGCGCGCCATGGTTTTGGGTCGAGTGATTTCGCCGGATGCGCCGCAAGCCACGCACAACCAGCCACCCCCCAATTGCAGCAATCAGCGCATAGCTAAACGGAGCCAGCCAATCTTCGGCGGTGCCCACCATGCGATCCCGCGTTAATCCCAGCAACCACAGTCCGCCATAAGCCAAAACAATGGCGGTGATCGCCTGTCCGATGCTTGAGGCAAAAGCGATCAACGAAAGGCGCAGCATCGGCACCTCGCGGGCCACACCGTATCCGCCAACCAGCAACTTACCATGCCCCGGCCCTATCGCGTGAAAGAAACCGTAGGCAAAACAACTACCCAGCAGCAGCAGATAGGCCCCAGCCTCGCCGCCGCGCAGGGCCCGTAGCGTCCGCGCGATGCCGTTTTGAAATTCTCGCTGCTCACCCGCGGCCCAAACAGCAATCTGGTTAAACCCGCCGCTCAACCAAAGCCAGACAAGAACCCCGACGGCCAGCGCCAAAGCGCCGATTATTGTACGTCGCATGTGACGGTCACCTCTGTCGCAAAACGGCGGCCAATATCGCCGAGGCCTGCCGCCTCCATATCCATATCTTCGGGCAAGGCGGCCAGCTCGGCTTTGGTCATGGCAAGTGCGCCACCGATATCAGGGGCGTTTAGATTTACGTTGCAGCCATTGCGCCCTTGCACCCCAACGTCGAGGCCGACTTCGTAGGCCGTATAATAGGTGCCGTCATAGGGGCGAACAATCACAGGCGCATCCATTACAGGCGATGATTTTACCGCGCGCATGTGGCTGGTGATGATCTTGCCATCGGTCAATTCGGCAGTCGGTGAGGTTGGCCCCGAAAGCGCCAGAACCGCGCCGTTCATTTCTGCCACAAGGTCACCGTTAAACCCTTGCACCCAGTTCATATCAAAACCAGTCAACGCGATCCTGTCAGAGGCCGATAAAACGCCATCATAATCTTCATCCAGCCCCATATCCTCGGTCACAAGAAGGGAATACAGCTCGTCATATTCCCAAATGATCTGAACATGGGTCAGCCTGTTTTCTTCATCGATCAGGAATTTCAGCCCCGTATTGATGAAAATATGGGGATGCGCGGCAAGGGGCGCTGCGATCAGGCATATGAAAATGGCGAACAAGGCTCTCATAGGGGGCAACCTATGCCTCAAAGGGGCCCTGTTCAATTGCCAAGACAGTTAAAGAGCGGCGGCAATTAGCCGACCCAGCCGCTCGATCCCCTCATCGATGAGGGCCTCGTCCATTTTGCTAAAGCTGAGGCGCATGGTGTTTGTCCCTGTTCCATCTGCGAAAAACGCATGGCCCGGCACAAAGGCGACCCTTTCGGATTTCAAGGACTGCGCCAGCAAATCCGCGCTATTGAGCTGCGCAGGAAGGTCCAGCCAGATAAACATCCCGCCCTCGGGGCGTGTCCAGCGCACGCTATCGGGCATGTGTTTTTCCAACGCGGCAAGCATGCTGTCGCGGCGCGCGCGATAAGCTTCTTTGATCTTGGCAACATGGGTGTCGAACTGGTTTTGCGCAACGGTCGCGATTGCCATTTGGTTGATCGTAGAGCTGTGCAAATCTGCCGCCTGTTTCAAAAGCACCAGCTGGCCAATCACCTCTTTCGAAGCACAGACCCACCCGACCCGCAAACCAGGCGCCAGTGTTTTCGAGAAACTACCGCAATAAATCGTGCGGCAGGCGTCAATGCTGCCTTTACGCGCGATCTCGCGGGCCAAAACCGGAGCAAGCGCCTCGCCCTCAAATCGCAAGGATTGATAGGCGGCGTCTTCGATCACCGCGATGTCCAGCTCATCCGCCAGATCAATCACCCGCTCGCGCATCTGCGCATCCAAAGTGCGCCCCGTGGGGTTTGCAAAATCAACAGACATATAGGCAAATTTAACCTGCCCCTCCCCAGCCGCTTCAGCGTAATCCGCAGCCGAACGGTTTGTTTCGGGGTCAAGCCGATCATAGCGCGGCTCATACGCATTGAACGCGCCTAGCGCCCCCAGATAGGTTGGCCAGCCGACCAGCGCCGTATCCCCTGCATTCAGCAGCAACTTACCCAGATAATCCAGCGCCTGCTGCGAGCCAGAGGTAATCATGATGTTGTCACGGGTACAAGGAATATCCAGACGCGCCATTTCCCCCACGATCCAATCGCGCAAAGGGGCATAGCCCTCAGATACTGAATATTGCAGGGCTGTCGCTTGGTTCTCAGCGGTTAATGCTTGGGTAAAGGCCTCTTGAAATGCTTCGGCGGGAAACAGATCGGGATCGGGGATGCCCCCCGCAAAGGAAATAATATCCGGCTGGTCCAGCAGCTTGAGCAATTCGCGAATTTCGCTTGCCTTCATGCGGTCATTTCGTCCCGCGAATATCTGATGCCAATCCATTTCCAACCCTCCCAAAGTTGATTTGCACCACAAAGCATGGAAACCCTTTTTAGGTCAATAACTATGTCCTACATGGCCGAAGCGGCCCTATCTCGCCACAACGCCCAAACGGATCGCGGTAATGGTTTGCCCCCCGCCGCGTCTAGAGGTATCAGCGGGCAACCTCACAACGCAAAGGCTGCTGCTCATGTCCTTCGACCGCTCCATCAAAATCGCCCCTTCCATCCTTGCCTCTGACTTTGCCAACTTTGGCGCCGAATGTGCCGCCGTCGAGGCGCAAGGCGCTGACTGGATTCACGTGGATGTTATGGACGGGCATTTTGTGCCCAACATCACCTTTGGTGCTGCGACATGTGCTGCCATCCGCCCTCACATCAAAGGGATCATGGATGTCCACCTGATGATCTCACCGGTGGATGCCTATATCGAAGATTTCGCCAATGCTGGCGCTGATTTCATCACCGCCCACGTTGAGGCAGGCCCGCATATTCACCGCACCCTGCAAGCCATCCGCGCAACAGGTGCCAAAGCAGGCGTTGCCCTAAACCCGGGCACACCAGCAGAAGCCGTCGAGCACCTGCTGGACCTGACAGACCTTGTCTGCGTGATGACAGTAAACCCCGGCTTTGGGGGGCAGAAATTCATTGATATGAGCGCAAAGATCAAAACCCTGCGCAACATGATTGGTGACCGCCCTGTGCACATCGAAATCGACGGCGGCGTTGACCCGAAAACAGCCCCCATCGTTGCAGGTGCAGGCGCAGACGTGCTGGTCGCGGGGTCTGCCGTGTTCAAAGGCGGCTCGGTCAGTGACCCTGCCCCCTATGGCACCAACATCCGAGCGATCCGCGAAGCGGCCAATGGCGTTTACGTCTGATTGACGCGCCTATGATCTGACCCTAGGCGCGCCACAGCGCCCTAGGGGAGCTGATCGGCAAATGTCTCGATCATTTTGTGTTTAAGAAGCTTGCCCGTTGGCGCGGCAGGTAATGCTGTTGCCAATACGATATGCTTGGGCCGCTTGTAGCCTGTCAGGCGCTCTTTCACAAAAGCGCGCAGAGCCTCCACATCAGGGCGGTCTGCATCTGCGACCTGAACAAAGGCCAGCACTTCTTCGTCACCGTCTTTTGTCCGCCCCACCACAGCCGATTGGATCACCTGCGGGTGGTCGTTTAACGCCGCCTCGACCTCTGGCGGGTAGACGTTAAATCCGCCGTGAATGATCAACTCTTTCGAGCGGCCAAGGATGTATAGGTTTCCCTCTTCGTCGATCTTGCCAAGGTCGCCCGTATGCAGCCAGCCGTCAGCATCGATCGCTTTGGCCGTCTCGGTGGGGTTTCGGTAATACCCCTTCATCACATGAGGGCCCGCGACCAGCACCTCGCCCTCTTCCTCGCCATTGCCACCAGGTGCATCAACGTCGATCCGCGCGCGGGTGCCAGGCGTGACAGGGCCAACTGATATGTCAGGCGACCCTAACTCGTTTTGGGTGGCTGACGCGCCCGATGACGTCTCGGTCATGCCAAATCCGTTCTGCAGGGGGAGTTCGTAGAACGCCTCGGCTTTGCGTTTCCATGTTGGGTCCAGCGGCGCGCCGCCAGAGGAAACATAGCGCAGCTTGGGGGCGCCCAGACGCTCCATGCCTTGCTCTTTGGTGTATTGCATCACCAAAGCGTGCATCTGGGGCACCGCGGGAATGATCGTCACGCCGCCCATCGCCGCGTCATACAGCTTTTGTGCGGAGAACCGTGCGTCTATCTGAACATGCGCACCCGTATGGCACGCCCCTACCAGCACCGAGATCAAGCCAAAGACGTGGCTCATCGGCAAGACGCCATAAACAACGTCCTCAGGCACCATTTTGCGCAGACCGCTAGAGGCCATGCCGCCGAAACGCACACCACTATGGGTCAGCATCACCCCCTTTGGATCGCCAGTTGTGCCCGTGGTATAAAGCAAAACAGCAACGTCGCTGAGCACTGGATCGGGGTCGGATACGCCCTTTGCCAGATGCATCGTTCCGAATGCACCTGTGATTTCCTGCGCCCCCATTCGGGTGGCATGGGCCGTGGCGTCAGGGGAAACATGGGAGGTCATCACAATGGCGGCAGGGGTTGCGTGTTTTACCACGCGGGCCACTTCGCCTTCGGTCTGGCGGGCGTTCAGCGGGATGATGACTGCGCCGATCTTCCACGCCGCGTGTAATGTCGCCACCGCTGCCGCGCAGTTTTCGACCAGCAAAAGAACACGGTCGTTTGGTTGCACCCCAACGGCCTTTAGCTCTGCTGCCAGATCGTCACTTGCCTTATCCAGCTGGGCATAGCTCCAATGCGCGCCGCTTGAATCGCTTAGCGCCGTTGTTTCAGGTGCCAGACGCACCCGCTCTTTCAGGAAATCCTCTACCCTTTCCATCCATATCCCCCCTTTATTATTCAGCTGTAATTCGGTCTGCGTTTCTCCAGAAATGCTGCGATGCCTTCGGCGGCTTCGGGCGCGCCTGTGGCAACGGCCATTGCATCGCGTTCGTGATCCAGCTGCTCGGCCTCGGTCACGTCATAGGCGGCGGCGACCATCTTGCGAATTGCGCGCTGCGCATCACGTGGTCCAGCGGCAAAACGATCCGCAAAGATGCGCGCCTGTTCCATCGCGCCGCCTTCATCGGTTATCGCATTCACCGCGCCCAAGGCATGCATCCGCTCGGCCAAGACGGGTTGCGCCAGCAGGCACATCTCCATCGCCAACTGGCGCGGCAAAGCGCGTGCCAGATGCGCGGTAAGCCCCCCATCAGGGACCAACCCCGCCTTGACATAGGCGGCGACAAATTTAGCCCCCTTCGCCGCGACCACCACATCACAGGCCAGCGCAATGCTAAGGCCAGCCCCCGCCGCGCCGCCCTCAACCGAGGCAATGATCGGCACTGGGCAGGCCCGCATGGCGCGGATGACATCGTGCAAACCTTCAATGGCAGTGCGTCGCGCATCCTCTGGCATCTTTTTGCGGTTGATCAAGACGTTCAAATCGCCACCAGCGCAAAAGAAAGGGCCCTCAGACGTCAGGATAATCGACTTTATCCGCCCGTCTTGGGCGGTCTCGCAGGCCTTGATGATGCAGGCATATAGCTCTGGCGACAGCGCACCGCGTTTATGGGTATTGCCGTTCCAAACGATCAGGCGGTCGCCCGCGTCTTCCAGTCGTGCGCTCATTTCAACTTCTCCTGTGGGACGCGTTTGAAAACACCGTTCGAAGTGGCGACCAATGTTCCATCTTCGTGGACCAGCTCCGCGGCGATAAATAGCAGGCTGCGTCCGCCACCGGTCACGGTTCCTGTTGCGGTCATGCGACCCGGGCGGCCTGATCCGATGAATTGAGTATTCATGGAAACCGTCAAAAAAGGCGCCTTCCCCGAAGGATCAACCGTAAGCGATCCCGTGGTGCCCGAGGCATTATCCAACAGGGTCACGGCGATACCGCCGTGCAATGCGCCGTGGCGGTTTAGGTGGTCGTCCGTCACGTCTAGATAACACCGCCCATGCGCGGGATCGCGTACATCAACGACATAGCCGACAAGGCGTTGTGTGCCGGTCTCATCATGGATGAAACCGGCGTTTTCTTTAGGCTGCTGAGAGGGCAATAAACCGCTCCAGATGGTGATCAACATCACCAAAGCGGTGATCGGCCATGATGATGCGTTTGGCGATATGGGCCAGTTCGTATTCCTGCGTCATCGCGATACCGCCATGCAGCTGGATGGCCTCTTCGCCCACCAGACGCCCCACGCGGCCAATCAGGTTTTTGGCTGCGGATACGTGGCGTTCGCGCGTGCCACGATCTGCTTCCAGATGGCCTGCCGCGATGATCACAGCCGAACGCGCCTGTTCCATTTCGATCAACAAATCCGACATGCGGTGGGCCAAGGCCTGAAACGTGCCGATCGGACGACCAAACTGCTTGCGCGTGCCAAGGTAGTCCTTGGTCAGCCCACAGGCCGTGTCCATCGCGCCCAAGGTTTCAGCCGTCTGGGCCACATTGGCCGCCGCGATGCGCGCCTCAATGGCCGAGGCCGCTTTGCCAGCTGCGCCCAACCGCGCAGACGCGGGAACCGTCACATCATCCAATGTCACTTCGGCAGCGCGGCCACCAGCCAACAGTGCATAGCCCTGAATGGTCAGACCTTTTGCATCCTTGGGAACAAGGAAGAGCGAGATGCCCTCAGCATCGCCAACGGCGCCGCTTTCGCGTGCCGAGACAACCAACATGTCCGCCGCTTCGGCGTTCACAACCACAGCCTTGCGGCCGTTCAACACAACATCACCGTCTTTTTCCATCGCCGAGGTCGAGACCTGCGTCAGCTCATAACGGCTGGTCGGCTCGCCGTGGGCAAAGGCCAGTTGAAGCCCGCCACCGATGATTTCTTCGACATGAGAAAGCTGATCGGCATTGCCCAAATCGGCAATCAAACCACCAGCCAAAACCGCCGTATCAAGGAAGGGTTCAACCACACCTGCGCGGCCGAGTTCCTCGAACACCACCGAGATATCAAAGCCCTTGCCGCCGAAACCGCCCTGCTCTTCGGTGAACAGCGCGCCGATAACGCCCAGCTCTGCCAGCTCGGACCAGATGTCAGCGGACATGCCGCTGTCGCTGTCCAGAATCTGGTTGCGGGTGGCTGTGTCGTACCGCTCGCGCAGGAAACGGCGCAGCGTATCTTGGAGCATTTGACGTTCTTCTGTCAGATCAAAATTCATGGCCTTAGCCCCCCATCGTTACTTTAGCGATAATGCCGCGCTGGATCTCGTTGGATCCGCCGAAGATCGACAATTTTCTGTTGTTGAAATATCTCGCGGACACAGGGCCAGCGCCGTTTGGATCGGGCAGTGTTTCGTTTGCGCCCTCCAAGGCCTCGGATGCAAATGGCGTTGCGTAAACACCCGCTGCACGGCGTGCCAGATCGTTGATTTCTTGATGAATGATCGTTCCTTTCACCTTGAGCATGGAGGATTCCACGCCCGGAGCCTGACCTGCCGCCGCTTTGGAAATGATGCGCATGTTGGTCGTGGACATCGCCATCAGATCAATCTCGACCTGCGCAACACGCGCTGCGAAATGGGGGTTCTCCATCAGAGGTTTACCGCCAGACATCTCAACCCGCGCAAGACGTTTGACCATATCCAGCCCCGCCTGGGACGCGCCAACACCCGCGATGTTGGTGCGTTCATGCGTCAGCAAATATTTCGCATAGGTCCAGCCTTTGTTCTCTTCGCCGACAAGGTTCTCGATGGGCACTTCTACGTCGGTGAACCAGACTTCGTTCACTTCGGGCGTGCCATCCAACAGAATGATCGGGCGCACTTCGATGCCCGGTGTGTCCATGTCGATCAGCAGGAAGGAAATGCCCTCTTGCTGCTTTACGTCTTTGTCGGTGCGCACCAAGCAAAAGATCATGTTTGCGTGCTGGCCCAGCGTGGTCCACGTCTTTTGGCCGTTCACAACGTAATGTGTGCCAGCTTCGTTTTTGACGGCAGTTGTTTTCAGCGACGCAAGGTCAGATCCCGCACCCGGTTCGGAATAGCCCTGACACCACCAGTCTTCGCCAGACAAAATGCGTGGCAGCCAATGGTCTTGCTGTTCCTTAGAGCCGAATTTCTGCAACACAGGGGCCAGCATGCCAAGGCCAAAGGGCACGATGCGCGGCGCCGATGCTGCTGCGGCTTCTTCTTCGAAGATGTGCTTTTGAACAGCGTTCCATTCCGCGCCGCCAAATTCTTTGGGCCAGTTTGGTGCCAGCCAGCCGCGTTCGTTCAACGTGGCGTGCCATTGCTCCATGTCAGCTTTGGTCAGGTCGCTGCGGTTGCGCACTTTGTCACGCAACTCGGGCGTTACCTTTTCTTCGAGAAAAGCGCGGACTTCGTCGCGAAACGCTTTCTCTTCAACTGAATAACTCAGATCCATTCGGGTCTCCTCACATCTTTTGTCGGTTGCGCCGTGCGAAATTTATCCGCCAGCGCGATTTAGGTCGTCAAAGCTGCGGCCGTCGGCCACCAGCGATTTCAGCAGCGGGGCAGGCTTCCAGAACCACGCATCCTCCTGCGCGTAATGTTCGATATCGGCCAACACCCCAGCCAAGCCTTGCAGATCAGCCCATTTCAATGGCCCGCCCCCGTAACGCGGAAAGCCGTAGCCAAAGAGCAGCACCATATCCACATCAGCCGGACGTCGGGCGATGCCCTCTTCCACGACTTTTGCAGCTTCGTTCACCATCGCACACATATAGCGCCTGACAATCTCCTCATCGCTGAAATCACGTGGCGTAATATTGAGTTCGGCCTGCTCGGCGGCGATTAATTCGGGGATTCTCGGGTTTGGCACACTGGCGCGGCTGCCTGCTTCGTACAGGTAATAGCCTGCGCCCGTTTTGCGACCGAAATGGCCCTCTTCGCAGAGGCGGTCGGCATAGGTCGGCACGCGTTCATCCGGATGGCGGTCTGCGGCTTTGCGTTTGCGGGTCATCCAGCCGATATCAAGTCCGGCAAGGTCACCCACCGCGAAAGGCCCCATCGCAAAACCGAAACCGGTTAAGGCGCTGTCGATCTGATAGGGGCTTGCCCCATCCAGCACCATATGATCCGCCGCCGTTCGGTAAGCCGCCAGAATGCGGTTGCCGATAAACCCGTCACATACGCCCGACCGGACCGAGATTTTGCCCAGACGTTTGCCCAGCTCAAACCCTGTCGCGACCACATCAGCCGCCGTTTTATCCGCGACGACGACCTCTAACAATTTCATCACATGAGCAGGTGAAAAGAAGTGGAGCCCGATTACATCTTCGGGGCGGCTGGTGGCCGCTGCGATCTCGTCCACATCCAGATACGATGTGTTGGACGCCAGAATGGCACCTTGTTTGCAGGCCGCATCAAGCTTGGCAAAGACCTCTTTCTTGACCGCCATGTCTTCGAACACGGCCTCGACCACCAGATCAACCTCACCAAGGCTGGCGTAATTGGTTGCCAGCGTCAGCGCCTTTGTGGTGAGCGCGTCATATTGCGGCTGGCTGATCTTGCCGCGCTTTAACGCGCCTTGCAGGTTCCCCTCGATACGGCCGCGGGCTGCATCGGCCTGCTCTTGGCCCGTTTCGATCAGGACAACATCCAGTTTCGCCAGCAAAGCCGCCGTTGCGATGCCTGCGCCCATTGTGCCCCCGCCAATGACGCCAATGGCGTTCAGCGCGCGGGGTGCAACACCTTTGAGTTCGGGCAAATTGCTGACGGCGCGTTCGTTAAAGAAGGCGTGGATCATCCCTTTGCTTTGGTCGCTTTGCAGCAATTCCATAAAGAGGCCGCGCTCGCGCTCCATCCCCTCGGCAAAGCCGAGTTCGCTTGCCGCTTGAACGGCGCGCACAATGGTACCGACGTTGATCTGACCGCGCCCCTTTTTCAACGCGCCTGCATGGGCGGCCTCCCAATCAATCGGGGCAGCTGCGGGCAGTTCCGAAACCGCGCGGCGCGGCGCCCCGTTGGCGAGCAATTCATTGACAAAAGCCAGCCCAACCTCTTGTGGATCACCTTCCTCGACCTTGTCGAGCAGTCCCAGTTCTAGCGCCTCTGCCGCTTTGATCTGACGGCCCGAGATCATGATCTCGATCGCTTTGTCCGCACCGGTCAAACGTGGCAAACGCTGCGTACCGCCCGCACCCGGCAGCAGCCCCAAATGCACCTCAGGCAGGCCAAGGCGCGCCGTCGGTTGCGCAATACGGTAATGGGTGCCCAGCGCCACCTCTAGCCCCCCACCCAATGTGACGCCATGCATCGACGCTGCCACCAGCAAAGGAGAGCTTTCAATGCGGGTGCAAAGATCAGGCAGGTTTGGCTCCATCGGGAGTTTGCCGAATTCGGTGATGTCTGCGCCCGCGATAAAGGCGCGCCCCTCGCCGACGATCAGCACCGCCTTCACATCGCGATCCGCTTCGGCGCGGTCCATCCCGTCTGACAGACCCTGACGCACGGCCTGAGACAACGCGTTCACAGGCGGGTTGTTGATACGCAAAACGGCAATGGCGCCTTGGGTTTCATAGGTAACTGGGTTTGTCATAGTCGCTCTCTTCTTATTATCAACGGCGGCTCAGCGCCGGTATCCGGCCTGTCCGCTGTTCTAGGTTTTGGACAAGCGCATGCAGCGCAGGGCCAACGTCATTCGTCATTCTTTCTTGCGGTAACTCTTGTGGGGTCGCCCCGCAGGTAAAGGCAACAGCCTCTCCAAATTCCGCTGCGTAGTATGGGACGCTCACCGCGTTTATTGTGCTGGCGTAACGGGTCTCTTCCGAGGCGATCAGGAACCCTTTGCCAACCAGTTGGTCATATCCATCCTGCCGAAATTTGCGCATCTGCTCATCAGGCTCCAATGCCTCAAAACGTTCAGCATCCAGCGCCGCCAGAAAAGCCATTCCCGAACTTGACCCATGCAGGGGGATGCGGTGACCGGGCTCTAGCCAGATCGTCGATGCCGTTGCGGGGCGCCATGTTCGCACCAGCATCATGCGATCTCCGTCGCGTACCGCTATCAATGCAAGCGTTCCGGTTTCATCCGCTAACCGCTGCATGTCGTCACTCACGCGGTCCACAAAGTTCACCGCGACCGAGGCAACAGAACCCAAAACCATCGAAGCAGGCCCAAGGCGGAAGCGATCATTTCGCGAACCATGGCTAAGATAGCCCAATTCGCACAATGTATAGGTCAACCTTGATATCGTCGGTTTGGGCAGGCCTGTCCGCTCGGCGATCTGGGCATGGGTCAGGCCATTGTCACTGGCCCGAAAGACGCGCAATACCGCAAGACCACGGGCAAGCGTGGTGGCGAATTTCCGATCTGTGTTTTGCTCTGCCATCACAAAATCTGCGACCTTCGCGAGGTAAAACCAGCCATCGTTCCTGAGAAACCAGACGATGTGGTCCTTTGAAATTTCATCACATGCGCTCCTCCCCAGTCGGTTGTTTTACTATGCAAAACATTGTTTTACCGAATTTCAAAAACGCTAAGAGACCCTAAAAGATTGCGCAAGCAGAATTTGCCCCTTGGGTCGCGGCGCGCCAACGCTGACGCGCGCGTCAGGCAGGGCTTGGCCCTCAAACCCACAATAAGGTTTGTTAAGATTACTGGACGCCGTCGCGTGAATGAGGTTCACTCCCATTTGGTACAAGGAATAATCATGCCTCTTTTGGAAGTAGAATCACTCACCATTGGTTTTGGAAAAGCCGCACCTGTGGTGCAGGATGTATCTTTTTCCGTCGACTGTGGGGAAACGCTTGCTCTGGTGGGGGAAAGTGGATCGGGTAAAACCCTGACGTGCCGATCTGTCTTGCGGATTTTGCCCAGCACAGCAGAACTGCGCGGCGGGCGGATTAACTATCACTGTGACGGTGACGCCCTTGATCTGGCGACCACATCGAAACGGACCATGCGCGATTTGCGCGGCAATCGCATTTCCATGATTTTCCAAGAGCCGATGCGCTCGCTTTCGCCGCTCCATAAATTGGGAAACCAAGTTGCCGAAGTTCTGCATCTACATGAAAACATCAGCGCAAGTGAGGCCAAAAAACGCGTTCTGACGCAGTTTGAGCGGGTCGGTTTTGTTGATCCCGAACGCGCTTGGTCAAGCTACCCGTTCGAGATGTCAGGCGGGATGCGGCAACGGGCGATGATCGCCATGGCCATGGTTTCTGAACCCGACCTTCTGATCGCGGATGAACCCACGACCGCGCTGGATGTAACGACGCAGGCGCAAGTGCTGGGGCTGATCAAAGATCTTCAGGCCGAAACAGGCATGGCGGTAATCCTTGTGACGCATGATTTAGGCGTTGTGGCGAATATGGCCGACAAGGTCGTCGTCATGAACAAAGGCCGCGTGATGGAAGCAGGCAGCGCGCAAGCCGTCCTTGGATCGCCCGCACATGGCTATACGAAAAAGCTATTCGCCGCAGCGCCCGAAATTCCGACAATCGCCGAACCCGCCAGAGTGGCACCGCAAAGCGATCTCATCCTCGACATTCGCAATGTCACCAAAAGCTTTACAGTCCGCTCAAGCGGATGGCGCCCCCCTACAGTGGTTACAGCCTGCCGCAACGTTGACCTTGCCCTGCCGCGCGGCAAAACACTGGCCGTTGTGGGCGAGAGCGGATCAGGCAAGACCACCTGCGCGCGTGTCGCCCTAGGGGCCATCACACCCGATGCAGGCGGCGAGGTTCTTTTTGCGCCGCGCGCGGGCGACGCCCCGTTTGACGTTCACAAAATGAACAAAACCCAACGGCGCACCTTCCAACGCGATGCGCAAATGGTTTTTCAGGACCCCTATTCATCTTTGTCACCTCGCATGCGGGTTGTGGACGCGTTGATGGAGCCTGCCGAAATTCACGGCATCGGCGATCGCGCGGCGCGGCGCGACAAAGCTGCCGAAATGATCCGCACTGTGGGCCTTAGCCCCGATATGCTGCCCCGTTATCCGCATGCTTTCTCGGGTGGCCAGCGGCAGCGCCTGTCGATTGCGCGCGCGCTCACGCTTGATCCGCAGCTGCTGGTTTGTGACGAACCCACTTCGGCGCTGGATGTATCTGTTCAGGACCAGATTTTAGGCTTGCTCGAAGACATCCGCGATGAGGCGGGGCTGAGCTATCTCTTTATCTCTCACGACCTTGCTGTTGTGGCACGTATCGCAGACGAAGTCGCCGTGATGCGTGCAGGTGTGATTGTGGAACAAGCCCCCCCTGACACGTTGTTCTACAACCCCCAGCACCCCTATACCTGCGCCCTGATCGCAGCCCAGCCCGAGCCCGACATCAACCGCCCCATCGATCTGGACCTGGTTGCCAAAGGCGCAGGCGCGCCAGAAGCATGGCCCGAGAAATTTCGATTTGAGGGGGCAATGGCCCCCGCCCTAAGAGAACTGGAACCCGGACATATGGTGCGCTGTCATGCTTAAACTGATCAAAGCTGCAGCCGTATTCACCCTGCTTTGCACGCCCGCCTTTGCGCAAGGTGTTGCCGTAAAGGAAAGCACCTTTTGGGCCGCCGAAGTCAAAAGCGGCCATTTACCCCTAGCCGCTGATCGCATCCCCCTTGATCCATTGATCGTCGACCTAGAGGCCAAGGGCCGCAGCACAGGCATTCAGGGGGGCACATTGCGCACCCTTGTGTCGCGCAGCAAAGATATCCGCCAGATGGTCGTTTATGGGTATGCGCGTCTGGTCGGCTATACCTCTGACTATTCTTTGCAACCTGACCTTTTGCGCGACGTGACAAATGAAGGTGACCGCAAGTATACTTTGCACCTCAGGCGCGGGCATCGCTGGTCTGACGGCGCGCCCTTTACCTCTGCCGATTTCGAATACTGGTGGAAACACATCGCCAACAACCCCGATATCACCCCATCGGGCCCGCCAGAATGGATGATGGTTGATGGCAAGATGGGCAGCGTGACATTTCCTGATCCTGAAACCGTTGTGTTTGAATGGGCCGCCCCCAACCCCAACTTTCTACCCCTGTTGGCACAGGCACGGCCGCCCTTCATCTATCGCCCTGCACACTATCTAAAACAGTTTCACCTAGATTTCGCCGATCCGGATTTCCTGCATCAGGAAATTCAATCGGCCCGCGTGAAAAGCTGGGCCGCGCTGCACAACAAACGCGACAACATGTACAAATTCGACAACCCCGACCAGCCCACGTTGCAACCGTGGCTGAATGCCTCGGGCAAGCCGACATCGCGCAACCTGTTTGTGCGCAACCCCTATTTCCACCGCATCGACACCGCAGGAACGCAACTGCCCTATATCGATATCGTTGAAATGACCGTTGTTGGCAGCGGGCTGATCGCGGCTAAATCGAACGCGGGCGAAGTGGACCTGCAAGCGCGGGGTTTGGGCTTTCGCGATGTCGCGATTTTGAAAAAGGGCGAAGTGGACGGGGATAAATACCGCACCCTTTTGTGGGGCAATGGCGCGGCCAGCCAGATCGCAATCTACCCCAACCTGAATTTTAGTGACCCTGTTTGGCGCGATGTAATGCGCGATGTCCGCTTCCGCCGCGCGCTGAGCCTTGGGATTGATCGGCGGATGATTAACCGCGCCCTGTATTTTGGCATGGCCCAAGAAGGCGGCATGACCGCCCTTGCCCCCAGCCCCCTACACGACCCAGCCGACCTTGCCGCATGGGCGGACCTTGATATCGAACAGGGCAACCAACTGCTTGATGACATGGGGCTAACCGAACGCACACCAAACGGGCTGCGCAAGCTACCAGACGGGCGCCCCATGGAGTTTGTGATCGAAACCGCAGGAGAGCGCCAAGACGAAGAGAACGCCCTAAGCATCATCACCGACACATGGCGCGAGCTGGGCATCCGCCTGATTATGCGCCCCTTGAACCGTGATATCATGCGCAACCGAATTTATGCAGGCAACGGCATGGCCGCTGTTTGGTTCGGCTGGGATAATGGGCTGCCCCGCGCGGAAACCTCGCCGCAATATCTTGCCCCGACCCAGCAAGAGTTCTTTGCCTGGCCCAAGTGGGGCCAATACTATCAGACCATGGGTAAGAATGGCGAAGCGCCGGATATGGAGGCGCCTCTGCGTCTGTTGGAGCTTGAGGCGGAGTGGTCCAAAATCAGCGACTCAAAGCGGCGTTCGGAAATCTGGGCCGAGATGCTGGAGATCCACGCGCAACAACAGTTTGCCATCGGTATCCTATCTGGCGCGCCACAGCCTATCGTGGTGTCAAAACGGCTTCGGAATGTGCCCGAAAAAGCCACATGGGCCTATGATCCAGGGGCCCATTTTGGCATTCACCGCGTTGACGAATTCTATTTTGAAGACGCATTTATGCAGGTGTCCCAATGATGATCCTTCGCTACGCGGTTACGCGATTTGCAACCATGTTGCTGACGCTTTGGATTGTGTCGATATTGGTTTTTGCCATTATCAACCTCCCCCCCGGTGATTTCCTGAGCAACCAAATCGCCGAGCTGCGCGCAACCGGTCAGGCCGAAGGTGTTGCCAAGGCCGAATTCCTGCGCAGCGAATACGCATTGGACCGCCCCCTATGGGAGCAATATATGATCTGGGTTGGCTTCATGCCGGGCCCTCAGGGGTTTTCGGGCCTGCTGCAAGGCAACTTTGGCTGGTCATTCGAATTTGACCGCCCCGTGAGCGAGATCGTCGGTGATGCCTTGTGGCTCACCGTTCTGGTGAACCTCGCGGCGGTTTTGTTTGTCTATGTGGTGGCGCTGCCCCTCGGCGTTATCGCGGCGGCACGGTCGGAAACATGGGTGGATTACACGGCTGGATTTGTTGGCTACCTTGGCCTTGCGACGCCGAACTTCCTGCTGGCGCTGATCCTGTTTTACTATGGCCACAAATATTTCAATCTGCCCATCGGCGGATTAATGGCCCCCGAATTCGAGGGCGAGCCAATGTCATGGGCCAAGGTGAAATCCATCCTTGTGCATCTGATCGTCCCCACCTTTGTGATCGGCACATCTGGTGCGGCTGCGATGATGCAGCGCCTACGTGCCAACATGCTGGACGAACTGAGCAAGCCCTACGTGGAAACCGCCATTGCAAAGGGGATGAAGCCCTCGAAGATGTTGCGCAAATACCCTCTGCGCATGGCGTTTAATCCCTTTGTTGCGGATATTGGAAACCTGTTGCCTGCGATGGTGTCCGGATCGGTTTTGGTGTCTGTCGTGCTGGGCCTGCAAACAATTGGACCTTACCTGCTGTCAGCTTTGAAATCTCAGGATCAGTTTTTGGCCGCTTTCGTCCTGATGTTTGTGGCGCTGCTGACGTTGCTGGGCACGATGATTTCAGATGTCCTTTTGATGCTGCTTGATCCGCGTATTCGGTTGGGAGGGCGAAAATAATGAGCACCCCCGTTGATGATCATTTCGTGGATACCCAGCCTTGGTCGGAAGAGGCTGATCTATCAGCCCCCGAACGCGCCGAGTTTGACGCGCCTAGCTATGTTCTGATCTGGCGCAAATTTCGCCGTCACAAGCTGGGGCTGATATCGGGGTTGTTCCTGCTGCTGTGTTATCTGATCTTGCCGATTGCCGGATTTGTCGCGCCCTATACGGCGAATGAACGCAGCGCCGACTATCTTTACCACCCGCCACAGGAAATCAACTTGTGGCATGAGGGAGAATTCATCGGCCCCTATGTTTACCCCACCACGGCGGTTGCCGACCTAGAAAACTACCGCTGGCGCTATGATGTTGATACAACCACGCCGCTGCCGCTGCAGTTCTTTTGTGAGGGCTCTGATTATAAACTATTGGGCCTGATCCCATCCCACACCCATCTGGTCTGTGCGCCCGAGGGTGGCACGATCTTTCTTTGGGGGTCTGATCGGCTGGGGCGTGATGTCTTTAGCAGGATTTTGTATGGGGCCCAGCTTTCGCTGACTGTTGGTATCATCGGCATTACGGTTAGCTTTATCTTGGGCATCTTCTTTGGTGCGATGGCGGGGTATTTCGGCGGCAAAACCGACTGGACCATCAACCGCGCGATCGAGATTTTGCGCTCGCTGCCCGAGCTGCCCTTGTGGTTGGCCCTGTCTGCCGCCGTCCCCTCCAACTGGGGGCCTGTTGCTGTGTTCTTTGTGATCTCGATCATTCTGGGCATTCTTGACTGGCCGGGCCTTGCCCGTGCTGTGCGCGCCAAATTCCTGAGCCTGCGCGAAGAGGAATACGTCCGCGCCGCCGAGATGATGGGCGCGCGCCCTGCCCGCGTGATCCGCCGCCATTTGCTGCCTAACTTTATGAGCCACCTGATCGCCAGCGCGACTCTGTCGATCCCTGCGATGATCCTTGGGGAAACCGCGCTTAGCTTTTTGGGGCTTGGGCTGCGTGCCCCTGCGGTATCATGGGGCGTGATGCTGAATGATGCGCAGAACCTCGCCAGTATCGAGATCTATCCATGGACCGCGATCCCCATGTTGCCGATCATTGTCGTGGTGCTGGCGTTCAACTTTCTCGGGGATGGGCTGCGTGCATCGCTAGACCCCTATCGCAGCTAGGCAACTGCCCCCTCCCAGAACCATTCCATAACAAGAGGCCACCAAATAACTTGGTGGCCTCTTTCTGTTTTGTCTTTTTGTAAAAAGGGGCCTGTGCGGCCTATCTATAGGTCTGCGCCTATCGATCATCCCCATCGTTTGCCTCGGCCGCCTCTTCGAGCTGCTCTTCGATTGAAGCATGCGCTGCCGCTGCAACACGTCGTTTCTGCTCTTCGGTCAGGTCATCGACCTTGCCATCCGCCAGACGCACGGTCACCTCGCGGTGTGCAAATTTGATCCCTTCGCGTTCAAACAGCACACGAATTTCTTCGTATACGCGCTTGCGCACCAGCCATTGATCGCCAGGCTTGGTCATGAACTTCACGCGGATGATCATGGCGCTATCCTGCATTTCGATCACACCTTGTGACTTTAGCGGCGCGATAAAGTTCTGCCCGATCACAGGATCATCCAGCAATGAAATCCCCAGCTTTTTGATCAGCTTACGCACCTTTTCGACGTCCGTGTCATAGGTCACACGCAGTGGCAGCTTCATGATAACCCAATCGCGGCTGTAGTTGGTCATCACCTGCAACTCACCAAAGGGGATGGTGTGCAAGGCGCCCAAGTGGTGGCGCAGCTGGAACGAGCGAACCGAGATTTTTTCGACCGTGCCCTTTACCCCGCCCACATCCAGATATTCGCCTTTGCGAAACGCATCATCAAACAGAAAGAAAGCACCCGCAAAGATATCACGCACCAGCGCCTGAGAGCCAAAACCAACGGCAACGCCAACGATACCAGCACCAGCAAACAGTGGCCCCACGTTGATCCCCACTTCCATCAGAACAATCAGGATGATCGTCACGATCACCACAATCAGGGTAAAGTTTCGGAACAACGGCAACAATGTCGCCAATCGCGACGCCGACGAAGCCCCGCCTTCATCACCTGGCTCGGCCTCGACTTCGTCCTGTGCCTCTTCGGCAATCTTTGTATCGATCCAAATACGGAACGCGTGATAAACGATGTAGCCGATAAAGATTATGACGATGATATCCATCACGCGGTACAGGCTGGATTCAACCATTTGTGCGCTATCATTGTCCCAGATATAGAAAAACGCATAGGAACCCGCAACAAACGCCAAGATGCCCGCAACCCGCCGCGCCAAGGCTTCGAATGAATTCAGGACACGAACCGGCTTACCCCGCTCTTCGGCGGCGGCAGAAAGCATGTCGTGCTCGGCCTGTGTTAAGCTAGCTCCGGCAGGCGAAACTGCCTCTGCGGGTTCGATCCGTTCGGCCAAGGCGCCAGCAGGGTTATCCCCCTCAAGAGCGCTCTCGCGATCAAGATCAAGCCCCTCATCGCGCCGCAATCTTTGTTCAAACGCTTCCTTTTCCAGTCGCGCCAGTTCTTGGGCTTCCAACTCAGCTTGTTTCTCGCGCAGCAAACGCAGAACACGCGCGCGCGCAAAGCCACGCTCGATCAGGTAATTCACCACCCCGTAGACCACGATGATCGAAATCAGGATACCATAGGCCCCCGCAATCAACGGGATCGAACTGGGCCTTTCAAGGACCAGATCATAGGTCAGCTCGAACCAAGCGAAAACAACATAGATGACAACGGCAGGCGCCCATAACTTGCTCAGCAAACGCACCAGAATGCCCACCTCGTTTGGTTCTTTGCCATGACGCAGCGCCGCAGAGATGGCACGGCGGTTCACAACAACCAACAGGATGTTCAACAGCACCACGCCCCCCGACATGACAGAAGACACAAGGGCGTAAACATCATAATTCAGGCCCAGCTCTCCGATCCAGATGCCAAACAAAATGGCGCAGAGGTCCAAGCTGCCCAAGATCCACAACCAGTTATGCAAACGCTTGGCATCAGAATCGCTGATGATCGGAATACGGTATTGCGACAAATAGGGAGACAGGATCATCCGCCACAAACCAGCCATCACACGGCAACTGAAATAGCCAATATTGATCAAGGTCAGCGTAAACTGAATGGCACTATCATCGATAGGCGGAAATAGAACGGCCCCCAGAACATAGGCAACGGCCATCGAGCACAGAATGCCAATCACCCCCATGAGAAATCTGAAGACGAGAAAAGGCATCTTTTCCGCATAACCCGCCGGAGAATCCATGACGCGGCTGACAACAAATTTGCGTGCAAAGCGTTTTGCAAAAATCTCTCGTTCGACAATCACACCCACGCCAAACAACAGCAGGCTCCACCCCAATATCTTAAAATACATAAGGATGGTGCCATCCGGAGACGCCGCCCGAAGGATATAGGCCACTTCACGGAAGGCATTCGGCAGCTGGGCCACCCTGTCAATCAAGGCATCGCGAGCACGATCAGCGCCCTCTTGCACCTTCATCAAACGGGAATAATCCTCGGCTGTTGGTTCGATCGCGTCTGCATCATCCTCCTCAGGGGCGGATTGGGTGATCACCTGCCCTTGGGTATCAATCACAATGACGTCAACGCCATCGCGCGCAGCATTCCTCAGCGTCTCGGCCAGAGTTTCCTGCGGCGTGGTTTCGGCAACAGTTTCTTCAACCTCTTCAGAGCCCCCCAGCATGGAGGTCAGGCTCTGGGCGGAAACATCAGCAGCTGGCAAAAAGGTAAATAAAAGCCAAGTGAATGCTAGTAACAGCATGCGAAAAAACATGTTTGAAGTCCCCGTCCCATTCTTTGGCGCGAAACCGCGCGCATCGTTAAGCGTAGGGGTTTGTTTTGGATTTTGCAATCTAGCGCCAAACGGCCACATTCCCCAAAACCAACAGAACCCCACCCTGTGTTGGCGTTTTACAAAACGGCCCCATCATGCCATAGCAGAACCTAGCCAAAGACCGTTTCCGATTGGATACGGTAAACCAAGGACACATCGATGACGACCACCTCCAAAAGCGACCGGATTGCTATTTTGGGCCTTGGCTATGTTGGCCTGCCCCTTGCCTTGGGTTTAGCGCGAAATGGTTTCCAAGTGGTTGGCTATGACATCCATCCCCCGATGATCGACGCGCTTTGTGAGGGGCGCGATCCCAATGGTGAAATCGATGATGCCAAAGTTGCATCCTCTACCGCAGTTTTCACACATAACGCGGCTGATCTGGCGGGTTGCACGGCGTTTATCATTGCCGTGCCAACGCCGATCACCGATGCAAAAGCTCCCGACCTTGGCCCGATTTTGGGCGCCTGCGCGACCATCGCCCCTCATTTGACGGATGGTGCATTGGTGATCCTAGAAAGCACCGTTTACCCCGGTGTAACCGAAGACGTTTGCGGCCCAGCCCTTGCCAAGGCCAGCGGATTGGAAACCGGTCGCCAAATCAAACTGGCCTATTCCCCCGAACGCGTTAACCCCGGTGATGTTGAGCATTCGATGGAGAATGTGATCAAGGTCATCGCGGCCCAAGACGATGAAACCCTCGACCGCGTCGAAGCGATTTACAGCCCCGTGGTAAAGGCCGGCTTGCACCGTGCCTCTTCTATTGCCACGGCAGAGGCCGCGAAGGTTATCGAAAACACCCAGCGCGATTTGAACATCGCCTTGGTCAATGAATTCGCGCTGATCTTTGAACGTCTCGGCCTTGATACGCTCGAAGTGCTCGAGGCGGCGGGCACCAAATGGAATTTCCTGCCCTTCAAACCCGGTTTGGTTGGCGGCCACTGTATTGGCGTTGACCCCTACTACCTCACCTTCCGCGCACAGCAGTTGGGCTATCACCCCGAAGTGATCCTTGCCGGTCGTCGGATCAATGACGCGATGGGCGCTCATGTGGCGCAAACGCTGGTGAAGGCGATGCTGAAAAGAGACATCGGCGTACGCGGCGCGCGTGTTTTGATCCTAGGGTATACGTTCAAGGAAAACTGCGCCGACACGCGCAACACCCGTGTTTCCGATATCATTTCCGAGCTGGACGATTACGCCATCCAAACCGACGTTCACGACCCATGGGTCGGCACCGCGCGATTAGAGGCTCAACATGGGGTCAAAGCCGTCGAAACCCCTGAATTGGGCGCCTATGACGCGATACTGGTGGCCGTTGGGCACCGCGAATTTGTAAACTTGGGCAGTGATGCAATTCGGGCCTTTGGTAAGGAAGGCGCGGTGTTATATGACATCAAAGGCGTATTCGGCAAATCAGGCAGCGACCTGAGACTTTGAGCCTAGCAAGACGGAAAGAAAGTTAATGCCGCAAGACCCCATCGCAGAAGCAAACGCACGCAAGCCTGCACATCGTGTCATGCTATACAGCCATGACACGTTTGGCTTGGGGCATTTGCGCCGGTCGCGTGCTTTGGCGACGGCTCTTACGGCTGGTGATGATAGCTCATCCGCGATCATTTTGACGGGCTCACCTGTTGCGGGGCGGTTTGCCTTTCCAGAACGGGTGGACCACATCCGCCTGCCTGGTGTTACTAAACTGCCGGATGGATCATACATCAGCTCAACCTTGGGGCTGGATATCGACGCCACCACCAATTTGCGGGCAGGGCTGATCCAATCTGCGGTCGAACAATATCAACCCGACCTGCTGATCGTTGATAAAGAACCCACCGGCTTTCGCGGCGAACTGCTGTCCACATTGGAATGGCTACAAGCCCAAGGCAACTGCCGCATAGTATTGGGTCTTCGGGATGTTCTGGATGAACCAGACGTTCTGGCGGCAGAATGGGAACGCAAGGGTGCTGTGAAAGCGGCCGAAGCGTTTTATGACGAATTCTGGGTATATGGCGTCGAAGATATCTATGACCCTACCAGCGGCCTGCCGTTTAGCGACGCAACCCGCAAGCGGATGCATTACACAGGCTACCTGCGCCGCGAGCTAACCGATGCTGTCGATGTGCCGGACGAGCCCTATATCCTCATCACGCCGGGCGGTGGCGGCGACGGCGCTGCTATGGTGTCGCTGGTGCTGGACGCCTATGAGGCGGACCCGACCTTGGGCCCCAAAGCGATGTTGGTTTACGGGCCTTTCCTCTCTGGCGAGGTACGAGACGCTTTGGATGCGCGTGTTGATGCGCTTGACGGGCGGGTCATCGCCACTGGCTTTGACAGCCGGATCGAGGCGCTTTTTGCCAATGCTCAGGGCGTTGTGTGTATGGGCGGCTATAACACCTTTTGCGAAGTTCTCAGCTTTGATCAACGCGCGGTCATTGTCCCGCGCACCGTGCCACGGCTGGAACAATGGATCCGCGCCAGCCGCGCCGAAGAGCTGGGGCTGGTGCGCATGTTGGATGATGGTCGCGACGGCATGACGGTTGAGGCCATGATCAACGCCATTCGCGCCCTGCCAACCCAAGGGAAACCATCCGAAGCGGGCGCCAATGGCCTGCTTGACGGGTTGGATGTTGTGGTCGAACGGGGCCACGCGTTAATGAATAATAAGGACTAACATCATGACCACGCCCCCCCTCGCGATTGTGGTCAAAGGCTGGCCGCGCCTTTCCGAAACCTTCATCGCACAAGAGCTGGTTGCCCTAGAGGAATCCGGTATCGCCTTTGACCTTTGGTCATTGCGCCACCCCACCGACAAGAAAACCCACCCGCTGCATGATCGCCTTAAGGCGCGGGTGCGCTATCTGCCCGAATACCTGCACGAAGAACCCCGCCGTGTGCACGAAGCCATGGGTGCTGTGACGGCCCTGCCGGGGTTTGATGCGGCCGCCGAAGCCTATGCCGCCGACCTTGCGCGCGACGACACCGCCAACCGCCGCCGCCGTTGGGGGCAGGCATGTGTTC
This sequence comes from Sulfitobacter donghicola DSW-25 = KCTC 12864 = JCM 14565, assembly GCF_000622405.1. Lineage (NCBI taxonomy): Bacteria > Pseudomonadati > Pseudomonadota > Alphaproteobacteria > Rhodobacterales > Roseobacteraceae > Sulfitobacter > Sulfitobacter donghicola. Next base: position 709,774 of record NZ_JASF01000005.1, read on the forward strand.
TGGCCCATGAGGCCGAAGGCAGCCTCGAAGCGCTCTACTCCCATTTCCTGCACACGCCATCCTCCGTTGCGCGATACGCGGCGATCTTGCGGGGCGTGCCGTGGTCTTTTTCGGCCCACGCAAAAGACATCTGGACCTCGCCCGAATGGGAATTGCGCGAAAAGCTAACCCCAGCCACCTATGGCGCCGCATTTGGCGCCACCTGCACCGCCTTTGGCGCAGAACACCTGCAAGGGCTTGCCGATACACCCGAGCGCGTTGATCTGGTTTACCATGGCCTCGACCTTGCCCGTTTCCCAAACCCGCCCGAACGCCCGCTGCGATCACCTGATGCGCCGCTGCGCATGATGTCAGTTGGTCGACTGGTCGAGAAAAAGGGATTTGATACGCTGATTGATGCGCTAGCCCTGCTGCCTGATACGCTGGACTGGCACTGGACCCATATCGGCGGTGGTGCGCTGGACGAAGAAATGCGCGAGCGGGCCAAAAACGCTGGCGTGGCTGCGCGGATCACATGGCGCGGGGCCTGCGATCAGCCTGACGTCATCGCCGCCATGCGCGAGGCCGACCTGTTTGTGCTGCCCTCTCGTATCGCGGCCGACGGAGACCGTGACGGGCTGCCAAACGTGTTGATGGAAGCGGCGAGCCAGCTGTTGCCGATCCTGTCCACACCCGTTTCCGCGATCCCCGAATTTATCACAAACGGCACCCATGGCATTCTGGCCAAAGACACGCCGCGTGCCTTTGCGGACGGGATGTTGGATATCGCTGGCGACCCTGCATTGGGCCCCCGTCTGGCCCAAGCTGCGCATAAACGGCTGCATGCCGAATTTACCATGGCACCGGGCATTGCCCATCTGGCGAAACGCCTGCGTGGCATTCTGAAAACCGCCTGATGCGCCTCGCCTTTTACGCCCCCCTGAAACCTCCGGCGCACCCTGTGCCGTCAGGGGATCGCGCAATGGCGCGCTCTTTAATCGCAGCGCTTGAAACGTTGGGGGCTAGGGTGGATCTGGCCTCGGCCCTTCGCACCCGCGATGGGAAAGGCGACGCAGAGATCCAAGCCGATCTGATCGCACAAGCAAATGCCCAAATCCCGCAAATCATCGCGCAAGGAAAAGCCGCGAACTGGCAGGCGTGGATCACCTATCACACCTATTACAAAGCCCCCGACCTGATCGGCCCCAGCGTCGCGCAAAGTTTGGGTATTCCCTATCTGTCCATCGAAGCAACGCGTGCCCGCAAGAGGCTAGGCGGTGCGTGGGACAGATTTGCCCGCGCCGCGGAACAGGCCTGTGACGCGGCCGATGTGGTCTTTTACCTGACGGAGCGCGATAGCAAAGCGTTGCGCGACTATGCCCCGCCCGCGCAAAAGCACATCCTTCTAAAGCCCTTTCTCAACCGCGATGATCTGCCCCCAAGGGCCGAGGGCTCCCATTTGCTGGCAGTGGGTATGATGCGGGCTGCCGCGAAACTGCCCTCTTACCAGCTGATCGCTGAAACGCTTGCCTTGATGCCCGACGATACCCGCCTAGAGATCGCAGGCGACGGGCCTGCACGGGCCTTGGTAGAGCTGGCCATGGCCCCTTTTGCGGATCGCGTTACGTTTTTAGGCGCCCTGAGCGCACAAAAGCTTGAACAGGCCTACCAGCGATCTGGCGCGCTCATCTGGCCCGGTGTGGATGAGGCCTTTGGCCTGACTTATCTAGAGGCCCAAGCCCATGGCCTTGCCGTTATTGCCCAAGACCGCCCAGGTGTGCGCGATGTATTGTACCCTCGGGATTATCCCAAGGTCGAAGAGGGGGCCGCAGGGTTAGCCGCGCTTGCTGCATCCCCTGCCCCTTCACCCGATGACATTCGCGCACACATCCGCCAATATCATCTGCGACCCGCGACAGCCGAAACACTACGCCTAGGGCTAGAAATGGTAGGGGTGAAATGATCCGTCTTGCTTTGCTACGTCACGGCCACACAACGTGGAACCGCGAGGGCCGCGTTCAAGGGCGCAGCGACATCGCGCTGGATGCAGATGCGGTGGCCGAATTGCGCAATCAATCGCTGCCCTCCCCGTGGAAAGACGCCATGCTTTGGGCCAGCCCGCTAGAGCGCGCCGCCCATACTGCCGCGCTGGTCGCTGGCCGCGAACCAAAAACCGACCCCGCTTTGATCGAAATGAACTGGGGCGATTGGGAGGGCCGTATTGCCAAGGAACTGCGCGCCGATCCAACCTGCGATCACCGCGATATCGAAGATTGGGGCTGGGACTATACGCCCCCGAATGGGGAAAGCCCTGCCGCGCTGAGGGACAGGTTGGTTCCATGGGCGAACAGACTTGCGCGCGACAGCATAGCGGTTTGCCACATCGGCGTGATGCGGGTGCTGATGGCCCATGCCACGGGGTGGAATTTTGCGGGCCCCGCCCCTTTCGCGGTCAAACGAAACCGCCTGTTCATTATCGAAATCGACGGGACAGCGTGGCGCCTGCTGCCAGAACCTGTCCGTTTGGAAAGGCCGATCTCGTGAGGGTCATGATTGTCGTCACCCACCTATTGGGAACGGGGCATCTGGCGCGGGCCTTAACCTTGGCGCGGGCCTATCTGGCGGCGGGGGATGATGTCTGTGTTGTTTCTGGCGGCATGCCAGCCCCGCATTTTGCAACCGATGGCATGCGTTTTGTACAATTGCCTCCTGTGCGCTCTAATGGCGTGGATTTCGCGACCTTGCTGGACGAGAACGGCCAAACCGCGGGCCAAGGTTTTCTCGCTGAACGTCAAAATCAATTGCTCAAAACCTTCGCAGAGGTCGCGCCAGACATCCTAATCACCGAGCTGTTCCCCTTTGGGCGTCGCATCCTGAAGGAAGAGTTTCAAACGCTGCTGGATGCCGCAAAATCCAGCGCCAAGCCCCCCCTTGTTTGCGCCTCTATCCGCGACATCCTAGCCCCGCCTTCAAAGCCAAAGAAGGCCCTCTTTGCCGAGGAGATGATCGCCCAATTCTACGATGCGGTCCTTGTTCATTCGGTGCAGGCCCTCACCCCGTTGGAGCTAAGCTGGCCTGTCAGTGAAACCTTGACGGGCTACCTGCGTTATACGGGCTTTGTCGCGCCCCCAGCGGCGGGTCTTCACCCCGATATGGCAGGCCAAGGTGAGATCATTATCAGTGCAGGCGGTGGAGACGTCGGCGGGCCGATTTATGAGGCAGCCCTAGCAACCGCCACGGCGTTAGACGCCCCTTTTCGCGTTCTGGTAGGCGGCGCGGCACCAGATGCACGCATTGCAGAGCTGGCAGCGCGCGCGCCCTCAAATGTCACCGTTCAATCGGTTCGCAAGGATTTTCGCCAGATGTTGTATCACGCCAAAGCATCCGTTTCCTTATGCGGCTACAACACCGCATTGGACATTTTGCAGGCTGCAACTCCTGCGGTTTTCATCCCCTTTGATGAGGGCAGCGAAGTCGAACAGGGGCTGCGCGCGGATGCGCTATCCAAACGCGACGGGATCGCAACCCTTCGGCGGGCAGCGCTAACTGGGGAAACGCTGCTTGCTGCGCTACGCGAAGTCATCGCTGCGCCACGGCGCACACCGGATTCAGGCGGCTTCAACGGCGCGGCCACTACAGTTGAGATCACCCACCAGATGAGAGATGCATCATGAAAATCAACTGGTCGCCCCTGAAAGCCGAGCTAACATTTTGGCGCCAAGCTGAACGCCCCCTTCCCATCTGGTGGCGCGACGATGACGCCATTGCCACCACGCCCGCGCTGTCACGTCTCACCCAGATATCCGAGACCTTGGGCATGCCTGCATATATCGCCGTCATCCCTGCCCACATGACGCCGTCGCTTGTGCCCGCACTCAACGACGCCCCAAACCTGATCCCCGTCATCCACGGCTGGCGCCACCAAAGCCATGCGCCAAAAGGCGAGAAGAACGCCGAATTTGGCCACCTGCGCCCCCAAGCGGAAAGCGAATTGGGGTTGGCTATGGACACTTTGGAGGCTCAGTTCAGCACACAGCTGGTGAAACTGTTTGTGCCGCCATGGAACAGGTTCAATCCTGATTTGCTGCCTGCCCTTACCCTTGCCGGATATCGAGGTCTGTCGACCTATGGCCCACGAAAGGCCCAGTTCGCAGCCCCTAACCTCACCCAGATCAACACCCACATCGACCCCATTTTCTGGCGTGGACACCGTGGGTTAGCCGACCCAACTGAATTGGTTGAAGGGATCGTTACCACCCTGCGCAACCGTCGCGAAGGGGGTAGCGATGCTACGGAACCCCTTGGCCTGTTGACCCACCACCTTGTCCACACTGAAGAGGTCTGGCAATTCACCCAAGAGGTGTTGCAGGTTCTTTTGGACGGCGGGGCAACCCCCGCCGATATCAACGCCCTGCTTTAGGCTGTTCGCAGCCCCAAGATTTCACGCGCCTGCGATGGCGTTGCAACGGGGCGTTCATATTTCTCGCACAGGTCGGCGGCGCGCTGGATGAGGGCTGCGTTGGACGGTGCGAGTGTGTTTTTATCCCAGCGGACGTTGTCCTCTAGGCCCGTGCGGGTGTGCCCCCCCGCCGCAATCGCCCATTCGTTCAAAACGATCTGGTTTGGCCCGATTCCAGCGGCACACCACTGGGCATCCGGCACCAGACGTTTGAGTGTTTTCACATAGAAATCAAAGGCTTCTTTATCGGCGGGCATAGCGTTTTTCACCCCCATCACGAACTGGATATAGAGCTGCCCGGGGATGCGGCCATCGCGGTTCATTTCGGCGGCTTTGTGGATGTGGGACAGGTCAAAGGCCTCGATTTCGGGCTTTACTTCGTATTTCACCATCTCGGAGGCCAGCCAATCGACCAGCTGTGGCGGGTTTTCGTAGACGCGGGTGGGAAAGTTGTTGGACCCGACAGAGAGGCTGGCCATATCTGGACGTAGGGACAACATGCCGCCGCGCTCCTCACCTGCACCTGATCGGCCACCAGTCGAGAATTGCATAATCATATCAGGGCAATGCGCCTTGATCCCCTCCTGCAAGGCCGCGAATTTCTCGGGGTCTGACGTTGGCGTTTCGTCATCGTTGCGCACATGCGCGTGGCATATGCTGGCGCCTGCTTCATAGGCGGCATGGGTGCTTTCGATCTGCTCGGAAATGCTGATCGGCACCGCAGGATTGGCGGCCTTAGTCGGGACAGAACCGGTGATGGCGACGCAGAGAATGCAAGGGGTCATAGAGGCCTCGGGGTCAGGAGAATACACGTGTCACACAGTGTACACACGCCGTGCACCAGACGTACACCACCCTAAACACCCGCCGCCGCAGTTATTTTGACGTTAGCGCCAGAATTTTGCCTGCCACAATGTAGGACACCGGCAGGGCAACCACCGCACCAACTGCCGCCGCGATCAGGATCGGGACAAGCGTATCGTAGCCAGCGGACAGAACGGCAATCACACCGATGCCAGCCAAGGTGGTTCCAACGATGGAATAAAGAATGGATGCAAGACGAAACATGAGCGGTTCCCTTCGGTGGCCTTTATGGTCACGCGATGGGTAGCATCGGAGAGAGTGCGGCGCGTTGATCTGCGTCAATCGGCGGGGCTTAGGCGCGCTTTTTCACGAACTCGGTCAGGATGACAATGCGCTGGCCCTCAACGCGGCCTTCAATATGGGCGGCGTTGTCTTGGACAAGGCTGATCCGGTGCACGGCAGTGCCGCGTTTGGCGGTAAAGCCCGCGCCTTTGACGTTGAGATCTTTGATCAGCACCACCGTATCGCCATTGGCAAGGGGGACGCCGTTGCTGTCTTTGTGGTCTGTCTGCTCGGCCACGTTATCGGCCCATTCTTGGGTTTCCTCATCGAGGTAAAGCTGGTCGAGCAGATCGCGGGCCCAATCGGTATCAAGCCGTTTGAGCGTGCGCGCGGCAAAAACCTGCAGCGCGGGGTCCTCAGACCACATGGTCGAGGCGATGGGGCGGAAGTGATCGGCGGGCGTGGCTGGATCAGCGCAGGCCGCGCAGATGTCGATGCTGGCGTCAGCGGGGCCGCCTGAAACAGCTGTGGCGATGAGCGGGGCGGCGGAGGTGCAGAGGGGGCATGTCATGGGGGTGGTGTAGGGTGGGTGGAACCCACAGGCAACCAATTGTTAACCAAGACACAAGACAATTCCCCCATGAGCAGATATCGCCGCATGTATGTGCCGGGAGGCACCTATTTCTTCACCGTGAACCTCGCGGAACGGGGGAGCGACCTTTTGTTACGCGAAATCAACCTTTTGAGGTCAGCCTATGCTGCGGCCATCAAGGAACATCCTGTCCGATGCGAAGCGATGGTGATCCTACCCGATCACCTTCACGCCGTTTGGACACTACCCAGCGATGACGCCGATTTTTCTATTCGTTGGCAAAAGATAAAAACTGCCTTTTCCAAAAACTGCCCGAGTGTGGGATCCCCTAACGAGAGCAAACGCAGAAAAGGCGAACGCGGGATATGGCAAAGACGATTTTGGGAGCATTGCATTCGAGATCAGGCAGATTTCGCCGCGCATGTTGATTATTGCCATTGGAACCCCGTAAAGCACGGGTTTGTTGAGCGCCCAGAGGATTGGCCGTTTTCAACGATGCAACGTAGGGTGGGTGAAACCCACGCGTGATCTCCATCAATCCTTGTGCCACGCGTGGGTTTCACCCACCCTACGTTTAATTGTCCATCTTGAGCGCTGAGATAAACGCTTCTTGCGGGATATCTACCTTACCGAATTGGCGCATCTTTTTCTTACCCGCTTTCTGCTTGTCCAGCAGTTTGCGTTTTCGCGATGCGTCGCCGCCGTAGCATTTTGCGGTGACGTCTTTGCGCATGGCGGACAGCGTCTCGCGGGCGATGACTTTGCCGCCGATGGCTGCTTGGATCGGGATTTTGAACATGTGGCGGGGGATGAGGTCTTTTAGTTTTTCGACCATGGCGCGGCCGCGCATTTCGGCGCGGTCGCGGTGGACCATGGTGGACAGGGCGTCGACGGGTTCGTCGTTGACGAGGATCGACATTTTGACCAGCGAATCTTCGCGGTAGCCGATCATTTGATAGTCAAACGAGGCATAGCCTTTGGTGACCGATTTCAGGCGGTCGTAGAAGTCAAATACAACTTCGTTCAGCGGCAGGTCATAGACGACCATGGCGCGTGAGCCTGCATAGGTGAGGTCTTCTTGGATGCCGCGGCGGTCTTGGCAGAGTTTCAGCACATCGCCGAGATAATCATCGGGGACGAGGATGGTTGCCTTGATCCGCGGTTCTTCGATGTGATCGACGAAGGTTAGGTCGGGCATGTCTGCGGGGTTGTGCAGCTGCTCAACCGTGCCGTCGCGCATGTGGATATCGTAGATAACGGAAGGCGCGGTGGTGATCAGGTCGATGTCATATTCGCGTTCGATCCGGTCGCGGATCACCTCAAGGTGCAGCAGACCGAGGAAGCCGCAGCGGAAGCCAAAGCCAAGGGCGGCGGATGTTTCCATCTCGTAGCTAAAGGAGGCATCGTTGAGGGCGAGTTTTTCAATGCTGTCGCGCAGGTCTTCGAATTGGGCGGCATCAACGGGGAAGAGGCCACAGAAAACCACGGGCTGGGACGGTTTAAAGCCTGGTAGGGCTTCGGTGCAGCCTTTCTTCTCGTGGGTGATGGTATCACCAACGCTGGTATCGCGGACCTGTTTGATCGAAGCGGTGAGGAAGCCGAGCTCACCCGGGCCAAGCGCGTCGATTTCTGTCATTTCGGGGCGGAAGACGCCGATGCGGTCAACGTGGTGGGTTGAGCCGTTCGAGAGCATCTTGATCCGTTCGCCCTTTTTCAGCTGACCGTCCATGATGCGGACCAGAACGATCACGCCGAGGTAGCTGTCGTACCATGAATCCACCAGCATCGCCTTGAGCGGTGCATCCAGCGTGCCTGTTGGGGCGGGAAGTTTGTGAACAACGGCTTCGAGGGTCTCGATGATTCCCTCGCCGGTTTTGGCGGAAACGCGGATTGCGTCAGAAGCATCAATGCCGATCACGTCTTCGATTTGCTCGGCGACGCGATCACAATCGGTTGCGGGCAGGTCGATCTTGTTCAGCACTGGCACGATCTCGTGATCGGCATCAATGGCGTGATACACGTTGGCGAGGGTCTGGGCCTCAACGCCTTGGGTGCTGTCGACCACCAGCAGCGAGCCTTCGACCGCGCGCATGGAGCGGGAAACTTCGTAAGCGAAATCAACGTGGCCGGGGGTGTCGATCAGGTTGAGGATGTATTCTTCGCCGTTCAGCGCGGTGTAGTTGATCCGCACGGTTTGGGCTTTGATGGTGATGCCGCGCTCGCGCTCGATGTCCATGTTATCGAGCATTTGCGCCTTCATATCGCGCTCGGCCACTGTGTTCGTCTCTTGGATGAGGCGATCAGCGAGGGTGGATTTACCATGGTCAATATGGGCGACGATGGAGAAATTGCGGATATGTGAAAGTGGTGTCATGCCTAGGATATGTAGGGGTTTTGAAGAGCGGTCAAGGTGGATGATGACCGCATCGGTTTTGCAGCCGAATTTCCAGTGGCGGCGGGGGCAGTAGCGCATCACATTGCAGGACAAATTCGCGTGATCCCTGCCCTTTTGGGCACCCAGATCGCGGGTTGATTACAAGCGTTCACAGCCGCGTGCCATGATGTGCAGAACTGTGATTTCAAATTTCCCCTTGCATCCCCCACATACTGAAAACGAAGCCAGCCATTTTGCTGACTCAGCTAATATTGGAGACAAAAATGCACCCCGTAGCCCGACTTGCGCTTCCTGCGCTCCTTGTTGTTCCTAGCTTATCCGCCGCTCAAGAAGTTGATCCGGTTTGGGATTTCTACGGGCAGCTGAACCTAGGCGTTCTGAGCGTTGATAATGGCGCTGACAGCGAAACCAGCTTTACCGACAACGACAACTCGAACTCGCGCGTTGGCGCGATTTTCCGTCAGGATCTGGCCAATGGCGGGCAGTTCCGCTTTCACTTTGAAACCGCTTTGGGCTTTACTGGTTCGAGCAGCATCAGCGGCAGCGACAACGACTTTGACGCCGATTACAGCCGCAGCGAATTGCGCAAGCTGGAGCTGATCTATGAAACAGCTCGGATTGGTACTTTCTCGTTCGGTCAGGGGTCTATCGCGACGGATAGCACAGCCGAGGCTGATTTTTCAGGGACAAGCGTGATCGCCTATTCCAGCTTGCAAGACCAAGCGGGATCGCAGGAATTTTTGCTGGCAGACGGATCGGCATCTGGCGTGCGCGTTGGCAATGCCTTCTCGGCGTTTGACGGCAGCCGCCGCTTCCGCATTCGTTATGACACACCGACCTACAAAGGCTTTGGTCTGGCGATTTCGGCAGGCGAAGAAGTTCTGGCGCGGGGCAACGATGATGAGTTCTATGACATCGGCCTGACCTACAACCGCGACTATGGTGACTATAAGGTTGCGGGTCGCCTTGGCCATTCCATCCGTGACAGCGCCGAAGCCTTTACGCTGGGTTCTGCTGCGGTACTGCACGAACCAACGGGCCTTAGCTTTTCCTTGGCTGGTGGGCGCGCACGCGAAAGCGAAGCAAGCTATATCTATGCCAAAGCGGGTTTGCAGCGCGATTGGCTGTCGCTGGGGCGCACGCACCTATCGGTTGATTACTACAGCGGCGAAGATTTTGCCTTTGCGGGCAGCGATTCCGAATCTATCGGTTTGGCCGTTGTGCAAAAGGTCGATGCCTATAACCTTGAGCTTTATGCCAGCCACCGCACCTATGACTTCAACAACTCGGGCAGCGCGACCCAAGACGTTGACGTAACCTTTGTTGGGGCCCGCTGGAAGTTCTAAGAACAGCGGATTTTTGCCCACCCCAAGGGCAGCGGCCACCATGTGCCGCTGCCCTTTCTTTTTGCGAATTGAAAATTTTAACGAAATTGCCCATAGTGCTGCCAGAGCAGATAACGCCGCACAAAATGGGACAAACCCAATCGCGGCTTGAGACAAAGGCAGAAGAGATGAAACCCATGGTCATGGCGCTATTGGCGCTGTCCACATTGGCCGCCTGCGGTGGCGGTGCAACAAATTACACTTCGCGCGGGGCATTCACGCCAACGCAGCTATACGCGACGGGGCCGCTGCAAAAGGCGTGCCTAGCCCAAGGGCGCAAAGCGGCAAGTTCGCAGCGCTGTGGCTGTATTCAAGCGGTTGCCAATCAAACCCTGTCATCAGCGCAACAGCGGCGCGGTGCTAAAGCCTTTAGAGACCCTCATAAATTGCAGGTCTGGCGCCAGTCAGATCGCGCATCAGACAATGCGTTCTGGGATACGTGGAAGGCCTTTGGCCAAAGCGCGTCATCGGTTTGTTCCTGAGATAGCTAAAACCACCCATCGCTATTTGGCGGGTTCAAAGGGCGATGGGCCTTTGGCGGATCGATCAGGCAGGTATCTGTGTCGGAGCGCCGAAACGTTCGGTGAGTTTGCTCACGATCTGGTCACGGGCTGCGCGGAATTGGGCCAGCTTTTCTTCGCGTCCCTCGCCCAATCCGGTTGGGTCCAGAATCGGCCAATATTCTACATCTAAATGGAAGTAACGGGTCAGTTCCAGCGCGCGGCGCTGGGACGCGGGCGACAGTGATATCACGAGGTCAAAAGAGCTGAGATCGTCACCCCATTCTTCCATCTCGTCAAAGCTGCGCGAGCGGTGGCGCGACAGTTCGACACCCATTTCCTGACAGACAGCAATTGAAAAACCATCAATCTCAAGATCGTTTTTAACGCCAACGGATTGGACATAAACATCCATGCCGTAAAGTTTTTTCATAAAACCTTCGGCCATGGGGGACCGCACCGCGTTGTGGTCGCAACAGAAAAGAACGGATTGGGGGAGCTGTTGCGACACGTCTTAGCCTCCGAAATGCAAGACGCAGATGAGCGTAAAGAGGCGGCGCGCGGTATCGATGTCGATCTCGGCTTTGCCTTCCAGACGTTCCTGAAGCACGCGGCTGCCTTCCATATGAATGCCTCTGCGGGCCATATCTATGGTTTCGATCTGGGCTGGTGGTAGTTTTTTCACAGCGTCGAAATAGCTTTCGCAGATTTGGAAATAATCCTTTACGACCTGCCGGAATGGCCCCAGCGAAAGGTGGAATTCTGCTGCTTTTTCATCTGTTTCTGTGTTCACATCAAATACCAGCCGCTTGTCACGGATGGACAGGCCCAGATGGTAGGGGCCGTTCGGGATCGGGCGTTCGTCGCGTTTGGGCAGCACAAACGAGTTATCCTCGAGCAGGTCAAACATGGCCACGCGGCGCTCTTGTTCGATCTCCGGCGTGGGGGCTGGCAGGTTGGCATCATCGATGGTGATATTTGTGATGTGCGTCATGGCACGGCTCCGGACGGTAGGGTTGCTGGCCTGTCTTACCCTAGGATGCAATCGGGGGCAATCGGGCGGCGTTCGCCGCACAGCGCACCAGCGCAGCAAGGGGGGCAGAGGCGTGCGTGCCTCCCCCCGATTTTCACCGCGTTAATCGTTCAGCTTGCGCAGGCGGGCGGTGACGGACAGGCCGTGCGCCTCTAGGCTTTCGGATGAGGCCAGCCGTTCGGCTGCGGGGCCGATGGCGCGCAGTGCTTGGGGTGACATATGCGACAGGGTTGTGCGTTTCATGAAATCCAGAACCGACAGGCCGGACGAGAACCGCGCGGAACGGGCTGTTGGCAGGACGTGGTTTGGGCCGCCGACGTAATCGCCAATGGCCTCTGGTGTCCATTGCCCCAAAAAGATTGCGCCTGCGTGGTTGATTTGGTCGGATAGCGCGTGGGGATCTGCCACGCAGAGTTCGAGGTGCTCGGGCGCGATGCGGTCAGTCAGTGCGGCAGCAGTGGCGAGGTCTGGCACGGTGATCACCGCGCCAAAGTCGCGCCATGAAGGGCCTGCGATATGGGCACGCTCTAGCGTTTCGAGGCGCTTTTCGACGGCCTCAGCCACTGAGCGGCCAAAGGCGGCGTCGGTGGTTATGAGGATGGATTGCGCGCTTTCGTCGTGCTCGGCCTGAGACAATAGATCAAGCGCGATCCAATCGGCATCGTTATCCGCATCGGCAACAACAAGGATTTCGGAGGGGCCTGCGATCATGTCGATGCCGACCTTGCCGAACACTCGGCGTTTGGCGGCGGCGACAAAGGCGTTCCCGGGGCCTGTGATTTTATCCACGGGGGCGATGGTATCGGTGCCATAGGCCAGCGCGGCAACCGCTTGGGCGCCGCCGATGCGGTACACTTCGTCCACGCCAGAAAGCCGCGCGGCCAGCAAAACAAGTGGATTCAGCACGTTATCAGGTGCAGGCACAACCATGGCAAGACGGCCAACACCTGCAACCTTTGCGGGGATTGCGTTCATCAGAACCGAGCTGGGGTAGCTAGCCAACCCACCCGGAACATAGAGACCCGCAGCCGATACAGCGCCCCAGCGCCAGCCAAGGGTCGCACCTGACTCGTCTGTCCATTGCTCATCCTTTGGCAGCTGGCGCGCGTGATAGGCGCGGATGCGCTCAGCGGCGAGTTCAAGCGCGGCGCGGTCTTCGGCGCTGACTTGGGTACAGGCGGTTTCGATTTCTGCGTCGGTGATGCGCAGGGTGTCTGGCGTTAGGGAAACGCGGTCGAATTTATTGGTCAGCTCGATCACTGCCGCGTCACCGCGTTTGCGCACATCTGCGATGATGTCAGCCACGGTTGCATCTACATCAGGGCTGTCTTCGCGTTTTGCGTTTAGCAGTGCGGTAAAGGATTGCTCGAAATCTGGTGAGGTGGCGTCAAGAAATACGGGCATTAGGCTGTCTCCTGTGTTGAGGACAGCAGGTAGCGGGGTTTTGGGCAGGCCTCAAGAGGGGCTGGCCTGCCTTGGTTCTTTAGTCGGGGTGATGGGGGCGCTTTTTGGAGGGCGCAACATAGGGGCGCGTGACGTCTTTGAGGGACACATCCAGCGCCTCGACACTCAGCCGGATCGCGCCATCCCCTGCAAGGGTCAGGATGACATGGCCAGACGGCGCGTCGGTTTCTTCAAACCCGATGTGCAACACGGAAAGCACCGTGTCAGCATCCCCTTTTGGCACGCCTTGGGAGGCAACGCCCTGAACATTGGCAAACATCAACACCGATTGAACGCGTTCAGGCGCGTGACGTGCCGCGCCTTCATCTTCCCACCGCATTCGGTTGAGGAGCAGCGCAAAACGCCCCTCGCCCTTGTGCCAGCTCATTTCCGAGGCGGGAAAAACGGCGTCCTGCACCAGCGACGAGATCACGGAAAGATCCTCGGCGTCCAATGCGCCGAGGTTCAGAGGGGATTCACCGCCGTCTTCAAAACGTGCGTCGTTGCTCATTCGTCTTTGATCCGTTCGATATCGGCACCAACACCGCGCAGTTTGGCCACAACGTGTTCGTATCCGCGATCAAGGTGGTAGACGCGCGACACTTTGGTTTCGCCCTCGGCCGCCATACCCGCAAGGATCAGCGAAACAGAGGCGCGCAGATCGGTTGCCATTACGGGCGCACCTTTGAGTTTATCGACGCCTGTCACGATGGCCTTACCGCCGTGCACGTCTACTTTTGCGCCCATGCGGATCAATTCCGGCGCGTGCATAAAGCGGTTTTCAAAGATTTTCTCTTCGAGGGTCGATGTCCCTTCGGCGGTGCAGAGCAGCGCCATCATCTGGGCCTGAAGATCGGTAGGGAAGCCCGGGAAAGGTTCGGTTGTGACGTCAACGGCTTTTACGCGGTCGCCGCGGCGTTTCACTTTGAGACCCTTCTCAGTCTCGGTCACGTCGATGCCTGCGAGGTCCAGTTTTTCACAGAAGGCGCCGATCAGGTCGATGCGGCCGCCCAGCAGCTCGACCTCGCCACCGCAGATCGCGGGGGCCAGCATATAGGTGCCCAGCTCAATCCGGTCGGTGACTACGGGATGCGTCGCCGCGCCAAGGCGATCAACGCCCTGAATGGTGATGCTCGGCGTGCCGTCACCTTCGATCTGGGCGCCCATACGGCGCAGACAGTCGGCGAGGTCAACGATTTCAGGCTCGCGCGCGGCGTTATTGATGACGGTTGTGCCTTTGGCCAGCGTTGCGGCCATCATGATGTTTTCCGTGGCCCCAACTGAAGCGAACGGGAAGTCGATCACAGCGCCTTTGAGGCGGCCACCAGCGGCTTTTGCATAAAGATAGCCATCGCGCAGGTCGATGGAGGCGCCCATTTTCTCTAGGCCGTCTGTGTGGATGTCCATCGGGCGCGCACCGATTGCGCAGCCACCAGGCAGTGACACTTCGGCATAGCCTTCGCGCGCCAGAAGGGGGCCAAGCACGAGGTTCGAGGCGCGCATTTTGCGCACGATGTCATATTCGGCGCGTGTATTAATGTCGCCGTGGCACGACATCGAGATCACGCGCCCCTCTTGCAAGGTGGTGATTTCAGCGCCCAAAGACTGCAACAGCTGCGTCATTGTGCGAATATCGGACAAGCGCGGCGCGTTTATCAGGGTCAGCGGCTCTTCGCTCAAGAGAGTCGCGGGCATCAGTGCCAGTGATGCGTTTTTTGCACCTGCGATTGGGATAGAACCACTCAGCGGCCCACCGCCACGTACCAGAATTGCGTCCATGCCTTACGTTTCCTTTTGTTGCGCGCCCTGCGCGCTGCCTGTTTGTGAGCCCTCTTGAGGTGCCGCACTGCGCGCACGTGCCTGCCCTTTGCGCCTTGCCATGTTGGCTTTTAACGCTTGGGACAGCCGCGCCTGCTTGCGTGCTGCTTCTTCTGCCTTGGCCTTTTGGGCTGGCGTTTGGGAGGGTTCTTTGTCTGCCATAACGCTTATCTAACCCAGCCTGCGCACGGGGTCCAGATTAGGCGCGAATTTGGGTTGCGCGGCGGCGAAATTGCCGCTAATCAGCGCCCTATGCTGTGGTAGCTCAGTGGTAGAGCGCGTCATTGGTAATGACGAGGTCGGGAGTTCAATCCTCCCTCACAGCACCATCCTTCTCCCATCGGTATAGTCGACAGGTTGGTATGCCATAGTAAGCCCGACTTACGCGCATCCCTGCGGGAAGACGCTGAGTGCGGGAGTTCAATCCTCCCTCAC
Source organism: Sulfitobacter donghicola DSW-25 = KCTC 12864 = JCM 14565 (assembly GCF_000622405.1). Taxonomy (NCBI): domain Bacteria; kingdom Pseudomonadati; phylum Pseudomonadota; class Alphaproteobacteria; order Rhodobacterales; family Roseobacteraceae; genus Sulfitobacter; species Sulfitobacter donghicola. The sequence goes on from NZ_JASF01000005.1 coordinate 724,899, forward strand.
AGCACCATCCTTCTCCCATCGGTAGAGTCGACAGGTTGATATGCCATAGTAAGCCCGACTTACGCGCATCCCTACTGGGCGTCGCTGAGTGCGGGAGTTCAATCCTCCCTCACAGCACCATACTTCACCCATCGGTAGAGTCGACAGGTTGGTATGCCATAGTAAGCCCGACTTACGCGCATCCCTGCGGGACGTCGCTGAGTGCGGGAGTTCAATCCTCCCTCACAGCACCATTAACTTTTCCACCCACTGAAAGCATACCTAAAGCCTTGAAAGGCAATGCTATTTGGGGTGTTCTAGCTCCATCAATTCGATGGTACGAAAATCCACTCGAAAAACCCAATCTGAGGACGATTCTGCGCAAGTTCGCATCGCCACTTTCCCATATTTTACAAGGGTTTGAGAGGAACTTTAGGGAGAGTGACCTGTGCCCCAAGTCTCCTCCAGCTTGGCGCGGAGTCCTTGGGGTTAAATCTTTGGCCTTAGGCAGCCATTTTGTCCATTGTCTTTCTCTGCAAAAATTCCATGGGCGTCAGGTTGCCCAAAGCTGAATGTGGTCTGCGCCAGTTATAGTCTTCTTGCCATTCCTCCAGCGTTTGTCGGGCTTCGCGCAATGTGCCGAAGAGCGTTTCATTGAGGCATTCATCCCGCAGCTTACCGTTGAAGCTTTCGACGAAGCCGTTTTGCTGGGGCTTTCCAGGCGCGATGTAATGCCAATCAATGCCTGTATCCTGAACCCATTTGAGGATCGCCATGCTGGTGAACTCGGTGCCGTTGTCCGACACAATTGTCTTCGGCATACCGCGTTCAGCGATGATCTTACCCAGCTCACGCACGACACGATGTCCTGAAAGAGACGTGTCCGCGACCAACACTAGGTTCTCCCGACTGTAATCATCCACGACGGCAAGAATGCGGAAGCGACGTCCGTCTGTCAGCGCGTCTGATACGAAATCCAAGCTCCAGCGTTGGTTCGGACCGTCGGGCAGTACCATCGGTTTCCTTGTGCCCAAAGCGCGCTTTCTGCCGCCTCTGCGGCGCACCTGCAGCTTCTCTTCGCGGTAGATGCGCCTGACCTTTTTGTGGTTCACCTCGAAACCCTCCCGCGCGATCATCACATGGACACGGCGGCACCCAAACCGTCGACGTTCTCTCGAAACGCGTTTGATAGCGTCTCTTAGTTCAGCATCATCGCTGCGTCGCGATAGGTACCGAACCGATGACCGATCAACTTGCAGAACATCACACGCCCGCCGCTGGCTGACCTGATGTTGTTCCATCAGGTGCGCCACAGCTTTCCGCTTCAAGGCAGGCGTCACCACTTTTTTGAATTGATATCTCGCAGCATGGCGTTGTCCAGCATCTGCTCCGCTAGCAGCTTCTTCAGCTTGCCATTCTCATCCTCAAGTGCCCGCAAACGCTTCGCATCAGACGGTTCCATGCCGCCATACTTTGATTTGTATTTGTAAAACGTCGCTGAGCTGATCCCATGCCGCCGACATACATCAGCGGTCTTCTCGCCAGCTTCCTGTTCCTTGATCATCGCAATGATCTGTTCATCCGTAAATCGTGCCTTCATTTGTCCGTCCTTTTGTTGGGCGGACTCTACACAAATTTGGAGGAGTTTTAGGGGCTCAGGTCACAGCCTCTCGACTTGTTCTGGTGTGTTTCTGAATTGAAGGACCATCCCAGATCGTTCTTTTTGGACTTTGCCATCTGAAAGACTGGCTGCGATGCTTGGTGAATCAAAAGTGCGAGGCATGGGGGTGTCCTGAGAGGCTTGGTCAATACCTTTCTATCACTTATTGACTTTTGGTGCTAGTGGCGGTGCGTAGATGGTAAGTGATGAACAATATCGGATTCGGAGGGGTGATTGGCTTCGAGGAGTTGATTGCTAGATGTCCTCAGGTTACCAGAACCTTTTGGAGACTGGTTATGAATGATCGCAGAAGTAGCGCCCAGAATTATTGGACGCTTTGCACCCTCTTGCTTTCCGCTGTTTTTCTATTTTTTTTGTGGAGCTTCGTAGACGGTCTGATATTTTTTATCGCAATGTTTGTTGTGCCGATTGTTGCAGCCATCCTCGGCATGGGCGCATACCTTATTGCTCTTTCCACAGAAAGGGATACCGCAGCTATCGCATATGTGGCGATTGCAACGATATTGATTGGTGTTCTGGGAGCCAACCTTAGCAATATTGATAGGCATCTAGTACAGTCCTCTCAAGATCGCAAAAGGGCTACATTGGCACGACATGCCGAAAACTTTGAATACACGCACTACGTTTATCAAGACAGTGTCAGATACTACTCGCGGCCAAAGATAGAAAACTTGTACGGTAACAGAGTCCTAAATTTTGGACATTGCGTTCAAGTTACAAACTCTCGGGTTAACAGCGTCAGTCCAGTATTTTCAGAGATAGTGATCCGGGGAAATCCTGTTGAGGCTTGGTATGTGCATAGCGGGCTTCGTCGATTGAAAGACGGACAACGTTGCAGCGAGGCTTCCCAGTTGTTGCGCTAGAAGCAAGCCATATCTACTGCATCTGTCCCCGAAGAGAACAAGCGCCTCAGATTGTGATAAGCCTATGGGGACAGATCAAGACCACGTTCCCGCCGTCGTACGGGTTGGGGTGATGCCTTGCGGGTCTTGAATGCCTGCCGAATATCTGCAGCGAGCAATCGCCGTTCATCCTGATGCTTACGACGCATTTTCTGAACTTCCCGTTGCAGGGACTTACGTTCTTTCATTTGCTCTTTGGTCAACAAGTCACGCTGCCTTTGATCTCGGCGGGCCGCTTCCATAGCCTCCATTTCATTGCGCTTTTGAACAGCTTTGTGGGCACCTGTCAGGCGATCAAATAGGCCTCGCAGGCCCTTGTTGAGACGATCAGATCGTGCCTTGGTTTCCTCAGCCCATCGCTGTTCTTGACCATGCTTGAGCTGTTTCCGCTCTTCACGATGTGCCAGAGCCATTTCACGCTGTTTATCGCGCAGAGGGGCGAGGTCATTGCGTTGACGATCTTTGATGTCACCGATAAAGCTGCGCATTTGGTCCGTAATCTTAGAGCGAATGTTGGTTTGCATTTCATCGACAGAAGGTAGATTTTCGGGCGAACCAAGTTTTGCCTTCACGTCTTTGACTTTCAAACCTGTCCATTTTGCAATCGAATGAATATTGCCGTCGACATCCAAAGCAACGAACCCGCGCCGATCACCACGAGCGAGGAAGTAGCCACGATCTTCAAGAGCATTTTTTAAGCCACGCTGACTATCACATCGTTCCCATGCTTGCTGAAACGTCTGTTTGATTTCGCGTGGATCAAGCCCCTGACGTTTTGCAGCCTGCCATTCTTCGAGTGTGAAATTGAGGGGTGATTTGTTGCCGTAGGTTGCCAGCCCGTCAGGTAGCGTCCAGCCATGATCCAGAAACAAATCGCGCGACAAGTCACGCAATGCCAGCTTAAATCGCCCCAAGTGGATAGCTTTCAAATCATCCACATCAATACGGCTCCACACTACGTGGACGTGCCTGCGATTTTCCTTCTCATGCACGACGATAGCGCGAGGTTGAGCGTGCAGCCCCAGTGCTTGTTCAATGCGATCTGCGGCATCAAGAAACTCTTCTTCTGTCCCGAGGTGATCCTGTGGAGGATTGAGGCTCAATGAGAACATGAACTTCTTGCACTGGGTTGCTTTGGAGATCGCATGCATTTCCGCGAGCGCGCCATGAAGCTCGTCGGTTGAAAACCCGCGTAAATCCAAACAGGTGACGTGATCATTGTCGCGATCATTCATCAAATGATCGGCTAGTGCCTTCGCGCCAGAACGTTGGGAGCCTTTGAGGATCATTGTTTCACCCCCAAGGCTTCCATGATCGCCGCCCTGATCCATGCAACTTCCGCAACGGCCCGATTGAGGTCTTCCTCCAATTCTGGATCGACGATCAATGTGCCTTGGTTCAGATGTTTTGCGATTTGATTGAGGTTATTGGATTGCCTTGTTTGCCCGAGGCGTACCAGAACCTCAGCCAATAGCTGTTGCTCCGCAACAGGTGGTTTCCGCCGCTTCCGATATTTAGGAGCTTCAGCAGCAAAAACCACGGACTTGATATACGTTGCCAGCGGCATCGCCCCAGCTTGGGCTTCAAGCTGAGAGCGTTCCTTGGGTGTTAGCCGCAATGAAAACGGTGCGAGGCGGCTCATGGGCGTGGGCCTCGCAACTTAGGACCTTTGGTGGCGGTACGTGCTTCGTCATATGCTGTCTTATCCAAAGAGCGTAACTTGTGGGCAACCTCAGGATCGGACTGTAAATAACGTTCCCAATCCTCTAGGTTTTCAAGCAGAGCATTTGGGTCAATGGGTTCTACGAAATCTTCCGCAAGTGCACCATCCTTCACCCATCAGTAGAGTCGGATGCCCAAGCGCGCCACGATAGCCCGACTTACGCGCCTTGGCGAGAATTGCCCTCCTCGCGATTCACATCCGAAGGGGGGTTTAAGCGCTGCGGCCTATAGATAATGTTATAGCAAATTGATGCTGGAACGCGCCGAGCTGGCTTCTCTTGCGAGTTTGTCAGCATTGGAAATGTGCCAATCCAGACCAGTCTGGCCTTGATTCTGGGCATTGCGCATATTTGCGGCCGCATGGTTTGCATTGCGTTCCGTCGCCAACAGGGCTGCCGCTATTGATTGGCGTTCGGCCATGATGCTTGCGTGGGACTGTGCGTAAGCTTTTGCAGACAGTTGCCCAGAGGCGCGTTGTAAATCAATCCGCGCGAGAGCTTCCTCTTGGGCGGCAAGGCGAGCGGGCAATGTGTTTTGGACTAGGGACATCTGGGTGTTTGTCTTGCGCAGGGTGCGCACGACGGCACTGGGTGAAATCGATTCAACGCGGCGGTTCACTTTGCGCTTGCCCGCAACATGCCCCACAACCGCACCGCCAGCAGCGCCCGCCGCAGCGGCTGCGATACAGTTCTTTGCGTTTCCTGCTGAAACGACCGCGAGGCCGCAACCGATTGCCGCGCCGACACCTGCCCCTTTGAGGGTGGTTTGCACGACGATACGTCTGGACAGCTCGGTCAAAGCGGCGGTTTGCGCATCTATTTCCGCTGGTTGCTCTGCTGCGAAACCCAACCGCGTGGTGTCAGACCGGCTGGAACTGGTATGCGGCGCAGCGGCACAAGCAGATAGCACAAAGGGTAACACGAGAAGAGTTGGAATACGCATCGGAAAAACCTAAAATCATTGTTTCAAATTGAAGGATAATCACCAATCAAGGCGAAACTATGACTGAAGGGTGAAATCTCAAGCTGCCACCGTCATGCCTTTGAAAATAAGGAAAATGTTGATGGTGCGCACCTATGGCGGATGCGTTGAATTGGGGCAATTCGGGAAACAATGGGAAAGGTTTCACTGCCGTCGTGGCAGAGGAAACTCATTTTTTTTCGCATTTTTCAGGCCAGCCCCAGCACGCCTAGAATGACAGCGATGGCCCGACCGAACAGGCCGAGCCACAGGCAGATATGAATACAGCTCAGCCGAGTTGGCGCAGCAGTTCCTGAGAGGGCTTACCCGTCACAGGCAGGCCCTTGCTGGCCTGATAGGCGCGAATGGCTTTTTGGCTGTTGGGGCCAATGACGCCATCGCTGCCGCCCGTATCGAACCCTTTCGCGGTTAGACGTTTTTGCAAGGCGATACGTTCATCTTTGATCAAACCGTTTGCATCTGGTGGGAAGCTGGCGCGCAGGGGGCCTGCCCCGCCGATGCGGTCGGCCAGATGGCCCACGCCAATCGCGTAGGCATCCGAGTTATTATAGCGTTTGATCGCACGGAAGTTGCCAGTCACCGCGAAACGCGGGCCACCTGCCTGTGGCTGGATGATCCGCCCGCTTGGCGCGCCATTGCCTACTTCGCCCCCCCATTTCACACCACGGGTCCAGCCGCTGCGTTTGAGGTAGGCGGCCGTAGAGGCCAGCGCATCGGTTGGGTCATCAGACCAGATATCGCGGCGCCCATCGCCTGTGAAATCCACGGCGTAGGCCTGATAGGAGGTTGGGATAAACTGGGTATGGCCCATCGCCCCTGCCCATGATCCGGTCATGCGGCTGGGGGTGATGTCTCCGTTTTGCAGGATTTTCAGCGCGGCGATCAATTGCTTTTCGAAAAACGCGCCGCGGCGGCCATCATAGGCCAAGGTCGAGGTGGCCGAGATCACCGGCACATCGCCGCGCCGTTCGCCAAAGAAGCTCTCCAGCCCCCAAACCGCGCAGATGATTTCGGCATCAACGCCGTATTTGCCTTCGAGGGTTTGCAAGGTCGCGCGGTGGCGGCCAAAGGCGGCGCGCCCTTTGCTGATGCGTTCATCCGAGGCTGCAATCGCGAGGTAATCCTCTAGCGTGCGTTTGAATTCGGTCTGGTTGCGGTCGCGTTTCACACAGCCTGGCAAATAGCCTGTACCGCGGAAGGCCGCGCTGAGCGTGGATTGGGAGATACCGCGCGAGGCCGCGCGGGTGCGAAAGCTGCTGACCCATGAGTCATAGCCTGCGTTGGGCGTTGGGCGCAGATCAGCGGGAAGTCCGGCAGGTGCGGCTTTGCGGCTGGAGGAGGTCGCGCCGCCCCCGCAGGCGGTTAACGTGGTAAGAGCGCCAAGGCCCAAGCCAAAATTGCGTCGTGAAAGGTTCATACTGCTGCCCCGTTTATCGTTTGTTGGGTTTGGCGGCTATGCTACCCGATAAACATAGCGAGGCAACAGGCCAAAGCCTGATTTGGGCGTTGCCTTGCCGATGGGCCAGCCCCGTTTCGGCCCATCCCGTCCAAACATTTCTAGGCCCGACTAAGGGCCTGATCGATTTCTGCGGTGGTGGGCGGGTTGCACCCTTCCTTGCCGCAGTTCAGGCAGGCGGCCTGCACGCCGCGGGTCAACAGCATTTGCAGCTGTTCTTTATTCAACTCGGCTAGTGACGATTTATTCAGCAAACCGTTGTCAGCAAGGGTCGCCACCAAGGTGGCCATGAAGGTATCGCCAGCACCGACAGTGTCTACAAAGGTCTCGATCACAGGATTTTCTACAACGCAGTAGTGATTTGGCGTCCAGCCTTCGGCGCCATCTGGCCCTTTGGTCAGCGCGACCAAGCTGGCGTTGGTCTCTGCCAGCACTGTTTTCATGGCCTCTGCCTGAGACAGATCAGGGTAGATCCATTCAAGGTCTTCATCGCTCATCTTTAGGATGGTCGTGGTTTTTATCAGACGCAAGACGCGCTCGCGGTAGCTGGCGGGATCTTCCAACAAGGCGCTGCGGATGTTGGGATCAAAGGAGGTTGTAAGGCCGCGCGCGTTCGCCGCATCAAACGCAGCCTCCCATGCGGCGCCGTCCTGCACGCCTGCAAAAGCGAGGGATCCAGCCTGAAAATGGGTGATTTCATCGCTGATCGCGGCGGCAAGGCTTGCGGCCGTTACACAGCGTTCGGCGGTGTTATCGCGGTGAAAAACATATTGGGGAATGCCGTCTTCGAGGGTCACAACCGCTTCGGTTGTGGGTTCATCCCTGCGACCACCTGCAAGGACCACGTTTTCGGCGATCAGGTTTTCGGCCAGTTGCTGGCCGTATTTATCCGTTGAAACGGGGGTCACGTAATGGGTGTTCTGCCCTTGGCGGCCCAGCGCAAAAGCAACGTTATAGGGTGAGCCGCCCAGCTTATAGCTTACCTCAGCCTCCCCTGCGGAGTTCTTTTTGTGCATGGTGTCGATCAGGTTTTCACCACCAACGGCAATAACGGGCTGGACAGGTTGGGACATGGGGCTGCAAATCCTAAGAGAGACAATTCAGAGGTTAACATATAGGGTAATCCGCCCCACTGGTAGCCCTAACATTGCTGTTTCTAAGACCCTGAACAGGGCGATCCCCGCGCGCGCGAACAGGCGCTTTCAGGGCATTGCGACGGTTTGGGGAATTTCAAAGACGTTGACGCAAAATCGCGGCAATCCGCTTCAACCTGGAGTTTACCCAGCGTTTCGAGCCTGCGACACCGAAAGCGGTCGATTCTTTTGAGGCGGCGCATTATAGTAAGCTTTGAATGAACTAACTTTGATGCAGATCAATATAATGACGCTTCCGATTCTCAGAGATTTCAAATGCAGCCACTGCCCGATTCGCCATCGGGCGGTTTGCGCGCATTGTGATACTGACGAATTGCAATTGCTGGAAAACATCAAGAGCTACCGCAGCTTTTCGGCAGGTGAATCCATCTTATGGCGGGGCGAACCGTTGGACTATGTTGCATCCGTGGTGACCGGTGTTGCGGCCCTATCCAAGACATTGGAAGACGGGCGCACCCAGATGGTTGGCCTATTGCTACCATCGGATTTTATGGGCAGGCCGGGGCGCAAGCAGATCGCGTTTGACGTCACAGCGACCACCGATGTCACGCTATGTTGTTTTGATCGCAAACCGTTTGAGAAGCTGGTGAATGACACACCCCACCTGACACAGCGGTTGATGGAATTGGCGTTGGACGAATTGGATGCCGCGCGCGACTGGATGCTGCTGCTGGGGCGCAAGACCGCGCGGGAAAAAATCGCGACCTTCATTGAAATGCTGGCCCGCCGTGTCCACATGGAGAAAGATCAGGACAGTTTGATACTGCCGCTTTCCATGACCCGTGACCAGATTGCAAACTTTCTGGGTCTCACTTTGGAAACCGTCAGCCGACAGTTCAACGCCTTGAAAAAGGACGGGATAATCGACTTTAGCGACCGCAAATTCATCGCGGTCAAAAACATCGAAGCGTTGCACGCCGCCTCGGGTGATGACAGCTAGTTTGGGCCCTCTTTTCAAGGCGGCTGGCCCATTTTTGCGCTTGTGAATTAGTTTCCCAAACACCGCACGTATTGATCCAGATCAAAGAGCCTGCCCCCGCATTCACATAAAACCCCCATCAAGAACAACATGCGTCTTACGCGCACTGTTGCCATTGCGAGGGTACTCTATGAACTATGTAAAACTTGTGCTCCTTGGTTTAGTGACGCTTTTTGCGGCACTTGCCAGTAGCTGGGCACGCGATCTAGCCTATCAACTCCATGCGATTCTGATCATGTTGATCGCCGCTTTCATGTTTATACGCGTTTTGCGTCAAACGGATGAACCGGTGGTCGTTGTCGATAATCAGGGTCTTTACGAAGACGGTGTTGTCCGTGCGGGCGTCATTGCGACGGCCTTTTGGGGCATCGCCGGATTTTTGGTTGGGACGTTCATCGCGTTTCAGCTGGCTTTCCCCGAGCTGAACTTTGACTGGGGTCAGCCGTTCACGAACTTTGGTAGGCTTCGCCCGCTGCACACCAGTGCGGTGATTTTTGCCTTTGGCGGGAACGCCTTGATTGCGACGTCTTTTTACATTGTTCAGCGGACCAGCGGTGCGCGCCTTTGGGGTGGCAACGCGGGGTGGTTCGTATTCTGGGGCTATCAGTTGTTCATCGTTCTGGCGGCGACGGGTTATTTGCTGGGCTCGACCCAGTCAAAGGAATACGCCGAGCCTGAATGGTATGTAGATATCTGGCTGACCATCATCTGGGTAACCTATCTGGCTGTTTTCATGGGCACGATCATCAAGCGCCGTGAGAAGCACATCTATGTTGCGAACTGGTTCTTCCTTGCGTTCATCGTAACGGTTGCAATGCTGCACCTCGTCAACAACCTCAGCATTCCGGTGAGCATCTGGGGCAGCAAATCTGTTCAGGTCTTTTCGGGTGTTCAGGATGCGATGACGCAGTGGTGGTATGGTCACAACGCCGTTGGCTTCTTCCTGACTGCGGGTTTCTTGGGGATGATGTATTATTTCGTTCCAAAGCAGGCCGAGCGTCCGGTTTACAGCTACAAATTATCCATCATCCACTTTTGGGCGCTGATTTTCTTGTACATCTGGGCGGGTCCACACCACCTGCACTACACCGCTTTGCCTGACTGGGCAGCGACGTTGGGCATGGTTTTCTCGATCGTTCTTTGGATGCCAAGCTGGGGCGGTATGATCAACGGTCTGATGACGCTGCAAGGCGCATGGGACAAGCTGCGGACCGATCCGATCTTGCGGATGTTCGTTCTGTCGCTTGGTTTCTACGGTATGTCCACATTCGAGGGTCCGATGATGTCGATCCGCGCTGTGAACAGCCTGTCGCACTATACGGACTGGACCATTGGCCACGTACACTCGGGTGCGCTGGGTTGGAACGGGATGATCACCTTTGGTGCGCTCTACTTCCTCACGCCACGTTTGTGGGGCCGCAAGCAGATGCATTCGATGTCTGCGATCAACTGGCACTTCTGGCTCGCGACATTGGGGATCGTTCTATACGCCTCTTCGATGTGGGTATCGGGCATCATGGAAGGTTTGATGTGGCGCGAAGTTGATGACCAGGGTTTCCTTGTCAACTCGTTCGCGGACACCGTCAGCGCCAAGTTCCCAATGTATGTCGTGCGCGGTTTGGGTGGGGTTTTGTTCCTCGCTGGTGCGGTCGTGATGTGCTGGAACATGTGGATGACAATTCGGGGTGGCAAACCTGCCACCGCGAACCTCCCTACCCCTCTTAATGCTACACCTGCTGAATAAGGATAAAAACAATGGCATTTCTTGATAAACACGCCATTCTGGAGCGCAGCCCTACGCTGCTTCTGGGGTTCTCTTTGGTGGTTGTCGCAATCGGTGGGATTGTAGAAATCGCACCTTTGTTCTGGCTCGAAAACACAATTGAGGAAGTAGAGGGCGTGCGCCCCTACTCTCCTCTCGAGTTGGCGGGCCGTGACATCTATGTGCGCGAAGGCTGCTATGTCTGCCACAGCCAGATGATCCGCCCGATGCGCGACGAAGTCGAACGCTATGGCCACTATTCGTTGGCGGCTGAATCCATGTATGACCACCCGTTCCAATGGGGGTCCAAACGTACGGGTCCTGATCTGGCACGTGTGGGTGGCCGTTATTCGGATGCGTGGCACATGGATCACCTTCTGGACCCGCAATCTGTGGTTCCAGAAAGTGTCATGCCCAAATACGCGTTCTTGGCTGAAACCAAGATTGACGGCGAATATGTAGAGGATCTGCTCAAGACGCACCGTTTGGTTGGTGTGCCTTATAGCGATCAGCAGATTGAAGCTGCCTATGCGGATTTCAACGCGCAGGCCGATCCTGACGCGGATTGGGACGATCTGCTAGAGCGCTATCCCGGCGCGGCAGTTGGTAACTTTGACGGTCAGGCAGAGCTGACCGAAATGGATGCCATGATCGCATATCTTCAGGTCTTGGGCACAATGGTTGATTTCTCGACCTTCACCCCTGCCGACAGCCGATAGGAGACTGACTTATGGACACCTATTCTCTTCTCAGGGAAATCGCTGACAGCTGGGTTTTGCTTGCGATGTTCGTCTTTTTCTCAGGCGCCGCCGTCTGGGCCTTTTTGCCCAGCCAACGCGCTGCACGCGAAGACGCAAGCATGATCCCCTTTCGTAACGACAATGACGACTGCGCCGGTACATCCACCGACACTGCGTCCAAGGGCTTGTCCCGCAACATGGAGGCACTGAACCATGACTAAGAAGAAAGTGGATGAAACAACCGGTGTCGAAACCACTGGCCACGAGTGGGACGGCATCAAAGAGCTGAACAACCCGCTGCCGCGTTGGTGGTTGTGGACCCTATATGCCTGTATCATCTGGGGTGTTGCCTATACTGTCGCATATCCTGCATGGCCAATGATTTCGGGTGCAACCAAGGGCATGCTGGGCTTTTCCACGCGCGCTCAGGTTGCCGAGGACATTGTTGCCCATGAAGCCAAGAACAACGCCTTGGTCGAAGAGCTGCTGGCGGCTGATCTGACAGCGCTCAAACCAGGTGACGACCTGCACCGTTATGCGGTTGCGCGCGGTGGTTCGGTTTTCCGCGCCCAGTGTAGCCAGTGCCACGGTTCTGGTGCTGCGGGTGCCAAGGGCTATCCAAACCTGCGCGACGATGACTGGCTTTGGGGTGGCGACCTTGAAACCATCGTAGCCACCATCGACCACGGTATCCGCAACGAGACCGACGGCGATGCGCGTTGGTCCGAGATGCCTGCCTTTGGTGAAATCCTCAGCGAGGAAGAGATCGATCAGGTTGTTGCCTTTGTGGGCAGCCTGTCTGGCCCAGCCGAGGACGAAGCAATGGTCACTGCTGGTGCGGTTGTCTATGAAGACAACTGTAGCTCTTGCCACATGGAAGCAGGCACGGGGGACCGCGAAACCGGTGCGCCAAACCTAGCGGATGCGATCTGGCTTTATGGTGGCGATGCTGCGACCATCAAACAGACGGTCAAATACTCGCGCTTTGGTGTGATGCCAGCATGGGGTCAGCGCCTATCGGATGAGGACGTAAGCGCGGTTGCCGTATACGTTCACAACTTGGGCGGCGGCGAGTAATCGCTAAAAATCGCAACGGTGCCCCTTTCGGGGGGCATTGTTGATCCAGATCAACGCAGACGAAACTGCAAAGATCTATCTGAGAGACATCATTAAGAGGTTTCTCATGTCTACACCTTCCCTCTACAGCGCCCGCGAGCCAATCTTTCCACGCCGTGTATCCGGCGTTTTTCGCCGTTTAAAATGGTGGATTATGGCGCTAACCCTCGGAATTTATTATCTAACGCCTTGGTTGCGTTGGGATCGGGGGCCGAACCTGCCTGATCAGGCGGTTCTGATTGATCTGGCGAATCGTCGTTTCTATTTCCTTTGGATCGAGATTTGGCCGCATGAGTTTTACTTTGTCGCGGGTCTGCTCATCATGGCGGGGCTGGGGCTGTTTTTGTTCACCTCGGCCTTGGGCCGCGTCTGGTGTGGCTATACCTGCCCGCAGACCGTTTGGACCGACCTGTTCATTCTGGTGGAACGCTGGATCGAGGGGGATCGCAACGCGCGCGTAAGATTGCACCGCGCCAAGTGGGACTTTAAAAAGTGGCGTCTGCGGCTGGTTAAGTGGACCGTGTGGCTCGCCATTGCGATGGCGACTGGTGGGGCTTGGGTATTCTACTTTACCGATGCGCCAACCCTGTTCGGGAACCTGTTGAACGGCACCGCCCACCCCGTTGCCTATATCACCATTGCCGTGCTGACCCTGACCACCTTTGTTTTTGGCGGTTTCATGCGCGAGCAGGTCTGTATCTACATGTGCCCATGGCCACGGATTCAGGCCGCGATGATGGACCCTGACACCATCACCGTGACCTACCGTGACTGGCGCGGTGAGCCGCGCGGCAAACCCCGTGACAAATCAACCGGCGACTGCATTGATTGCATGGCCTGCGTAAACGTTTGCCCCATGGGGATTGATATTCGTGATGGTCAGCAGATGGAGTGTATTACCTGCGCCCTCTGTATTGATGCCTGCGATGACGTGATGGCCAAAATCGGCAAACCACGTGGTTTGATCGATTATATGGCCCTGACGGATGAGCCAGCCGAACGCGCAGGCAAACCGCCGCGCCCCTTGTGGCAGCATATCTTCCGCGTCCGCACGCTGATCTATACTGCGATGTGGTCTGCCATTGGTATTGGCCTTGTCTATGCGTTGTTTATCCGCTCGGACATCGAACTAACGGTAAGCCCTGTGCGCAACCCGACCTATGTGTTGCAATCCGATGGCGGCATCCGCAACATCTATGATGTGCGTCTGCGCAACAAATCCAGTGAGGAACGCCAGTTCCACATGAGCCTGACCAGCGCTTCGATCTTGCGTATCCAGTTGCCTGGGAAGGATGCGGGCCTTACCTTTACTGTGCCTGCGGATACGACACTGAACCAGCAGGTTTACGTGACTGCGCGCTCTCGCGATGACGCTGCCTCGACGCATACCACTGATCTGCGTCTATGGGTTGAAGACCTAACAACCGGTGACCGCGCCAGCCGCGCCACCACCTTTAACGGGAAAGTAAAATGACCAAAGAAATCAAAGGATGGCATGTAGCGTCTATATTCGTGTTTGCCTTTAGCATCATTATCTCGGTTAATCTGGTTCTTGCGTTTAACGCCGTGAAAACTTTTCCGGGGCTGGAGGTGTCCAACTCTTACGTGGCGAGCCAGTCATTTGACGAGGATCGCGCAACGCAGATGAGCCTGAATTGGGATGTGTCTGCCTCGCTAGAAGGGGATATCCTGACGTTGAACATCACCAAAGATGGGCGTCCGGTGAACCCTGTGATCGAATCTGCCACCTTTGGACGTGCGACGAATGTTCAGCAGGATCAGACGCCTGTGTTTGAATTTGACGGCCACGCCCTGCGCGCGCCAGTAGATGCAGGACCAGGAAACTGGAACCTGCGGCTGCGCGCGCGCAGCGAAGACGGTATTTTGTTTCAACAGCGTGTAATTGTAGAGGTTCCGTAATGACGTCCGCCTGCCCTGCCTGTTCTGCTGCACCGCTAGCGATGGAAACCGCAAGCGGCCCTGCGATGAAATTTTCGGTTCCGACTGTTCATTGTGCCGCTTGCATCGGCAAAATCGAACGCGGCCTGGCGCATCTGAATGGTGTGCAGGCGGTGCGGGTGAACCTGTCGATGAAGCGCCTGTCGGTGACGGGCGATGTTGATCCTGATGACGTCATGAACGCGGTTGAGGATCTTGGGTTTGAGGTCTTTGCCCTCGACACAGCTTCGTTGCAGGTAGCGCAGGATAGTGTTGGGCGTGGGTTGTTGATGCGCATGGCTGTTGCTGGCTTTGCGATGATGAATGTAATGCTGTTTTCCGTGGCGATTTGGTCAGGAGCGACGGATGCGACGCGCGATTTGTTTCACCTGATCTCGGCTGCGATTACGCTGCCTGTTGTTTTGTATTCTGGTCAGCCGTTTTTCCAATCTGCGTGGTCTGCCCTGCGGGTGCGCCGATTGAATATGGATGTGCCGATTTCACTGGCGATCTTGTTGGCCTCGGCGATGTCATTGTTTGAGACATTGCAGGGCGGCACGGAGGCCTATTTCGACGCGGCCTTGTCGCTGACCTTCTTTTTGCTGATCGGGCGCTATATGGATTACCGCACCCGCAGCGCCGCGCGATCAGCTGCGCGTGAGCTGACCGCGCTGGAGGTGCATACCGCCGAGCGTTTGGTGGGTGAGCAGACCTACACTGTGCCCGTTGCGGAATTGGAAGTTGGCGATGTTATCTTGGTCCCGACGGGTGGGCGGGTCGCTGTGGATGGTGTTTTGCTATCTGGCGATGCCTTGATGGATCGTTCGGTTCTGACAGGCGAAAGCGCGGCTGTGACCCTGCACACAGGTGACATGTTGCAAGCGGGCGAGATCAACCTGACCGCGCCGCTGCGCCTGCGCGCGATGTCTGTGGGGGCTGATACCTCGTTGCGGCGCATGGCCGCTTTGGTTGAAACCGCCGAAAACGCGCGCAACAGCTATACCGCGCTGGCCGATCGCGCTGCGCAGATTTATGCGCCTGCGGTGCATACGTTGGCTTTGGTTGCCCTGTTGGGCTGGTGGGCTGCCACGGGCGATTTCCGCCATGCATTAAACATTGCAATTGCTGTTTTGATTATCACCTGCCCTTGTGCTTTGGGGCTTGCTGTTCCTGCGGTGTCTACCGCTGCGGTAAGCCGCCTGTTTAACGCAGGCTTTTTGGTGCGCCATGCCACCGCACTGGAGCGTCTGGCCGAGGTCACGCGCATTGTTTTTGACAAAACCGGCACGCTTACCCGCCCGACGGTTCAACTGCCCGACAGCATGAGCGAGCAGGACAAAAGCATCGCCAAGGCGCTTGCCCAGACCTCGTTCCACCCGCTGTCGCGTGCGTTGCTGAACACGTTGAAAAGAACAACGGCAGCGCAAGTTTCGGACATCACAGAAATCGCAGGCCAAGGGGTTCGCGGAACGTTTGAAGGGCAGATCGTACAGTTGGGCCGTGGCCCATGGCTGGAGGCGGATCACAACGGGCTATGCCTGCGAGTCGGGGATGCAGACGCAATTGCACTGGAGGTCCCCGAGGCGCTGCGCGCAGGTGTTGCGGATGCCATTGGTGATCTTGATCTGCCTTGTGAAATCGTGACGGGTGATACGGAGCTTCCTGCCAAAGCGCTGGCGGAGAAACTATCGCTACCCGTCATCTCAAACGCCACACCTCAGACAAAGATCGACCGCCTCAAGGCGCTGAGCGCCGAAGGTGAGCAGGTATTGATGGTGGGTGACGGGCTGAACGATACGGCGGCCTTGGCACAGGCGCATGCCTCTATTGCGCCCTCAACCGCGTTGGAGGCATCGCGGAATGCCGCCGACATCGTGATCCTAAAAGACAGCTTTGCCGAGCTGCCCCTGATTGTGAATGTCGCCCGCGCCACGCGTCGCCTATCGCAGCAGAACTTTGCCATCGCGGCGGTGTATAACTGCATCGCTGTGCCCATTGCATTGGCTGGGTTTGCGACCCCTCTTGCGGCGGCGCTGGCAATGTCGCTATCTTCGCTTACCGTATTGGCAAATGCCCAACGCATGAGGTTTATCCGATGAATGTTCTTGTGATCCTGATCCCGATCTCGCTGATCCTTGGGGCTGCTGGCCTTGCCGCGTTTATCTGGACTGTGCGCTCGGACCAATATGATGATGACAGCGGCAACGCTGCGCGCATTTTACTGGACGACGAACCCGTCGAGTGATCGGATCAAACACAAAAGAGGGCCCCGTGACGCGGCCCTCTTTTTTTGCATACGAACGGTGGTTGCCACCTCAAAAGACGCGCTGCCCCGCACACCACGTTTCTTGCAGAACCGGCAGGCCGTCGAATGATGCAAACCGAATGACATCACCGCGCATCCCCACCTGCAACGCGCCGCGATCCTGCAAGCCGACAGATTGAGCAGGTTGGGACGTCACCGTCCGAATGCCGCGCGGCAAATCCCCCCATAGGTCGCCTAATTGCACCGCCGCCATCAGCAACCCTGCGGGCACATAATCCGAGGATATGATATCGAGCAGGTCCAGTTTTGCCAGTTCTGACGCCGCGACATTTCCCGAATGTGATCCCCCGCGGATCAGGTTCGGGGCGCCCATGATTGTGGCAATCCCATTGGCGTGACAGGCCTGTGCCGCTTCTATCGTTGTTGGAAATTCGGCCACCGAAACGCCGTAACCGTGGCTGGTGTCGACTTGCTCTTGCGTTGTGTCATCGTGGCTGGCCAATGTTGCGCCCAAACGTTTTGAGGCCTTTACGGTTGCCGCCTCGTGATCAGACCCTAGACGTTCCTGTAGCCCATGCAGGAAGGCGACGTGTTCGATGAACTCAACATCGCTCATCCCGTGTTTGCCGCGCACATAGGTTTCGAATTTACTAAGGTCAGAGAACTGTCGCTGCCCCGGCGTGTGATCCATCATCGAGACAATGCCAACGCGGTCTTGGGGCGAAAACTCGTCCAGCTCAGCGATGAGGGTTTCTGAACAGATCTCGGCGCGCAGGTGGATGTGGTGGCTGATCCGCAGCAGCCCACGGTCCCGCATGGAGAGGATCTGATCCGTCATTTGGCGCGCGTATTTCCCGTATCGCCTGCTTCCCCCTGAAACAATCGAACCGACGCGGATGGCATCAAAAACCGTGGTGATCCCCGTGCCTGCCAATTCACGGTCATGGGCAAGGATTGCGGCGTGATAGGGCCAATCCACCTTGGGCCGAGGAGAGAGGTGGCGCTCGAGGTTGTCGGTGTGCAATTCGATCAAACCAGGGGCGATGTAATCCCCCTGCATGTCCAATGCACCGGATGGGACGGACGCGCCGCTGTTTATCTCGGTAATGCTGCCGCCTGTTACGCATAGCGATCCGTGAATAATTTCATCATTCAGGATCAGCTTGGCATTGGCGAAAATGGTTTGCTCTGTCATGTCAGTGTCACGCGCCTTTGGCATAAGAAAGTATCAGTTTTGGAGGCTCTATGTTTGAACGTTACGCTATCTTTTTCACGCCAACAGGGGCGCTTGCGGATTTTGGAGCGCGCTGGCTGGGATGGGATAGCGCGGCAGGCTGTGCCGTGCCGATGCCCGCCTTTGAGGGGCTGGATGTTGCTGCGATCACCAAGACACCGCGCAAATACGGATTGCATGGCACGTTGAAGGCGCCCTTCCATCTGGATGCCAGCACCAGTGCTGATGCGTTGCACCGCGCGGCTGTTGATTTTGCAGCGGTCCACGCGCCTTTTGGCATTGGCGAAATGGAGCTGCGCCACGAGAACGGGTTTGTCGCCTTGCGCCCGCAGGGTGATCTGGTGCCGCTGCGCGATTTTGCCACCGCGATCGTCAAGGCGTTTGACCCCTTTAGTGCGCCGCTGAGCGCGGCAGATATTGCGCGCCGCCGGAAATCCCGCCTGACCCCGCGCCAAGACCAGCAAATGCTGGTTTGGGGCTATCCGTTCATCTTTGAGGATTTCCATTTTCACCTGACGCTGAGTGGGCGATTGCCCGAGGCCACGGCCAACCAGGTAATCGCCGCGTTGACGCCCGAGATGTCGCGCAGTGCCGAGACCCCGTTTCGGATCGATGCAATCACGGTGATGGGCCAAGACGGCGATGGGATGTTTCATCAGCTGCATCGTTATGCCCTATCCGGATAAAGATGGCCGAGGATAGCCTGCACAGTGTCATCCAGCACACCGTTGTTTTCAAAAGTTGTGACGGTGATCTCTGGCGGGATCGCCGAGGCAGCCCGATCCAACCGCGCGGCGATCTGCTGGGCCGTTTCGCGGCCACGTCCAGACAGGCGCGCCGCTAGGGTTTCGCGCGTGGCGGTCAGATTGATCACCTCGAAACGGGGGAAGTTTTGTTGCGCCTCCAGCAGCACGCCACGCGACAGGTTCACCAGCAGATCCGCCCCCGCCTCCAGCGCCTGCTGAACGGTTGCGGGAATGCCATAGCGCAGATCATGCGCCTGCCAACTCAACACATAGGCGCCAGCGGCCTGGCGGGTTAGAAACTCGGCTGTTGTGACCCCTTCAAACGCCTCTCCCCCTGCTTTGGTCGGGCGGGTGATGGTGCGGCGCACCAATGTGATGCGGGGGGCCTGTGCGGCGAGGGCTTCCATTACGCTGTCTTTGCCAACGCCGGAGGGACCGACAATGGCGATGAGGCGTCCGCTCATGCTGCTAGGCCCGGCGTGTATTGTGTGACGTCCAGCTGGCGCTCACAGATTTCATCGCGCGCGGCGTGATCGTGGAAAATACCGATGATCGCGGCGCCGCGCTGTTTGGCCTCTTTCACCATCGCAAGGACCGTTGCGCGGTTGGTGGGGTCAAGGCTGGCTGTGGGTTCATCCAGCAACAGCGCAGGATAAGGATAGGCAAAACCGCGCGCGATGTTCACGCGCTGCTGTTCGCCGCCCGAAAAGGTTGTCGGGCTGAGCGACCAGAGCCGTTCGGGGATGTTGAGCCGCGCCAACAGCTCTTTGGCGCGGGCTTGCGCGTCTTGCTTTGGCGTTCCGGTAACGAGAAGAGGTTCCGCCACGACATCAAGCGTCGAGACGCGCGGAACAACGCGCAGGAACTGGCTAACATACCCCAGCGTATGGCGGCGCAGGGCGATGATATCGCGCGGAGCGGCTGTTGCCACATCAACGTTGCCCACCATGATGCGGCCAGACGCGGTTAGGTAATTGCCATAGATCATGCGCATCAGCGTGGATTTACCCGCGCCAGACGCGCCCACCAGCGCCACGCATTCCCCCGCAGCCACGTTTAGCGACGCGCCTTGCATGACGGGAATTTCGGCGGCACCCTGATTATGCAGGGTAAAGGATTTTGAGACGTTTTCGATCGTGATCATAGCATCAAACCTGCAAAACTGAGGAAACAAGGAGCTGGGTATAGGCATGCTGGGGATCATCCAGCACCTGATCGGTCAGGCCTGTTTCGATGACATGCCCGTCTTTCATCACCATCAGGCGATCCGCCAGCAGGCGCACAACCGCCAGATCATGGGTCACGATGATCGCGCTGAGGTTCATCTCGCGGACAAGGCCGCGCAGAAGGTCGAGCAGGCGCGCCTGAACCGAAACATCCAAACCGCCCGTCGGTTCATCCATAAACACCAGACGCGGCCCCGTGACCAAGTTGCGCGCAATCTGTAATCGTTGCTGCATGCCGCCTGAAAAGGCGGTTGGGCGGTCATCAATCCGGTCTTCGGTGATCTCAACACGGCCCAGCCAATCAATGGCCGAGGCGCGGATATCCCCGTAGTGGCGGGCGTTCACAGCCATCAGGCGTTCGCCCACGTTGCCTCCCGCGCTCACATTCATGCGCAGCCCGTCGCGGGCATGCTGGTGCACAAAGGCCCAATCCGTACGGCCAAGCATACGGCGTTCGGGGTCGGACATGGTGATCGTATCGCGCAGCCCATCCGCGCGCGTATCAAACCGTACCGCGCCACGATCAGGCGTGAGGTGCCCTGCGAGGCAATTGAGCAGCGTTGATTTGCCCGAACCACTTTCCCCAACGATGCCCATCACCTCACCAGGGTACAGATCAAACGAGACATTGGTGCAACCAATGCGGGGGCCGTAAAACTTTGCGATATTTTCGACTTGTAACAAAGGGGTCATGCTGCGTCCTCTTTATGAGGGGTACCTTGGGGGCCGACATGGCCTTCGCGCCTGCGTTTCGCGCAATAATCCGTGTCCGAGCACATGAACATGCGCCCGCCCTGATCATCGACAATCAATTCGTCCAGATAGCTGGTGGTCGAACCGCATAGACCACAGCAGTGGTCTGCTTTGGTGGGTTGGAACGGGTAGTCGTCGAAATCAAGGCTGACGACCTGCGTATAGGGTGGCACGGCGTAGATACGTTGTTCGCGCCCCGCGCCAAACAGCTGGATACCCGCCATTTCCAATTTCGGGTTGTCGAATTTCGGGATCGGGGATGGGTCCATCACATAGCGCCCTTCCACCTTGACCGGATAAGCATATGCCGTTGCGATGTCGCCGTGCTGGCTGATGTCTTCGTACAGTTTCACATGCATCAGCCCGTATTCTTCGAGGCTGTGCATCTTGCGGGTCTCCACCTCGGAAGGTTCGAGAAAGCGCAAGGGTTCGGGGATGGGCACCTGATAGACGAGGATTTGATCGGCGCTCAGCTCTTCTTCGGGGATGCGGTGGCGGGTTTGGATGACGCTGGCCTCGCTGGTGGCTTCGGTCACCGCAACGCCTGCGGTCTTTTGAAAGAAACGGCGGATGGAAACCGCGTTTGTGGTGTCATCCGCGCCTTGGTCGATGACCTTGAACGTATCCTCTGGTGTCAACACAGCCGCCGAGACCTGCACCCCCCCCGTGCCCCAGCCATAGGGCATTGGCATTTCGCGGCTGGCAAAAGGCACCTGATAGCCGGGAATGGCCAGCCCTTTTAGGATCGCGCGGCGGATCATGCGTTTGGTCTGCTCATCCAGATAGGCAAAGTTATAATCGCTCATTCTGCGGCCTCCTGAGTGATATTCTCCTGCGCTTCGCGGCGCAGCTTGCGGATCAGTTCCAGTTCGGATTGGAAATCGACGTAATGGGGAAGCTTGATATGCTCCAAGAACCCTGTCGCCTGAATGTTGTCGCAGTGATAGAGGACGAATTCCTCGTCTTGGGCTGGCGCGCCAAGGTCGTCTTCGCCGAGTTCTTTCCAACGCAAAGCGCGGTCAACCAGCGCCATTGAGATCGCCTTGCGTTCGCTCATTCCGAACACCAAACCATAGCCGCGGGTGAATTGCGGCGGCTCGGTTTTAGAGCCTTTGAACTGGTTGACTGTTTCACACTCCGTCACAGTCATTTCGCCAATATCAATGGCAAAACCCAGTTCGGGAATATCCATTTCAACCGCGACCGTGCCGATGCGCAGCTCGGCCACAAAGGCGTGGTTGCGCGCGTATCCGCGTTGGGTGGAATAGGCCATCCCTAGGATAAACCCCTCATCCCCGCGCGCCAGTGATTGCAGCCGCAAGGCGCGGTCCGCTGGCAGCTCTAGCGGTGTTCGGGTCAGGTCGGGGGGCGTTTCATCACCCGCTTTTTCGGCTTGGATCAGGTCTTCGCGATCTAGGAAAGCCATGATGTGGGGGGTATCGGTATCGGGCGGCGTGGCGGTTTGTGCCTCGGGCACTTCCCCATCCGCGGCGAGTTTGAAATCCAGCAGGCGGTGGGTGTAGTCAAACGTCGGCCCCAGAACCTGCCCGCCCGGGGCGTCTTTGAATGTGGCCGAGACACGGCGGTCACAGGCCATGGCATCGGTTTCTATGGGATTAGAGCCGCCAAAACGCGGCAGCGTGGTGCGATAGGCGCGGATCAGAAAGATTGCCTCGATCAGATCACCGCGCGATTGTTTGATCGCCAGCGCGGCAAGGTCGGGATCAAAGAGCGACCCTTCGGCCATCACGCGGTTGACGGCCAGCGCCAGTTGTTCGCGAATTTGCGCCACGCTGAGTTCAGCGATGGACGTATCGCCGCGCCGCTCTTCGGCGAGCCACGCATGCGCGTTATCAATGGCGCGCTCGCCCCCTTTTACAGCAACATACATCAGCTTACCCGTGTTGTGCGGGGCAACGCCGCGAGGCGGTTGCCGGTGGTGAAAATGAAATCAAGGCCTAGCGGAAACAGGCGTGCGTTCTGTTGAAACGCATGGGTTTCTGGCAAGGACAAGGCGGTCTGATCTTTGATCCCTGGCCCCTGAAGGGTTGCGCCCGCGTTCGCCAGCGCATCGGTTTCCACAATCAGCGTTGCCGCGCGATCAGGGTATTCCGCAGTGCCGCGCGAATAGGCCTCGAGAGGGTGATCCGCCCATACGCCAACCGCAAACATCGCATCCTGTGCTGTCGCGATGGGGGCGCCCGTGTGAAAGATGATCCAGTTGCGGATATCATCCGTATCATGGCTGGGCGCCAAAAAGACTGGCGTGTCGGGATCGCACAGGGTGAGCAGCACCGCACCGGCAGCAGGCGACAGAGGCGCAGGCGGCTGGGCGCCTGACAGCTCGACAATCTCGCCCGGGCGCGCCATCGCGGTCATTACGGCGCGAAAGGCATGGCTGGCCTCGACGGGGGCGTTGGCAAAACCGCCTTCCAGAATATGAGACTGCATCAGTCTTCTCCTCTGACCATGGTAAAGAAATCAACTTTGGTTGCTGCCGCTTTGGCAGCGCGATTGGCTTTTTGCTTGGCCTTTGCGGTGCGCAGCGGGGATAGGATCACCGCCTCGGCCCGCTCGGCCAACGCGGTCTGCATCAGCGCATCCACCAAGGCAGCCTGAAGCGCGTGATCCTTGCCGCGCCCCTGCACGTATCCGTGGCCTACCGTACCATCGGCCAGCTTGACCGAGGCCCGCGTGACCGTCATTTCGCCCAAGTTAAACGCAGCACCAACGGCCCCCGCACGGCCGCGCACCATCACGCTGCCAATCTCAGGGGCGCGCAGCACGGTATAGTCGGGCGCCATCTCTGCCCTCTCCCATAGCTGCGCCAGATCGGTAGCGGCGGATTTGGCCAACAGGCTCAACCATTCTTTTCGCGCCGCGTTTGGGTCGGTCATCATATTCATCTAGACACCTTTCGGAGTTGTCTATACAACTAGACAAATCATAACCAACAACACCCCTTCTGCCAATCCCCCGCAATATGAAACTTTCATGACATGACCAATCGCACCCCCGTATGGAAAGCCATTGCGACCGAAATTCGCGGCGAGATCGCCAATGGAATTTACCGAGAGGGTGACAAGCTCCCCACCGAAGCGGTGCTGGCGGCGCGCTTTGGGGTGAACCGTCATACGGTTCGCCATGCGATGTCGGCCTTGGCGGATGAGGGGCTGGTCATCTCGCGGCGGGGGGCGGGTGTGTTTGTGGCCTCGACACCTACGGATTACCCGATTGGGCGGCGTGTTCGGTTTCACCAAAACTTGCGGGCGGCGGGGCGCACGCCTGCGAAAAAGGTTCTGCTGCTAGACACACGGGCGGCGCTGGAAGCCGAGCATGAGGCCCTGCACCTAAGCGAGGGGGCCCTTGTTCATGTCTATGAGGGGCTGTCGCTGGCCGAGGGGCGACCTATTGCATTGTTTCGCAGTGTTTTCCCTGCCGACCGCTTTCCCGACCTGTTGAACCACATCAAAGAAGAAACTTCGGTCACATCCGCTTTGGCTCTTTCTGGGCTTTCCGACTATACGCGCACATCCACCCGTGTGAACGCAAAACTGGCCAGCGCCACACAGGCGCTGCACCTGCAAATTAGTGAACACGCGCCGCTTCTTCGGACAATCAGCATAAACGCGGATCGGGACGGTATCCCCATCGAAGTGGGCCGCACGTGGTTTGCCGGAGATAAGGTGACACTGACCCTATCTGACGCGTAACCCGTCATAATCCTGATACACGCGAAAGTTACACGTTGGAAAAACTCAACGGGCTGAGCAAACCGATGTCATATATCCAAAACATGCGCTTTTCCGGCGGCCAAATCCTGCGCGAAAACGGTCTAACTTCGGGTGAATTGACCGTAGATAACGGGCGTATCCTAGACCGCAGCCAGCTTTGCGCGCCATGGCACGTAGAGCTG
This sequence comes from Sulfitobacter donghicola DSW-25 = KCTC 12864 = JCM 14565, assembly GCF_000622405.1. NCBI lineage: Bacteria > Pseudomonadati > Pseudomonadota > Alphaproteobacteria > Rhodobacterales > Roseobacteraceae > Sulfitobacter > Sulfitobacter donghicola. The sequence continues at coordinate 749,450 of NZ_JASF01000005.1, forward strand.
GAAGGCTACATGATATTACCCGGCATTATTGATCTGCACGGCGACGCCTTTGAGCGCCACCTTGCGCCCCGCCCTAGCGCTCCGTTCCCCAGCGAAGTTGGTTTGCAATCGGTGGACCGCGAAGCCGCTGCCAACGGGGTCACAACCGCGTGGATGGCGCAAAGCTGGTCTTGGGAAGGGGGAAGCCGTGGGCCGGATTTTGCCGTGGCCTTTATGGAAGACCTTGCCGCCTATCAGCCGCAGGCCTTGACGGATCTTCGCATTCAGTTGCGGTGTGAAACCCACACGGTAGAGACACAAGAGCGCCTGCTGGAAACCGTGCGCAAACATAAAATCGACTATGTCATCTTTAACGATCACATCGGCGAAGCGATGGAGATGATCACGTCGGACCCTGAGGGCCTTGCCATTTGGGGCAAACGCGCGGGCCGCGATTTGGCGGGCCATATTGCCTTGATCAAGGCAACCAAACAAAAGGCCGCACAGGTACCGCGCTATCTTTGCAGCCTGTCTGCTGCCTTTGACGCGCTGGGTGTCACCTATGGCAGCCATGATGACGCAAATGCCGCGACACGGGAATATTACGGCATGATTGGTGCGCGCATTTGCGAATTTCCCACCCATCATGCCCCTGCCCAAGTTGCGCGCGCCAATGATGACCCGATCCTGATGGGCGCCCCTAACGTTGTACGCGGCGGCTCCCAATCCGGTAACATCGCGGCAACCGATCTGGTAAAGCTTGGGCTATGTGATGTCTTGGTTTCCGATTACCACTACCCCTCGCTGGCACGCGCTGCGCATCGGCTGGCGGATATGGGGCTCATGCCGTTCAGCGAAGCGTGGCAGATGATTTCGACAACGCCAGCGCGGGTGATGGGGCTGGATGACCGTGGCGAGATCGCCAACGGGAAACGGGCGGATCTGGTGATCTGCAACCGCCAGACGCGCCAAATTGAAGGCACCATCGCTAATGGCAGATGGTCGCATATCTGTGGGGATCTGGCTGGGCGTATCATGGCGAACCAGCCGAACAGGGCAGTCGCTGCGGAATAGTTATTCGTATTTTTCCAGAAAGGCTTCGGCCTGCATCGCGCGAAAATCATCCAAGGCTGTGCGCAGCGCATCATGGGGCCAATCCCACCACGCCAGCGCCATCATCCGATCGGCAACCGATTGGGTAAACCGCGCGCGCAGCGGCACCGCGGGAATGCCCGCAACAATCATATAGGGCGGCACATCTTTGGTCACGATGGCCCCGCCTGCAACAACGGCACCATGGCCAATCGTTACCTCTGGCCGCACCTGCGCCCCGTTGCCTAGCCATGTATCATGGCCAATTACGGCGCGTCTGGTTTGGCGAAAGGCGAACCAGTCTGCGTCATGAGTTGCATCGTCAAAATAGTCGCCCGAGCGATAGTGAAAGTGATGCTGGCTGGCTTTTTCCATCGGGTGGTCCGTTGCTCCGATCCGCACAAAGGCCGCGATGTTGCTGAATTTGCCCACGGAGGCATTGGCAATGTCGGCGTAGCGGTCGCAGTAGGAGTAGTCGTCCAAATGGCTGTGGGCCACGCGGCTGCCGCGCCCGATTTCGATGTATCTGCCAAAGGTTGCATCGGTTATCTCGCAGTCAGGGTGCAGGAATGGTTTGTCAGCAGTCAGGCGTGCCATCAGTGACCGCCCTCATCCCCTTTGATCAGCTTGCTGCGCAGCCAACCTGACAATGTATCCATCGCCATGACCATCAATACGATAAGAACGATGTAATAGCTCACTTCTTCCCAGTCTTTCTGCGTGTGGATTGCTTGGGTCAGGAAGAGGCCAATGCCGCCCCCTGTGATTGCACCAATGATCGTAGCCGAACGGGTGTTTGATTCAAAGTAATAGAGGATCTGGCTGAGCAACACTGGTGTGATTTGCGGGATCACCCCAAAGCGATAGCGCTGAAGCGGCTTGGCGCCGGTCGAGGCGACGCCTTCGATCTGTTTGCCATCCACGTTTTCCAAGGCCTCCGAGAACATTTTTCCAAAGGACCCCGTATCGGTGAGCAGGATCGCCAGACCGCCTGTCAGCGGGCCAGGTCCAAAGGCGCGGCTAAGGACAATGGTCCAAATCAGCCCATCCACCCCGCGCAAAAAGTCAAACACGCGACGGGCCGCAAACCGAAGGCCACCCAGCGGGGTAAAGTTTTTGGCGGCAAGGAACCCCAAAGGCAAAGCAATGATCGCCGCGCCAAAGGTGCCTAGGAACGCCATAAGGATTGTCTCGACAATGGCCCAAGCGACCTCGCCGTGGCGCCACATCTTGTTGTTCCAGAAATCGCTCCAGATTGCGCCTGCCTGTCCATCAAAGGCGGCCGATACCAGCTGGGGGAGGCTTTGCCCGTGATAGGGGCTATCGAGCGTGAAAAAGAACAGCTCCCATCCGGTTTGATATTTGAACACCTCGGTGCGGTTGCGTGTCACGGTCAGACGGCCAGCATCTGTGATGATCATCAGACGGTTTTTGGAAGTGCTGATATAGTCAGGCAGATCCCCCGCGGGGAAGGTCGCATTGACGCCACCCACACCCGGCGTGGCGGTGACAGTTCCATAATCGGGGATTTCATAGGTGACCTGATCACCAAAGGTGATGATGTGCCCATCCTCCAGATCAATAACGGGGTTATCCCCCATCGTAACCCAATCGGGGCTGGTGCCCTCGGCATAGCGGCCTTTGCGCTCGCCCTCGATGGCGATTTCGGTTTTGCCATTGCGATTGTCGCGGGTGACGTGGGTTTTGTAGCTATACAGGTCAGAGACCAATGTCGCTGCGTTTTTGACATTGATCCGACCGCTAAGGCCGACAAAGTCGAAGGCGACAAAGATATAAGCGAAATAGGCCAGTACAACTGCAGGCATTGCAAAGGACATCATGCGTTTGCGGCTAAATCGGATTTTTGCGTTTTGGTGTAGAACGGCGGTGGTCATGCGTGTGTCTCCGTCAGGCGTGCGCCATGGGTCAGGCGGTTACGAAGGGTGCTGGATATCTGGTCGACGACCACAATGGTGAGAAAGAGCAAAAGGAAGATGGCGGCGGCTTCGTCGAATTTTCCCTGTCCCCAGCTCATCGTGTTGCGCAGGTCATAGCCAATGCCCCCTGCCCCGACAAAACCAAGGATCGCGGAGGCGCGTATGTTGATTTCAAACCGCAGCAACGCATAGCTGAGGTAGTTTGGCGCAACCTGCGGCACAACGCCAAGCCACATACGCTGGCTCCAGCTGCTCCCGACCGAGGCAAGCCCTTCGACGGGTTTAAGAGAGGCGTTTTCGTTCACCTCGGAAAACAGTTTGCCCAGCGCACCAACCGTATGCAGCGCAATGGCGATCATCGCCGGAATAGGCCCACCCCCAAGGAGATAGATCAGCACCAGCGCGATCACGATTTCAGGCACCGCGCGCAAAATATCCAAAACGCGGCGCAAAGGCGAAACCAGCCACGGCACAGGCGCCAGCCCCCGCGTGACCAGCAGCGAAAAGACCAAAGCAAGAAGGCCGCCCAACAAGGTGGAAGCGGCGGCAATATTGATCGTTTCGATCAATGACGGAAGGTATTTCAGCAAATAACCAGGCAGCAGATGGGCGCGTTCAACCGCTTCGCTAAACACATCCATCGGAAAGTCAAAAACGTTGCCAAGCCCGTCCCAGAACCCGCCTGCGTTTCGGTCATCAGCGGTGCGAAACCCCGAAATCAACAGCCCAAAGAAAAGCACCAGCAAGATCATATTCATGATCCGTTTGGATCGCATCTGCGACATATATTGCTGCCGGATGTCTGGCATCTTTGGCGCTGTTTCAGAAATATCCGTCATGACCCACCTCATAAAAATGCTGGCCCCAAACGGTGTCGGGGCCAGCGGATTGTTTGGAAACCGATGTCTTAGTTGGATTTGGCTTTGCGGGCCTCAACGATGGACACATAGGCGTCATGTGTGATCGGGTTGAAGCCAAGGCTTTCGCCCGCTGCAACACCATAGGCGCACTCTGGATCTGCTTCGTGCAGGCCATCAACCAATGCGGTCATCTTGTCCTTAACGTCCTGTGGCAGGGTCGAGCGCAGAACAACCGGACCTTCCGGGATCGGCTTGGAGCGCCAGATTTCGACCAGATCGTTCATGTCGACCAGACCCGCATCAACCGCTTTGCGCAGCGCGCCCGAGTTAAAGCCGTCTTCCCAGTTGCCCTGACCATCAGCCCAAGTCACACCGCCGTTGATGTCGCCATTGTTCACCGCAACGATGGTCTGCTCGTGGCCGCCAGTGAATTTCACTTCGCCAAAGTAGTCGCCGCTTTCCATTGATGCGCTGGTCTGCTGGGGGATTTCGATCGAAGGGATCAGATAGCCAGAGGTAGAGTTTGGATCACCAAAGCCAAAGGTCTTACCCTTCATGTCTTCCAGCGATTTGATGTTGCTGTCGACGCGGGCGAAACCGATGGAGTGGTAGCCATATGAACCATCAAGGTTGATCTTGACCAAGACAGGCTCAACCGCGTCGGGGTCCTGAATGTGCACAGCCGCGTAGGAGGACGCGCCAAGCCATGCCATATCCAACGTACCGCCCAGCAGGCCCTGAATAACGCCGTTATAGTCTGCGGGGGCGAACAGTTTTGTTTCAACGCCCAGCAGCTCTTCGGTATAGGCGCGCAGGCATTCGTTGCTGTTCATGCGGTCCTGAGCGTTTTCGCCGCCCAAGATGCCGATGCGGAATTCTGTTACCGCGTTTGTGTCAGCAATGGCCGCGCCAGAGATTGCTGTGCTCATCAATGCAAGTGCGATGATCTTTTTCATCTGTCTTCTCTCTTTGGTTAAGAAGCGCCCCGCAAAGGGCGCGGGGAAAGGGATGACGCTATTGCGCCGCTGCATAGGCCAGTAGCTTTTGGGCCGCTGCATTCGTTTCGATTTCCGTAGAGGTCGTCGCCTCGGAAAAGCTGGCGTCCGCGCCGTAGATGTCGCGGGCAACGCCAGTGGTCAGTTGTGCGGGCGTGCCGTCAAAGACGATTTTGCCATCGCGCATGCCGATAACGCGGTCGCAATAGCGGCGCGCGGTATCTAGGGTGTGCAGGTTTGCAATCACCATGCGCCCGTCCTGTTCGTGGATGTCGCGCAAGGATTGCATGACAACCTGCGCGTTCATCGGATCAAGCGAGGCAATCGGTTCATCCGCAAGGATGATTTTGGGGTCCTGCATCAAAGCACGTGCAATGGCGACGCGCTGTTGCTGCCCCCCTGATAGGGCTTCGGCGCGCTTTGGCGCATGTTCGGCAATGCCGAGACGTTCGAGAATATCGATAGCGCGGTGGATGTCATCATCGGGATAAAGGTTGAACATTGTCGCCAGCGTCGAGCGGCGATTCAACGTGCCATGCAGCACATTCGATACCACATCCATACGCGGCACCAGATTGAACTGTTGAAAAATCATCGCGCATTGCGACTGCCAGTTGCGTTTGGCCGCGCCGCGCAGGTTTGTGATGTTTTGACCCTCAAAGGTGATCTCGCCCGAGGTAACATCCGTCAGCCGATTCAACATCCGCAAAAGCGTGGATTTACCCGCACCAGAGCGCCCGATGATCCCGATCATCATGGGTTCATCAACGGTAAAGCTCGCTGCTTCTACGGCCGTATTGGCCCCAAAGCTTTTTGTGATTTCGTCAAAACGCAACATCTTACAACCCCCGTGTCTAAGGGTCGTTTAGGCAGGCGAAGTTGCGCCTTTGTGTCGGTTTTGAAAAACTTTTGTAACAGCGACCTCGCCTGCATTTGGGGCAAGCCATGGTTAAAAACCCTTTGGCGGAAGCAGAGGATCGTCGCCCCTCCCCCCCACAAGCCATTGATAAATTTTATCTAAATTTTGGCCCCAACAAGCCACCCCCCTTTTCCGCGCGGGGCTGTTTGCGCCAGAGGGCGCACCGGATTGCACAAACTAATTGCAAAACCGCAAAACAGTATTCGCGGTCAATGTTGCATCCTCCAGCACAAAACCCTGCTCATACTCGCGGTAGGGAATCGCCGCAGTGTGCAAAAATCCCGCCATCAGCTGCGCATTCGTCATACGAAGGTCCATACCCGCGACAAAGGGGTGTTCCTCGTGCTGCATAGCCTTTGGCAAAGGCGCGATGTCACGCTCAAACGAGGGCCGATCATACACGCGCAAGACGCCATTGGCCGTTTGAAACTCGAACCCGCCGTCAAAAGGGGTAAAGCCGTCATACAAACCCGAGAATAGCTGTTTCAGCGCAGCGTGATCCGCCACGCCTGCCACGATATTCACACCACAGATACCATTCACGCCATTGGGGTGCTCTAACCATTCGGGCACATAGATCAGGTCGGGGCGGTGCTGTTGGCAGAGAAAGAGAGAAAGGCGCGGGAACTGTTCGTTGGGCAATAGGGCCAGTGTTGTCTTTGTGCGGCCAGAGGTGCCATCGGGCAGCGTCACATCGCGCCCGAACTCAAGATGCCCAGCAAGGGTAAACCCCGCGCTTTCGGCCTGATGCGCATCCTGTAGCGCATTGGTGCTGTGTAGCGCGGATAAGGCGATGCCTTCGCGTTTTTGCAGATGTTCATAAACGTGACGGCCAAAGCGGAACTCCCCTGCGGGGACCTCATCCAGCAGACTATCATCATAGATGCCCATGATCTCCAGCAGGCAACCGTTGAACATCGCTAGGCTGGTGCTGGTGCCCCATGGGTGTTTGCCAATGGCGGTCATGTTAAAACCCAAGGCGATCAACCGATCGCGCAGCGCCTCGATATCATTTGTGGCGAGGAGCGGGTGATCTAACCCAAAGGATGCGTTCATGGGATTAATCCTTGTCTCTTTCAAAACTGACTTTCGCTGGCCCTTTCAGTGTGGCCTTTGCGCCCACGGCCAAGGTCTGCGCGGGGACATCTGCAACCACAATTGCACCTGCGGCGATGTTGGCACCTGCACCAACCGTGATACCACCCAGCAGGGTTGCCCCTGCGCCGATCACCACACCATCGCCCAGATGCGGGTGCCTGTGGGGGCCGCTATCGTTGAGGGAACTGCCCAAGGTCACATTATGCCAGATCGAGACATCTTTTCCGATGACAGCGGTTTCGCCCACAACAAACCCCAGCCCATGATCCAGCCACAGCCCAGCGCCAATTTGCGCAGCGGGGTGGATATCGGTCGAAAACGCGCGCCCAAACGCGGCCTTTAACGCCAGCGCGTGGTTTGTTTCACCGTCCCTCCACAGTTTGTGCGCCACGCGGTGCCCCATGATCGCATGCACCCCGCGTGAAAACAGCAGCGTCGCCGCCGCGCCGCCTGGCTCAAAGTTGCGGCGGGCGGTTTCGGCGATGTCATAGGCGGTCAGCTTTACCAGCACTGCATCGTCGCCGTAGGCCTGTTGCACTGCACCGCCAACGGCAGGCGACTGGCAAAGGCGCGTGAACAGCGCCCCTGCCAACTGTGCAAATCCGTCGAACGGCCCTAGATCCAGCACCGCCGCAGTTCGCGGAGAGTTGCGCAGCAGCGCGGTGACATCATCAACAAGCTTCATCAATTACCCTTACGATACATATCCAAAAGCGATGCGCGGCTTGGGCGCACTGTCAAGCCACACGCTTTTGGCCGAGGTGTATTCCATCAACGCGTCCGTGCCGCTGGAGCGGCCAAAACCCGAATTCAGCGAACCGCCAAAGGGCGATGAAACATGGATGGCCTTGTAACTGTTGATCCAGAATGTACCTGCCCGAACGGCATCCGCCATACGGTGGGCGCGCCCTACATCCGCCGTCCAGACAGCGCCGGCCAGACCGAAATCGGTATCATTGGCCAAAGCGATCGCCTGCTCTTCGTCCTCAAAAGGGATCGCGGTGACAACGGGGCCAAATATCTCTTGCTGGGCTGCGTTGGCGGCATTGGTTAGCCCCCGCAAAACAGTTGGCGCCACGAAATACCCGCGTGCGTCTACCGAATTGCGCGACAAAACAGACGCGCCTGCTGACTGCGCTTGATCAATCATACCCCTTACATGCTGGTACTGGCGCGCATTGCTGATCGGGCCGATCTCGGTCGCGTCATCCAACGGGTCACCCAGCGTGATGCTATTCATCCCAGTCGAGATCATATCAACCAGTTCTTCGTGGACGGAGTGGTGAACCAACAGCCGCGATCCCGCGACACAGCTTTGCCCTGCGCCCGAGAAAATTGCCGCCTGAGCGCCAAGGCAGGCGTGTTCCAGATTGGCATCCTCAAAGACGATGTTTGCGGATTTTCCGCCTAGCTCTAACACTGCGGGTTTCAAGGCGGCAGCGGCGGCCATTGCAACGCGGCGACCCGTTTCTGGCGAGCCGACAAAGACGACTTTGCGCACGGCCGCGTTTTCGATCGCAGCCTGTCCAGCCGTTGGGCCAAGCCCGCACAAGACGTTAACCAAGCCACGCGGCAGGCCTGCCTCTTCGGCTATTTTCACCAAAGCGACTGTTGTGATTGGGGTTAGCTCGCTTGGCTTGATCACTACGCCGTTGCCTGTGGCGATGGCAGGTGCGATTTGCCAGCTCCCAGTGAAGATTGGCGCGTTCCATGGGGTGATCTGGAAAACGACCCCCAAAGGTTCGCGCAGCGTATAGTTCAAATGGCCAGAGGGCACGGGGATTACTTCGCCATGCAGTTTGTCCGCCCAACCCGCGTAATAGGCAAACATTTCGGCCACTTTGGCGACCTCGATCCGGCAATCGCGGATCGGCTTGCCTGCGACAATCGCTTCGATCGTTGCGAGGTGTTCAGCCTTTGCCAGAACCGCGCGCGAGATGTCTTGCATCACTTGGCCACGGGCGGCCGCTGCAATGCCTTTGGCCCATTCGGGTTGCGCCGCCGATGCCGCGGCACAGGCGGCTGCGGCCAGTTCGGCCCCTGCGTCAGGATAGCTGAGCAACACCTCTTCGGTGTAGGGGTCGATCAATGTCACCTCATCGCCTGCCCCGTCTACAAGGGCCCCACCGATGATGCTTTGGGGGCGTTCGCCCAAACCAACAGCAGCCATAGCGGTGAGGAGTTTTTGCCTGCGATCAGTCATGTTTTGCTACCTTAACAATCTCGTTGAAATCCGCATTGTCGGCCAATGCATCAGAATGGTTGAGCCAGATATCGGCCAACCCTTGGAACCCGCTGATGTCCACCTTGGTTTCTTTTGCCAGCGCCAGCGCCAATCCCACGTCTTTGCGCATGAGCCCCATGGTAAAACCGGAATCAAAGGCGTCGTTCAAAATCCATTTGGGAAAGTTGACCTCGCTAACGCCGCTGCGCCCTGATCCTGCATTGATCCCTTCGAGCAAATCTTGCGGGGCGACACCAGCAGCCTTCCCAAGGCGCAACGCCTCACCCACCAAAACCAGATTAGCCGCGCAAAGCATGTTATTGGCGATCTTTGCCGCATGCCCAGCGCCCGAACCGCCTACGGTTACTGTTTTGGCGGTGATGACGTCTAAAACGGGGCGCAGAATTTCGATGGCATCGGGGGCGCCCCCCAGCAGCATCGTCATCGTGCCCGCATTCGCCGCCGCTGGCCCGCCGCTGACTGGACCGTCAACAAAGGCGAACCCGTGCTCTGCCCCCAAGGCAGTCATTGCCTGTGAGGTTGTGGGTTCGGAGGTGGACGTATCCAAAATCACTGTATCTGGCCGAATATCCGAAAGCATGTCCCGCATAACCGCATCGACTACCGCCGCCTTTGGCAGCGACAGGATGATAACATCGACGGATTGGGCAAGCTGGGAAGGCGTTTCAGCAGCTTTTGCACCTCGCGCCACTATTTTCTCTAGTGTTTCAGCATGTGGGTCAAAACAAGTTACGTCTTTTCCTGCTGCCAGCAGTTGCGCGGCCATGCCGCCGCCCATGTTGCCACACCCAATTACTCCAATCCGCACGCCAGCATCCTTTCAATGAATAGGTCTGTGCAACCGTATGAGATAACCCAAGGAAGAGGAATGCCGCGATTTTCAATTTTCGATACCTGAACGGAACCATTCCGTTGACGGCCTCGCGCTGTTTCTTTTGCAGTCGCGGTAACGCGCCACGCAAGGCTTGTTGCTTTTCGGGTATGGTTCAGGCGATAGTAATCCTATGGCCACAATAAAGAAAATCAAAATTGACACCTTGAACCAGTTCGCTGTCGTGGCCCGTGAAAGAAGTTTTTCTAAAGCTGCAAAGGTTTTGGGAATGCAGGTTTCCACGCTGTCACGTCACATAACAGCCTTGGAAGACGCGCTGGGTGTAAAGCTGTTGCTTCGCACCACCAGAGCCGTGGTTTTAACCAATGATGGCATCGCCTATCTGGATCGTATTTCACCGCTATTAAACGAATTGGACCTCGCAACACGCGACGTCGCTGAATCAAAATACAAGATGCGCGGCGTTGTACGTATTGCAACAACTGCGGCCATGGCTGACATTTGCGTTGTCCCGATCATAAAAACTCTGCGCAGCGATTTTCCCGATATTCGTATTGAGCTGTTGCTGAGCGCGGAAATTCAGGACATGCGCGCCCACCGTGTGGATTTTGCAATTCGTGCTGGAAAACTACGCGACAGCACACAAATCGTGCGCAAGATCGGCGAGCATGAATTTCAGGTTTACGCAGCGCCTGATTGCGCCAAACAAACTTCGCCCCGTATTCTCGCTTATAATTCGCAAAATGCCAAAGCCGCGAACCCAACCCTGATGTGTGAAAATTACGCGATCCTGCGCCAACTCGCCGTTGCTGGCGAAGGACACGCCAAGATGCCCGTTGCTTATTGTCAAAACGAAGAACGCCAAGGTCTATTGGTCAGGGTGGCCCCCCATAGCCCTTCGTTTTTTGAAGTCTTTGTGGCCTACCCAAAGGGAGCCGTTCTGACGGACCGTGCCCGCGCGACCATGGAGCTTGTCATTCAACAGGCTAAAGAGACCGCGAAAATCGAGCGAGAACTCGCAATGGCATCCAACTAGGCTGCGCCAAACTGTGCGGTATTTTCAGGCATCGGCTCACGTCAAACGTTTGACTATCGTTAATATCTCTGATGAAGTTCAACCTCAGGTGACATTATTTAGTTCAGTAACGGAGTTTTGGGGATGCCGAATTTCTCATCAGATCACTCGGCAACCACATTCTCGCAAAGCTTTGCAGCGCTCACCAAGGCAAACCGCTTTAAATTACAGCTAATCCTGACGCTTACCGCTCTTGCAACCGTAGCGATTATTTTCATCCTTGGGTTACAGGAACGCCAGCACATCCTGCAAGATTACGAACTCGTCTCACAAAACGCTGTTTCACGGACGATAGATTCTCAATCCGCGATCATTACCGACACCCAAAACTTTCTAAAGGAACTATCAAAGGTCCCCGCCCTTCGTGATCCCAACGCTGATCAATGCGGAGAGTTTCTGGCCAAAATCCTGCCCCTCACCCCCCAATACGTCAACATTGGCGTGCCCAATGCAAATGGCGACCTCTTGTGCAATGCCTTGCCGATGTCGAAGCCGGTAAATGTATCGGATCGCCCTTACATCCGTAAGGCGATGGATCAAAAGATATTTAGCATCGGCACTTTTCAGGTTGATCGGGTTGCGCAATCGACCAGTATTAACTTTGCCTATCCAATTCTTGATCCATCAGACCCGCAGACCCCGCTTGGCGCTACTGTTGCTGTTGTGTCTTTGGATTGGTGGGCCACAAAGTTAGATCAATTAGACCTGCCAGAAGGGAGCATTGCCTTTGTCCTAGACAGCGGCAATTCGGTTATCGCCTCTTACCCTCCAAACCTCAGAACCACAGGAACAACATTGAATGGCGATGGTTTCGAACAGGAATCCAGTTCTGCGCAATCTGGTCAAATTATCCTAGGAGAAGACGATGTAACGCGCATCTTTCACCGCTCACATCTCTTCAATGACGAGAACAACAAGGTTTTTATGACGCTTGGCGTACCTGTCGACGCGGGTATTTCTGCCGCCAACAAGGCGATCCTTGGCCAGATGTTGGCATTCGGTGGCGGCTGGGCGTTGATTTGGCTCATAACGATGCGCCAACTGAACAGAATGGTTTTCCGCCCAGCACAAAGCATGATCGAAACCTTTGAGCAGATCGAGCGTTTCAGCGGCAGCTCGATCACGTCACGTGATCTGATCAACCAAAACGCATCGCAAAATGTCCACGACGTGACCCAAAGCTTTTTGAAAGTGATGCAAGACAGAACACAAGCCCAAGATGAACGCGCCGTTCAAACAGAACGCATGAGCGCCCTGATCGAGGCCCTACCCGATACCTATTTCCGAGTGGATTACGACGGGAACCTGTTGGACTGCAACACTCATAGCCCCTCCGATCTTCTTGTTCCGACACCAGATCTGATTGGTCAAAATCTGGTGGATATTTTGCCTCCCGATACGTTGGAAAAGTTCAACGAAAACCTCCTGGCGCACCGCCGGACAGGTGAAATCGTTGAATTTGACTACGATCTTGATTTCCCCGAAGGCACCAAACATTTCGAAGCGCGTATTAGCGCCATCACGGGAACAACCGAAATTATCGTTGTCGTTCGCAACATTACAAATCGCAAAATTAACGAAAAGCGCCGCCATGCTGTCGAAGCCCGACTGGAACGCATTCTAACCAACCTACCTGGCGCAACGATTTCGCTAAATATGAGCGACCCAGATAACCCAACCCCGACCTACCTTAGCTCTCAGGTTGAGGGTATTTGGGGCTATAGCGTCAAAGAAATAATGAGCGACTTTTCTCTGTTAAGTGCTGCACATGATTCAGATGATCTGGATAACATGGAGGCCAAGCTCAAAAAATCCGCAAAAACCCTCAAACCGTTTCAACATCGTTTCAAGATCACAACCCGAACAGGCGAAGAGAAATGGCTGGAAACGAATACAGGTGCGGCCATTACCACCGAAGGTCATGTGCAGACAGACGGCTTTGTTCTAGACGTCACCAAGGAAGTTGAATTTCAGAAACAGCTTAATCGGCAACGCGAGGTCGCCCATCAGGCGCAAAAGCATGAAAGCGTGGGCCAGTTAACTGGCGGTGTTGCGCATGATTTCAACAACCTGCTCGCCATTATCATCGGCAACCTAGAGCTTCTCCGCGACGAGATAGACGAGGATCATCTCTTGGAGCTGATTGATGCAGGCATTCGGGCCAGCCTCAGAGGTGCTGATTTAACCAAAAACATGCTGGCCTTTGCGAAAAAGGCGCGCTTAGAACCTGAAACAATCCAACTTAACAAACTGGTCAGTGATACCCGAAGCTGGAGTGGCCGCACCATACCCTCGACCATTTCGATAGAGACGAGCCTACTTGAGGGCCTATGGAGCATCGAAGCTGACCCCAGCTCGACCGAAAGTGCTTTGCTTAACCTCATTTTGAATGCCCGCGACGCGATGCCAAACGGTGGCAAGCTGACCATCGAAACGGCGAATGTCCGCATTGATCAGCCCTATATCGACAGCCGTAAACAAGAACTAAAACCCGGCCGATACGTAATGCTAGCCGTGAGCGATACAGGAAGCGGCATTTCCGAAGAAGTGTCCAAGCATCTGTTTGAACCCTTCTATTCCACCAAACCACCTGGCGCGGGTTCTGGATTGGGTCTGTCGATGGTCCACGGTTTCATGAGCCAATCCGGCGGTACGGTTCAGGTCTATACCGAGGCTGGTGTCGGTTCGACATTCAAGCTGTTCTTCCGTGCTGTCGGGGCCGATGAGCCACCCGCCCCGCAAGAGATTGCCCAGCGCAAACCTGCCACCTCAACGGGGCAGCGCATTCTTGTGGCCGAGGATGAGCCAGATGTCCTGACTGTGATCGCAACTACCCTTGAGACCGCTGGCTATGATGTCACCCGCGCCCAATCCGGTGATATCGCCTTTGAAATTTTTCAGGCGGACCCTACATTTGATCTGCTATTAACAGACATCGTCATGCCAGGGACATTACAGGGCACGAACCTGTCCAAAGAGCTTCGCAAAATCGCTCCGGAACTGCCTGCGGTGTTTATGTCTGGCTATGCCAGCGAAGCCACCGTTCATGGCAACGGGCTTAGGCCCGAGGACATCCGTTTGATGAAGCCTGTAACGCGCGCAGATCTGTTGTCATCCTTGAGCAAAGCACTAAGCCACAAGTAAGCTACCTACCTAGGAGTAGAACCGATGCTGGCCACTGCGGGGGCAAGGATGAGCTGTTGCGCCCATCCCCCCGCAGATTGTGTCAGTTGATGGGGAAAGGCTGCGTCTGGCCGTATTTATCAAAGTACTTTTGGTTCTTTGGTCCAATGCCATGCTCGGCGCTGAAAGACGCTCCGAACCTATCAACCGCGTTTTCAACAACCCAATCTCTAAGCTCTTCCTCAAACGTTGCGGAATGCCTTGCAGGATCAACCACGAGATTAAAGTGCAAGCCGCCATCCCCCACATGTCCGAAATCACAGATTTGGACATCGGGGAATTGCTGGGTTAGGTCGACCTGCATGGCGGCACGAAACGCCAGCACATCCTGCCTGCGGAATCCCAAATCAAAGGCATACAGCTTGCCCGTGCAACGCACCCCTTCTGACAGCCCATGGCGCATGGCCCACATTGTATCAGCGCGGCCAAACAACGCGTCTTCGATCGCAACATCTTCGCCTTCCCAGATCGCCATCAGGATCTGCTGAAGCACCTCATCCAAATCGGTTTCCCATGCGGCGGGCTCATTAGGGCGGCTAAGTTCGACCAATAGTGCAATCTGGGGCAAAACCCCATTTGCAAATGGATTGCGCAGCGTTGGGATGTGGGCAAACGCCGCCTCCATCGCGGCGTGGCTCATGAACTCAAAGGCAGACAACATGGGGCCTGCAAGCCGCTCAAGAGCCTGCAACAGCGGCAGTATCGCGGCCTCGTCCTTGGGGACGATCAAGGCGGTCGCTTGCTGACGCGGGATGGGTTCGATGTTTAGAACAGCTTCGGTTATGATGCCAAAATCGCTCGCGCTGCCGATGGCCAGTTGCATCCAGTCGGTACCAGTGTTCGCCTTACGCACTGGCCCGCGAAGTTTCACCGCCTCACCGGCGGATGTGATGAGCGCCAAGCCGAGAACCTGTTGGCGCATATCGCCGTAGCGCAGGAAACGACCACCACCAGTGTTGGTTGCGATCATGCCCCCGATCTGCGGATCAGAGCCGAGATCGATAGGGAAAAATAATCCGTGCGGCTCCAGCCGTTCATTCACTTCGGACAGATGAAAGCCCGCCGATACACGCAAAGAACGGTTTTCAAGATCCACCTCAAACACGTCTTTCAACCGCTCGGTGCTGATCACAACCTGTTCACCAGTGGCGTCAGGAATGGATGCACCAACAAGCCCCGTGTTACCCCCCTGCGTATGATAGCGGATGCCCAGCGCGTTCAGCGCACAGACCGCCTGTACCATCTCCTTGCTGCTTTCTGGGCGCAGCACAGCGGCAGCTTTACCCGTTTCACCCCGAACACCAGAGACAAACCGCGCCATATCGGCCACCTCGGTCAACATGTCGACTTCTGGAAGCGCAGATTTAAGAGCCGTCACCAAAGCCACCCTTCAGGACACCTTGCGCAAGGGGATTTTCGCCAAAGACGCGTTTTGAATTGCTTCATAAACTGCAAATTCATCCGCTGGTTCAGCCCCAAGGGCCGCTACAAACTGATCGCGGCTAGAGAGGGATAGGCTGACATGTGCTGCGTCATCACCAAGGTTCGACTGGAAGATGCCAGCGGCGCTAACGGGCAGGAAATCTTCGTAAATGATGGGGGAAATCTGAACCACACCAGCATCAAGCAAGCCGTTCAAATCACCACTCGTGATCTCACCAACAACCGAGTAACGGAAATAGGCCAACTCTTGATCATGGAGCATGCGCCAGTCATCCGGAAATTCGGCGAAGGCTGCGGAAAGAGCCTCAAGATAGGCGGCCGCATTGCTACCATCTGGATTGGGCTGCACTTTTGCGCGGGCTGAGGACAGCAAACGATCATAAAGCGCGCGGCCTTTTGGGGTTAGCGCGACACCGCGTTCTTCGATTTCGCCAAAGCGCGCTGTGTGCGTGCCTTGCTCGGCTGCGCCGACAAATTTAACCTTTTCATCCAGCGCCTTAAAGCTGGTCTGGCGCAATAAGATTGGGCAATCCCGTTTGGGCGGCCCCTCAACGATGGCTTTGGCAGGGAGTTTGCGTTCAATCATCTCTTGCTGGGCCGCGTCGATATCAAGCGTCCGAGGTGTAAGATGATTAATGTGCGGCCCTTGAAAACCAACGACATCCGCAATCAAACGATGCGCATCGTGCAGCTTTTTATAGGTTTCTTCCGTGACAATCGCATCCTCCGCCCAGCGGAAGGTTTCTAGCACCTCTTGCACAAATTCGGCGGTTTCAGATGCGTTCAAACCACCGTTTTCTTCGGCCAATTCGGTCAAGGCGATCGCGCGTGGTGTGAAAATATTTCGCGCGCTCAGGGTCGATTGCGCAATCGCGCGCAGGGCTTCATCTTCGATCAGCTCTAAGCGCAACAGGGATGTGAAAACCCGAAAAGGGTTTTGCGCCAACGCATCGCGGTCAATGGGGCGAAAGGCCGTAGAGTGAACGGGAATGCCCGCAACGCCAAGGTCATAATACCCGACCGGCACCATGCCCATCACCGCAAATATACGGCGGATCATAGAGAGTTCACTTGCTGTGCCTACACGGATCGCGCCGTGACGTTCATCTGAAATCCGGTCCAGATCTTCGTCTTGGTCAACACGCAAATCCGCCGCTCGCGATGTTTTTAGGACGCTGTTGTTCGTGGTCTCAACAATTTCGAGAAGATCAGAATAGGCGGGAACTTCGTCGCGATACATTGTCGACATTGCCTGAGAAAACATCGAACGGATTTTGCTGGGAGACACATATTCAGACACGTGAAATATCCTTTGAAACATAGGTTTGGGCCGCCTGCGCCAAGCGTGTCATGGCATCATCAAGCTCAGCATCAGAATAGGCGTAGGACAGGCGGAAGTGACCCGGCATTCCAAAGGCACGTCCCGGTACAACCACAAGCCCAGATGCTGCCAAAACATGCGCGCAGAAATCGGCGTCAGTGTCATTTGGCCCAAGAATCTGAGCACAGCAAGCGAAAAGATAAAACGCCCCATCAGGTAGGATCGCGGACAGGCCATCAATCGCATTAATCGCGCTAAAAACTTTGTCGCGGCGTTTTTGAAACAAGGCGCAGCGCGTGGCGAGGTGGTCTTGTGGTCCTGTCAGCGCGGCAAGTGCCGCAGCTTGGCTGACCGATGACGCCCCAGAGGTAATCTGCCCCTGCACCGTGGTCATCGCATCTATCAGATCCTGCGGCCCAATACCCCACCCGATCCGCCAGCCCGTCATCGAATGGGCCTTTGAGACCCCGTTGACGATCAAACTGCGCGCAGCCAGCGCCGGAACGGCCTTTGTGAAAGACGTAAAGGGTATGTAGCTGATGTGTTCATAAATTTCATCAGCCATCACCCAGACATGAGGGTGGCGTTCTAGCACCTTGCCAAGGGCGGCCAATTCCTCAGGGGTGTAAATCATGCCGCTGGGATTTGATGGTGAATTCAGCAGCAGCCATTTCGTACGCGGTGTAATCGCCGCCTCTAGCGCGTCAGGCGACAGTTTGAACCGCGCCTTTGCGTTGGTTTCCACGATTGTCGCTGTGCCGCCGAACATGCCGATCACATCACGGTAACTGGTCCAGAACGGCGTTGGCAATATCACCTCGTCACCTTGGTTCAGGCTGGCGGCGAAAGCATTGGCGATCACTTGTTTCGCCCCTGTTGAGACGATGACATTCGCGGGCGCTGTCCCCGCGACCTCCGCAATCGCAGCCCGAAGCGCGGGTGTGCCTGCGGTTGGCGGATAGCGTGTTTCCCCCTTTAGCGCAGCTTGGTTGGCCGCCGCGATCACATGGGGCGGTGTGGGGAAATCAGGCTCGCCCGTACCCAGCGACAACACATCCTCCCCAGCGGCGCGTTTTGCGGCAGCCGCTTCTGACAATTGTACAATTTCAGACAGGGCGATCGACGCAATGCGATCAGCTTTTGCAAAGCTCATTTTACCACTCGTGTTTTAGAGAAATGCTTTTGCACCCCAGCCACAAACAGCGTGATGAGACTGGCGAGGATCAGATACAGGACCGCCGCATAAGCATAAGAAGTCAGGTCAAAGTTTCGCGCAAAAACCGTCCGCGTTTGGCCCATCAAATCCAGCACGGTGATCGTTGAAATCAACGCGCTTCCTTTCATCAACAGCACCAATTCATTGCCATATGCAGGCCATGCGATACGCAGCGCTTGAGGGAGCATGATACGGCGCATCGCGTTGAGCCAAGACATGCCAATGGACATTGCGGCCTCCATCTGGCCCCGATCAACATTCGCCACGCCACCGCGCAGAATTTCACAGACATAGGCGCTGGTATTTAGCGTCAGGATCAAAAGGCCAACGGCCCACGGGTTTTTAAAGAACACCCAAAGCGCGCCCAAACCTTCTTCGCCCAGACTGCCGACACCAAAGTAAACGATCCAAAGCTGCACCAGCAGAGGCGTTCCGCGAAAACAATAGACAAAGATATTTGCGGGCACCGAAAACACCGCCCACCCCGACAGGCGGGCCAACACCCATATTACAGCCAATAGAAAACCCAGCGCGGATGACAGCAAAAGCAGTTCGATCGTGACGAAAGTACCATCCACAAAACGCGGACAGAATTTGGCAAACAGCTCAGTGGATACCGGATTAAGGCCAGCGCAAATTCCATCGGAAATCGCATATTTGAAATCTTGATACATGGTCTAAACCTTTACCATTCCGCGGCGCGCACGCCGTTCAATCCAGGCTCGTCCGATGTCAGACACAAGCGTCAGCGCAAGATAGATACACCCAGCCGCAACAAAGAACGTCAGCTGCCGACCTTCCGTTTCGCCACCCAGTTTCGAGATGCGCAGTAATTCATCCAAGGCAATCACCGCCGCAAGGGAGGTGTCTTTTAGAACCACCATCCAGAGGTTCCCCAGACCCGGGATCGCAAAGCGCAACATCTGCGGGCATCGAATGCGCCAGAAGATCTTGCCGCGCGACAGGCCGATGGCCTCGGCTGCTTCGATCTGCCCCGGCGGAACAGCAAGGTAGGCCCCTCGGAAAATCTCGCAGGCATAGGCAGCAAAGATTGCCGAAAGCCCCGCCACCGCTGCCGCGAATTTTGGCACCTCGACGCCTGCCTCAAACCCCATCCAAAGAAGACCTGCGTTGATCAAAGCATCAGACCCGAAGAAGACCACCAAAAGGATCAAAAACTCGGGGACGCCGCGAATAAACAAGGTGTAGCCCGCCGCAAGCCAACGTAGCGGTGCAAAGCGCGACAATTTCATGCCAGCAAGACCAAGGCCAAAGATAAGCCCCAATGACATCGACCAGAGTGCAAGGGTCAGGGTGATCCAAGCGCCTCGCGCCAGATCATCGCCCCATCCGGTGCTACCAAAGGCCAAAGGCCCCAAAAATGAATTTATACTGTCCATGGGAAAAGCAAGCCCAGCAATCTCTTGCTGGGCTTAATGTCCTTAGTAGATATCAGTGCCGAAGTATTCGACGCTGATGGCTTCGTAGGTGCCGTTCGCACGGATCGTTTCCAACGCTGCGTTGAACGCGGCGGTCAAATCGTCATCACCTTGGCGCGTGCCAATACCGATCTTGTCGTTGATATCGATCTTATCAACGGCCAAGCCAAACCCGTCGTTGGTTTTTACGAATTCCGCGGCTGGAAGAAAGTCGATCACAACGGCTTCGATACGGCCTGCTGCAAGGTCAGAGAAAGCTGCAGGGTTTGTATCATAAAGACGGATATCGGCACGTGACCCAAATTCATCTTCGGCCCATTGCGCGCCCACAGTTGAACGTTGCGCGCCAATCGCGACATCCCCAAGCGTATCAAGGGATACAGTTGAACCATCTTTGGTCACAACGCTCAGGTAGTTGGAATAGTAAGGGTCGGTAAAGTCGATCGCCTTAAGGCGTTCTTCGGTGATCGACATAGACGCAACAATCGCGTCATATTTGTTGTTCACAAGACCAGGGATGATACCGTCCCAATCCTGCGCGACGACTTCGCATTTGCGCGCCATTTCAGCACAAAGCGCCTTTGCGATATCAACGTCGAACCCGACCAATTCGCCATCAGCAGTCACGTTGTTGAACGGAGGGTAGGCCCCCTCGGTTGCGATGCGAACCACGTCTTCGGCCTGTGCCGCAGATGCCATTGCCATGATTGCGAGGCTTGCGCCCATAAGTGTATTTTTCATCTTCTTCTCCCAGTTCGTTTTTCGTTTAGTTAAAGTACCTTGGCCAGAAACTGCTGGCATTCGGCTGTTTTGGGCGCGCCGAATACTTCATCCGGTGTGCCTGCTTCTGCAATTTTTCCTTGATGCAGAAATATGACTTTGTCCGAGACTTCCCGCGCAAAGCCCATCTCGTGGGTGACAACGACCATCGTGCGCCCTTCGGCTGCGAGGTCTTTCATGACGCTTAGAACTTCACCGACCATTTCAGGATCAAGCGCCGAGGTCGGCTCATCAAAAAGTAGAATTTTCGGATCCATGGCGAGGGTCCGCGCAATCGCAACCCGCTGTTGCTGGCCACCTGACAATTGGCTGGGGTAAACGTCTTTCTTGTTCGCAATCCCCACACGCTCTAACAGCGCCTCAGCCCGCGCGACGGCTTCATCCTTTGAAAGCCCCAGAACCTGTACGGGGCCTTCGATGATGTTTTGCAGCACCGTCATATGGGCCCAAAGGTTAAACTGCTGAAACACCATGCCCAGCCCCATACGGATGTTGGAAAGCGCGCGGTGGCTGGTAACGGCCATGCCATTACGTGTTTCTTTTAGCGGCAAACGCTCGCCGTCGATTTCGATTGTTCCTGCTGTCGGCATCTCAAGCAGGTTGATGCAGCGAAGGATCGTCGATTTACCCGACCCCGACGCCCCGAGAAGCGAGATAACCTCGTGTTCGGCGCCAGAAAAGCTGACCCCTTTAATCACCTCAAGTTTGCCAAAGGACTTATGAAGACCTTTGACATCAAGATATGTTTTGCGCTGTTCAGCCACCATAAAGTGCTCCAGTTGGCATAGATAGGAAACCATCCAACGGGATGTCCTCTTGTTTCAGGAAGCCGTTTTTGGGCAGTTTGCCGTCACGCACCATTTCGATAATGGCCACAACCGATCCAGCCGTTGTCCACGCAATCGCGGTGCGCCGTTTGCCAGCAACCTCAATCGGGCGGTATCCGCGTACAAATTCGCGCCGTTCCAAGCGGCCATTTACATGGCCCTCTGCAGCGGCGTGCACGTATACAACATCGTCTTCAACGGGGGGCTTGGCCGCGACAAGGATTTCGCCTGCCTCTGCGCGGCGATCCCGCATCAATAATTCATGGAAGAAAAAGTTCATCTGCTGGACGTGGCCAGGATAGCGCATTGATTTGTAATCAATATTCCCAACCTTACCAAGGTAGGTATCGCACATGGTGCCAAGGCCACCAGAGGTTGTGAAAGCTTCGAGCTTTACGCCGTCAATATAGATGTCTTCGACCCACTCCATCGGGGACACCCACTTGCGCTCTCCGCCTTCGATGACTTCGCAGTCGTTGAGGTATTCGTTAACAACACCTTCAGGCGACCAGTTGAATGCATAGCCCATCAACCCAGTCGGGTTCTGCGGCAATGCACCAACGCGCATTTTGCAGGATCGGCAGTCGTCGAACTGGCTAATCAGATCCGCCCCAACGATCCCAATGAACCCCGGCGCAAGCCCGCATTGGGGGGCCATCAAGCCTTTGGCGGTCTTGGACATTTCAATGATGGCCTTGGTGGTTGGTACGTCTTCGGTCAGGTCAAAATAATGCACGCCTGCTTCGACGGCGGCTTTTGCAAGACCGATATTGAGCTGAAACGGCAAGCAGGACAAAACCGCGTCTTGCTGGGCAAACTCGCTGACAACCTCTTCGGGCTTTGAAAGGTCCAATGCTTTGAAGGAAAACGGGTAGGCCCCTTCGGGCTCTTTCTGGTCGATACCCGTGACGGTGAAACCTGATGCGTGCAAAAGCTCTGCTGCCAGATGACCGACTTTGCCCAAACCAAGTACTGCTATGTTTTTCATGATACCCTCAGATGTCAAATGTGATGTCTTGCGCCTGCCGAAGCGCGCGCGAAGAAGTCGATTGTGTTTATTGGGCGGTCCATTTGCGCGCTCAACGCATCCGTGGTGCTAGCGAAATAGCGCAAGTCGCAATCACATTGCGATTTGTTCTGTACCGCAGCGTCGAGCTTCATTGATGTTTTCCCAATATCTCTTTGGGAGCAGAATTCACGAGAACGGTGCTAAACAAAATACAAGATTACTTTCTAATCATCAAATTTTTGACTATTAGTAAGCCCATTCTTTTGAAAGGTCACAAATGGACGACATTGATCAACAGCTGCTGCTTTTGCTGACTCGGGATGGCCGTGCCTCTGCTGCCGATTTGGCACGCGAACTGTCAGTTTCGCGCGGCACGGTGCAGAACCGGATCGACAAATTAAAACGCGAAGGTGTCATCGAAAAATTTACGGTTGAGCTGGGCCGTGGTGAGCGGGAACATCAAATCAGCGCTTTCGCTCTCATTCGCGGTAACGCCGATGATGATCGGCGTATTCTGGCGTCGCTGCGCCGCATCAAGGAAATCACACAGGTTTCAACGATCAGTGGGACTTTTGACTTGGTTGTTGAATTGCGATGCTCATCCTTAGCACGACTTGATGAAGTTCTTGATAGCGTGCGCTCATTGCCGGATGTTGCAGATACGCAAAGCCACATTCGCCTTAGAACGTGGCGGAGTTAATTCCCAAGTCCAATCAATCAGAGGGGGCAACTTAGTCGATAGAGGTCTTAAGTTCCAAAGCGCCTAAACCAGTCGTGGTTTGGCGCCTCTCAGCTGCTAGCCTTCTTAACTAGCTATAAGCTTCCATGTAGGGCAATGACCCAAACAATGGGCGTCCCAGAACGGCCTGTAGAATAAAAACGACTGCACGCTAAGCATGGGCGTCGTTAGAAGCTCGAGAACCGCTTACAGGCGCTTAAAGAGGCCTTGGCGCTGGTCATCCCTTTCCAGAATACATCCAACGCGTGGATCGCTTCCAGTTATTCTCTGCAACGCTTGCAGGGTATTCGGAATATACTGTGTATGGAACGTCAAAACGCCGCTGAGAATTACCACAGCGGCGTTTTTTGAATGTTTTGTTTATCGTCGAGAGATATTTAGGAACTTATTAGGTTTGGCGATGACCTACTCTCCCACGCCTTAAGACGCAGTACCATTGGCGCGACGGCACTTAACTGCCGGGTTCGGGATGGGACCGGGTGTTTTGCTCGTGCTATGATCACCAAACCAAATAAATTCCTAAATTGTCCAAGTCAGCACGCTGATTGTGTGTGTATGCTTTTGACTAGTGACAGAAGTCTTTCTGTTACTGGATCAAATCAAGCCTATCGAGCCATTAGTACCAGTCAACTGAACGTGTTACCACGCTTACATCTCTGGCCTATCGACGAGGTAGTCTACCTCGGCTCTCAGGGATACCTTGTTTTGAGGGGGGCTTCCCGCTTAGATGCCTTCAGCGGTTATCCTGTCCGATCATAGCTACTCTGCACTGCGGCTGGCGCCACAACAGATCCACCAGTGGATCGTTCACCCCGGTCCTCTCGTACTAGGGGCAACTCCTCTCAAGTATCCTACACCCACGGAAGATAGGGACCGAACTGTCTCACGACGTTCTAAACCCAGCTCACGTACCTCTTTAAACGGCGAACAGCCGTACCCTTGGGACCTGCTCCAGCCCCAGGATGAGATGAGCCGACATCGAGGTGCCAAACACTGCCGTCGATATGGACTCTTGGGCAGTATCAGCCTGTTATCCCCGGCGTACCTTTTATCCGTTGAGCGATGGCCCTTCCACTCGGGACCACCGGATCACTATGGCCGTCTTTCGACTCTGCTCGACTTGTCAGTCTCGCAGTCAGGCTGGCTTCTGCCATTGCACTCAACGAGCGATTTCCGACCGCTCTGAGCCAACCTTCGCGCGCCTCCGTTACGATTTAGGAGGCGACCGCCCCAGTCAAACTACCCGCCACACAGGGTCCCGGATCCGGATAACGGACCGCGGTTAGACATCAAGCAGAACAAGGGTGGTATCTCAAGGGAGGCTCCACAGAGACTAGCGTCTCTGCTTCAAAGCCCACCACCTATCCTGCACATGTTCGGCCTAATGCCAGTGTGAAGCTGTAGTAAAGGTGCACGGGGTCTTTCCGTCTAACCGCGGGTAACCGGCATCTTGACCGGTAATTCAATTTCGCTGAGTCTATGTTGGAGACAGCGGGGAAGTCGTTACGCCATTCGTGCAGGTCGGAACTTACCCGACAAGGAATTTCGCTACCTTAGGACCGTTATAGTTACGGCCGCCGTTTACCTGGGCTTCAATTCAAGGCTCTCACCTCTCCTTTTAACCTTCAGGCACCGGGCAGGCGTCAGACCCTATACGTCGTCTTGCGACTTCGCAGAGCCCTGTGTTTTTAATAAACAGTCGCCACCCCCTGGTTTGTGCCCCCAGCCCCTAGTTGCCTAGGAACCGGGCCTCCTTCTCGCGAACTTACGGAGGTATTTTGCCGAGTTCCTTCAACATAGTTCTCTCAAGCGCCTTGGTATTCTCTACCTATCCACCTGTGTCGGTTTAGGGTACGATCTCATGATGGAGCTATTTCCAGGAACCTCTAAGCAGCCCATTCAATCCGATAAGGATGAACTACAGTCGAGATCCGTCACTTCCATCTGGCCCAGGAATATTAACCTGGTTCCCATCGACTACGCCTTTCGGCCTCGCCTTAGGGGTCGGCTTACCCTGCTCAGATTAGCTTTAAGCAGGAACCCTTGGATTTTCGGCGAGAGTGTCTCTCACACTCTTTGTCGCTACTCATGTCATCATTCTCACTAGTGATCTCTCCACCGGATCCCTCACAGGCCGGCTTCACAGAAAGCTCCTTGTGTCCAATTCCACCCGAAGGAGGATAAGGACACATGGAACTATGTCACACTACGCTCTGCTACCATGCAATAAATGCATCCTAAGCTTCGGCTCATGGCTTGAGCCCCGTTACATCTTCGCCGCAGGACAACTTATTTAGACCAGTGAGCTGTTACGCTATCTTTAAAGGATGGCTGCTTCTAAGCCAACCTCCTGGTTGTTTTGGTCGTCCCACCTGCTTTCCCACTTAGCCATGAATTAGGGGCCTTAGCTGTAGGTCAGGGTTGTTTCCCTCTTCACGACGGACGTTAGCATTCGCCGTGTGTCTGCCGACTAGTACTCCTCGGTATTCGGAGTTTGGTTAGGATCAGTAAGCCTGTGGGGCCCCATTACCCATCCAGTGCTCTACCCCCGAGGGTATTCGGTCGACGCTCTACCTAAATAGATTTCGCAGAGAACCAGCTATCTCCGAGTTTGATTGGCCTTTCACCCCTAGGCACAGCTCATCCCGATCTTTTTCAACAGATGTGGGTTCGGTCCTCCAGTAAGTGTTACCTTACCTTCAACCTGGCCATGCCTAGATCACTCGGTTTCGGGTCTGATCCCTCAAACTCATTCGCCCTATTAAGACTCGCTTTCGCTGCGCCTACACCTAACGGCTTAAGCTTGCTTGAGAGACCAAGTCGATGACCCATTATACAAAAGGTACGCTGTCAGGTCGCAAGGACCCTCCAACTGATTGTAGGCGTTCGGTTTCAGGTACTGTTTCACTCCCCTCGTCGGGGTGCTTTTCACCTTTCCCTCACGGTACTGGTTCACTATCGGTCAGTAAGGAGTACTTAGCCTTCGAAGGTGGTCCTCCGATCTTCAGACAGAATTTCACGTGTTCCGCCCTACTTAATACGTCCTCTCATGCTTCTTATACGGGACTATCACCCACTTTGGTTGCGCATTCCAACGCATTCTAACCACAATTGAGGCTCGGCTGGTCCCCGTTCGCTCGCCGCTACTAGGGGAGTATCAATTGATTTCCTTTCCTCCGGGTACTTAGATGTTTCAGTTCCCCGGGTTTGCTTTTCTAAGTCTATATATTCAACAAAGAAATACCTGGTTTACCTCATTATTAGCTGCTCATTGCTGAGCAATAATAACAAAGTATCAGGTGGGTTGCCCCATTCAGAAATTCATGGATCAAAGCTTATTCTCAGCTCCCCATGACTTATCGCAGAGTATCACGTCTTTCATCGCCTCTTACTGCCAAGGCATTCACCAAACGCCCTTTTCGCGCTTGATTTGATCCAGAAAGAGAAAGACTAAAAGTCTCTCGTATCACACAGAAGCTGGTAAGAAACTGTGCGAACTGTTCCTAGATCAAAAGCATACATAACTGTAGCAACCCGTGCGGATTGCTACGTTTCAGACAGCCTTACGACTGTCTCGGTTAGTGTACTTGACTTGGACAACACTGTTCATTTCAGATGGCAAACACTTACGGAACCGAGGAAACAGTTCATGGTAAATGCTCGCGTCAGACCCGAAGGTCATCAGCACCATACTGAGATCATCGCCACACTCGGCGCGATCAAACAGTGATGTTTGTTACTTTAATTACTTAAAGTAACTGTATCTCTCTTTACGATGTTAATTCGTCCAATTGGACGGTTAAGAACTGCGAGCAGTGCTTAACGGTCAAATTGATCTTTGTCTTAAGGTGTCCTTCTCGTGATCTTGCTTCGCAAGACACTGTCAGGACTTCCCATCTTACTGTGTAAGATGCTTGGTGGAGCCTAGGAGGATCGAACTCCTGACCTCCTGAATGCAAATCAGGCGCTCTCCCAGCTGAGCTAAGGCCCCATCAATTCCCTTGCGGGATCTTGGTGGGTCGAGGAGGACTTGAACCTCCGACCTCACGCTTATCAGGCGTGCGCTCTAACCACCTGAGCTACCGACCCATACGAGCGGTAGCTCGTGTTCTGTTTCTGAAGAGATATGAGGACGGCTCGGTCCGAAGAGTGCACCGAAGTGCCTCTAAAATATGGTCAGTTTTGTTTACTGACCTGCTAAGTGTTTCACGATGACTGTAAACAGTCATAGCTAGAAACATCCTTAGAAAGGAGGTGATCCAGCCGCAGGTTCCCCTACGGCTACCTTGTTACGACTTCACCCCAGTCGCTGATCCTACCGTGGTCCGCTGCCTCCTCGAAAGGTTGGCGCACGGCCGTCGGGTAGAACCAACTCCCATGGTGTGACGGGCGGTGTGTACAAGGCCCGGGAACGTATTCACCGCGTCATGCTGTTACGCGATTACTAGCGATTCCGACTTCATGGGGTCGAGTTGCAGACCCCAATCCGAACTGAGACATCTTTTGGGGATTAACCCATTGTAAATGCCATTGTAGCACGTGTGTAGCCCAACCCGTAAGGGCCATGAGGACTTGACGTCATCCACACCTTCCTCCCGCTTATCACGGGCAGTTTCTTTAGAGTGCCCAACTAAATGATGGCAACTAAAGATGTGGGTTGCGCTCGTTGCCGGACTTAACCGAACATCTCACGACACGAGCTGACGACAGCCATGCAGCACCTGTCACTGCGTCACCGAAGTGAACGCCCGATCTCTCGGGTTAGCACAGGATGTCAAGGGTTGGTAAGGTTCTGCGCGTTGCTTCGAATTAAACCACATGCTCCACCGCTTGTGCGGGCCCCCGTCAATTCCTTTGAGTTTTAATCTTGCGACCGTACTCCCCAGGCGGAATGCTTAATCCGTTAGGTGTGTCACCGAACAGTATACTGCCCGACGACTGGCATTCATCGTTTACGGTGTGGACTACCAGGGTATCTAATCCTGTTTGCTCCCCACACTTTCGTACCTCAGCGTCAGTATCGAGCCAGTGAGCCGCCTTCGCCACTGGTGTTCCTCCAAATATCTACGAATTTCACCTCTACACTTGGAATTCCACTCACCTCTCTCGAACTCAAGACCAGGAGTTTAGGAGGCAGTTCCAGGGTTGAGCCCTGGGATTTCACCCCCTACTTTCTGATCCGCCTACGTACGCTTTACGCCCAGTAATTCCGAACAACGCTAACCCCCTCCGTATTACCGCGGCTGCTGGCACGGAGTTAGCCGGGGTTTCTTTACCAGATACTGTCATTATCATCTCTGGCGAAAGTGCTTTACGACCCTAAGGCCTTCATCACACACGCGGCATGGCTAGATCAGGCTTGCGCCCATTGTCTAAGATTCCCCACTGCTGCCTCCCGTAGGAGTCTGGGCCGTGTCTCAGTCCCAGTGTTGCTGATCATCCTCTAAAACCAGCTATAGATCGTAGACTTGGTAGGCCATTACCCCACCAACTATCTAATCTAACGCGGGCTGATCCTTTACCGATAAATCTTTCCCCCGAAGGGCACATACGGTATTACTCTCCGTTTCCAGAGGCTATTCCGTAGTAAAGGGTACATTCCCACGCGTTACTAACCCGTCCGCCGCTCGCCCCGAAGGGTGCGCTCGACTTGCATGTGTTAGGCCTGCCGCCAGCGTTCGTTCTGAGCCAGGATCAAACTCTCAAGTTGAAAAGCAATTACTTGCTTATCCTTGACGTCGAACCTCTGCACATCGACCATATGACCTTACTGAAATCATATGGCGTCTTTTCTGTTTGATGTACTTAAAGTTACCAAAGCAACCGAAAGCCGTTCAAACAGTGAAGCTGACACTCTATCATCGGACATAAGCCCTAAGAGCGCGATATACAGACGTTGATCCATCGAAATAGACCAAACCGCCCACATATCTCTTCAGATATCTAATTTTCAAATAACGTAGAGACAAAAACCAACAAGATGCGCTAAACTTAACCTAGCGCGCCCCGCCGTCAGTACCTCTGAATTTCTCTTTCACTTCAGTCCCTTAGCGTCTCCGCTTCGTTCCGTCCGCTGCCCCGTAGCTCATTGCTGCGCTTCGGTAAGGGGGGTTCTAGGGTTTGTTCCAAGAACCCGCAAGCTGTTTTTGTGACAAAGCGGCCAAAAAATGCACTTTTCTGCCTCGTCAAAGCTCTGTTAGCGCTTAACCCCCTTATTTATATAGCCAAAATGGAGCCGAACTTTATTGCATTTTTATTGCGAAGCTTTGGATTCCCTCGCTTTTCCCGTGCCATTTTCAAGGAATCCCCCCGTTTTAAGGGTCCGTTTACCTCTATCTCGACGACTCGGGCGCCTTTCCTCGGAATCAAAGCGATTCACTTCGCCTGATTCAGGCCTGTTTTCGCCCTGCCCCGCCCTGCGCCCCCTCAGATTCCCCATCTCCCACTCTGATTTTGGCCGCAAGAATCAAAAAAGCCCCCGATCCACTGAGAATCGAAGGGCTTTAGACCTTTAGATCGACTGGTTTGGTGTTCCGCGGGCCAAACCAGTCTTTGAATGTCTCATTTCAACGTTATTCGTTTGGGCGAACCCGCGCGCCGCTTTTATCTGCGAACGCGGCTAACCGTGCACGAGCGTCTGGCTGGGTATTAACGACACCGGCCACAACTGCTTCGGCATAGGCTGCATCCATGGCCGACATGTTTTGCATATGGCTGACGGCCGAGCAGATCGCAAAGTTGGAAAGGGGTAGGTTTTCAGCGGTACGTTCAGCCAGTTGGATGGCCGCTTCCAAACTAGAGCCCTCTACTATGTATTGTGCAAGCCCTAGATCCACGGCTTCTTGTCCTTGATACACGCGGCCAGTCAGCATCATGTCGATCATTCGGGACTTCCCGACCAAATCGGTAACTCGGATTGTTGCGCCGCCGCCAGTGAACAAACCGCGCTGCCCTTCGGGCAAAGCAAAATACGCCGTTTGATCCATCACGCGGATATGGGCTGAACTGGCCAACTCGAGCCCACCGCCCACAACAGCGCCTTGCAGCGCTGCGATAACCGGAACGCCACCATATTCCATCTTATTAAAGGCTTCGTGCCAGCGCAGGCAAACATGCATAAAGTCAGCTGGGCTGCGATCTTCGTCGTGATGTTCAATCAGGTCCAGCCCTGCGCAGAAGTGATCCCCTGCCCCAGCAAGCACGACCGCGCGTACATCGGCGCGAGGCGCGATAGAGAAGAATTGCACCAACTCTTCAATCGTATCGATATCCAGTGCGTTTCTTTTGGTTGGTCGATTAAGGGTAACAACCCAAACGCCCCCGTCGCGTTCCTCTAGTGCGAGGTTAGTGTAATCGGCGGCGTTAATTGTAAGCGGCATTTGCGTCCCCTGAACTAAATAGAATTCCGTTTCGGATTTGGTGTTCTATTTCTCAGGTCTTAGCAAGCGATAGTTTTCGCTGCTTAGTGGGTCCAAGCACCGCGGCGATCGGTTGCAAAGTTCTCACCGTAACCGCCTGCACGAATGTTTGGCTTGCGACGGTTGGGGTCTTGCACCTGAGCTTCGATACCGTGTTCGGATGCGTATTCAACGGCATCTTCTTTTGTAGCGAACTGCAGGCGAACCTGGCTTTGGGTATCGGTGGAAGATGTCCACCCCATCAAAGGATCTACCTCACGCGCAGCAGCTGGCGCGAATTCCAGCACCCATTTATTCGTCTTCGCTGTGCCTGATGACATTGCGGTACGGGATGGCTGATAGATTCTGGCGCGCATGGATTTTCTCCGTTTGATGCAAGACAGGATATGACACGCTGCTGCAACTGGATCAAGGGTTCGCTCTGATGACAGTTTATGACATCTGAACAACAGTCGCACCTTGAACACCCGACAAAACATGGCACCTATAGGGAACACCATCCGGAGACACCCTATGCCTTATGCACAAACCGACAAAAGCGAAGTGACGACAGAGATATTGTCAAACGCTGCGCCCGATGTGCGTAACCGCCCAAAACTGGAGGGCGGCAAGAAATTCGTGCTGCAAACCGAATTCGAACCAGCAGGCGACCAACCACAAGCGATCAAGGAACTCTCCGAGGGCATCCGCAGCGGTGAGCGCGATCAGGTTTTGTTGGGCGCTACGGGCACCGGCAAAACATTTACCATGGCCAAGATGATCGAAGAGACCCAGCGCCCCTCGATCATTCTGGCCCCGAACAAGACACTGGCCGCACAGTTATATGGAGAGTTCAAAGGCTTCTTTCCCGATAACGCCGTGGAATATTTCGTCAGTTTCTATGACTACTACCAGCCCGAGGCCTATGTCGCCCGCTCGGATACTTTCATCGAGAAGGAATCCCAGATCAACGACCAGATCGACAGGATGCGCCACTCGGCCACCCGCGCGTTGCTGGAACGTGATGATGTTGTCATCGTTGCATCCGTTTCATGTATCTACGGTATCGGGTCGGTAGAAACCTACGGTGCGATGACCCAAGACCTGAAGGTCGGGGAATCTTATGACCAGCGTCAGGTCATCGCCGACCTTGTGGCACAAGCCTACAAACGTAACGATGCGGCGTTTCAGCGTGGCACCTTCCGTGTGCGCGGCGACAGCCTAGAGATTTTCCCAGCCCACCTTGATGACCGCGCATGGAAACTGTCGTTCTTCGGTGAAGAGCTGGAAAGCATCACCGAGTTTGATCCGCTGACTGGTGAAAAGACGGATACGATGGATCAGGTCCGCGTTTATGCGAACTCCCACTATGTGACTCCAAAACCAACGATGAACCAAGCATTGGTTGGTATTAAGAAAGAGCTGCGTTCGCGGCTGGATCAGCTGGTTGCCGAGGGCAAGCTGCTAGAAGCGCAGCGGCTAGAGCAGCGCACGAACTTTGACCTTGAAATGCTGGAGGCCACTGGCGTCTGCAACGGTATCGAAAACTACTCGCGCTATCTAACGGGGCGCGCACCGGGTGAGCCGCCCCCAACCCTGTTTGAATTCATCCCAGACAATGCGATTGTCTTTGCCGATGAAAGCCACGTCAGCGTGCCGCAAATCGGCGGCATGTATAAAGGTGACTTTAGGCGCAAGATGACCCTATCCGAACACGGGTTCCGCCTGCCTTCCTGTATGGATAACCGTCCGCTGAAATTCGAAGAGTGGGACGCGATGCGCCCGCAATCGGTTTTCGTATCCGCGACACCCGCGGATTGGGAGCTAGAGCGCGCTGGCGGCGTGTTCACCGAACAAATCATCCGTCCCACTGGGCTGATCGATCCGGAAATCGAAATCCGTCCGGTGGACATGCAGGTGGATGATCTGCTCGACGAGGTTCGCAAGGTGACAGCCAACGGGATGCGAACGCTTTGCACCACATTGACGAAACGCATGGCCGAAGACCTGACCGAATATATGCACGAACAGGGCATTCGCGTGCGTTACATGCACTCGGACATCGACACGATTGAACGCATCGAGATTCTGCGAGATCTGAGGCTGGGTGCTTTTGACGTGCTGATCGGGATTAACTTGCTGCGCGAGGGATTGGACATTCCCGAATGTGGCTTGGTCGCTATTTTGGATGCCGACAAAGAAGGCTTTTTGCGCTCTGAAACCTCTCTCATCCAGACAATCGGGCGCGCGGCGCGAAACGCCGAAGGCCGCGTTATCATGTATGCCGACCGGATCACCGGATCGATGGAACGGGCGATGGGCGAAACCGAACGTCGCCGCGCCAAACAGATCGCCTATAATGAAGAGCACGGCATCACACCGATGACGGTCAAAAAGAACGTCGAGGACATTCTCGCGGGGCTTTACAAGGGGGACACGGATCAATCGCGGGTCACGGCGAAAATCGACAGCAAACTGGCTGGCGGCAATATGCAGGCGGTGCTGGACGGGCTTCGCGCAGACATGCGCAAAGCTGCCGAAAACCTTGAGTTCGAGGAAGCGGCACGCCTGCGCGATGAGGTAAAGCGGCTGGAAGCCGTCGATCTAACCATCGCCGATGATCCTTTGGCGCGCCAATACGCCGTTGATAAAGCTGTAGACGATGCGCAGAAAAAATCGGGGCGTAGCACGATGGGGCGTGGCGGGATGCGCGGCGGTGTAAAACGGCGCGGCCGGTAATGCTCAGAGGGGGGCGGACCTGAGCTTTTTGGAAAAGCTTACCCGCTGACCCTTGCCGATTGATCCCGTTACAAACCACTCCTTGCGCATATGCGGGTAGTCTGGTCGCCAATCCCGAAAACGGTCATTACTGATGATTTGGATTTTACCGCCCTGACACGCGGCCAGCAGCAGGGCGTCTGCCTTGGTCCCACGGGGGGCTATGATTACTTCTGCAATCATACGCAGCCCGTCCAACGCGGCCGAGTTCATCCAACGATCAATAGAATGGTCAAAAAACACAACAGGCTGAAACCGGCGGGCAACCAAAGAGGTCGCGACCGCTTTAGGCAGCTCGGGACGCGCCTGTTCACCGCCCCAAAAAAGCGTGTTTGATCCGTCTACCAATACAGTCACCTTCACTTCACACTCCATTCGGCCTTTGACGGTAATCTTTTATTAAGAGCTATTAACCAAAACTGAGCGCAGGAGTCTTGCCTCAGTGTTTTATCGTTTAACCTTTTTCCTCTTTATCCTATCGGCACAGCTTGTGAATGCCGGACCGTGGTTGCGTGAAAAAGGCTCTGCGTTTACCGCGGTTTCTTTTTCCAGCACCTACTATTTGGAGACGTCCAACCAAACATATCTGGAATATGGGCTGACGGATTCAACAACATTGGTCGCTGATGTCAGTTTCGTCAGGCTGCACTACGTCCCGAGCAGCGGTTATGCCACGTTCTCGCTTCGCAGAAGCTTCGGCCCTGAGGAAGGGAAATCAAAATGGGCTTACGAGCTGGGGTTTGGCGCTGGATGGATCGGCTCAGAAACCCTCCCCCATATCCGAACTGCGCTTAGTTGGGGAAAGGGCATCAAATGGGGTGAAAAATCTGGCTGGTCGACCGTCGAAGCCGCAATTCTCTGGGATCTTACCCATGAACTTCATGTCGGGAAAATTGACACAACCATCGGCCTTAACTTTACCGATACGACGGCTGGCATGTTGCAGCTATATACCGCCTTTGTGGAAAACCAAAGCGTCGCAACCATTGCGCCATCCATTGTTCTATCCCCCAAAAACAGTAAATTCCGCTTTCAGGTTGGAACAGAAAGCGAAATTGGAAACTGGGGAAACACCGCCCTGAAACTCGCCCTATGGAGAGAGTTTTAAATGGGCTCCGGCGATACCGCCGAAGCCCCTTCATGTTAGACGACGTCATTATCCATTCGAACAGTAACAGCGATCTTGCCGCGCACAGCTTCGGACCAGATCACATGCACCTGATCCGCCGTCGTCCCTTGTTGAGCACGCACAAAAGGGTTGTCGTAATTATAGGCATTCGCAGCATTGCGAACCCCACCGCGAACAGCCACGGCGTCAATGCTCAGAGATCGTGCATCAAACGGCAAACCAGGTCCCGTCGGGATAACCCATGTCTGCGCATCGGTGTTTTGCTGGAACTCGATCAGATGCGGGTTCGCGACTGGTTGGCTAATCCCATGAAACGAATTCCCCTCAAAGCGAACATTGCGCATCCTTGTATAGTTCAGATCGGCAAAGCTGGTGTCCACACGTTCAGCCCGATTAACGTAACCGTTAATGCTGCGGAACCGGTTGCCGGATACGTTCAACCCGTTGATGAAATGCCCCGCCCCATAGGGTTTGACCACCAAATAGCTAAAGCTTGTTGAAACCTCGCCAGACAGGAAGATGTTGCTGGTGATGTCCAACGAGCTAAAGGAAAAACCGCTGTCAAAAACAGGCGAGGGATCACGCTCGTTCGTCCATTCAAAAAACGCGTTATCCACATAGTTCTGGCTGAACACGGTCGAAGCATAAGCTTCGGCCAAAACAACACCCGCAGAGCGAATGCCCCCAGCAATTGAATCCCCCTGAAAGAAGTGGTTCCCCGTGATCAAGTGGTTCTGCCCCGCCATCACCGCAAAATGCTTGAACCGTTCCGCACGACAATTTCGCAATTTGACGTCATTGGCGTTCACATTCAAAGCAATGGTTTTGCGCTGCGATACCTGAATATCATTTTCCGAGGAAAGGAACTGGCAGCGTTCGATGAACATCCCCTGACAGCCACCGCCCATCGAGGTAATACCGCGGTCTTTTGGTGTTGTGATAAAGCAATCGCGAACAGCAAAAATAGTACCAGCACCCGCCAACATGATCCCGCTGCACAGCTCTTGGCACTGGAATTCAATGTTATGCAGGATAAATTTGGCAATCACATCAAAGCCGCTGAAATCCAGCATGTATTTGAACCGCTGGAAGGTAAAGTTCTGGGTACCCTCAGCGTCATATAACGGGCCATTCAGTGTCAGCTCATTTCGGGCTTCGTTTTTGGAGCGCACGTAAATTTCCCGTCCGACACCGGCGCCGCTCACGTGACTGCCGACTGGGATGCTTGCGATATTGGCGACATTGGTCAGTGTACGTGAATTGCTCGCAGAATAGGTGGCCTGGGCGGTGACAGTTGTCGTATCCCAATCCCCACCCGTCAGCGCGATAAGCTGGCCGTTATGGATCGCACGGCGGGTTTCGTATCGCGTTCGGTTCGCAACCGCCGCCTGCAAATCAATTGGTCCAGTCAAGGCAACCTTGCGCCCCCCCAGATCCAGCGATTCATGATCCGAATTGTTCAGCAGGGCCTGAAACGCCTTTCGAAAGGCCTCTTCTTCATTGTCAAAGGCCTGAATATAGTTCGGCAGATCAAAGTTTTGACGCAACAACAAGATTGCAGACGTCGGCATACTTACGGTGCCTTCAAACTTTGTTGGGGCATCAAATGTCACATCCCCATTCAGGCGAAAGGTGCCAGCAGGGATCAGAACAGTCCGATCATTGGCCGCGCTATTGGCTGCTTGGAATGCGGCAGTGTCATCTGTGACACCATCACCAATGGCACCAAAATCCCGCACATCGATCGTCGCCACGATATCGCCCAAAAACAAAGAGGACACATCATTGATCTCAATGTCGTCGACACGCACAACGCCGCCGTTTTGCCCGACCAAATCAATGCCCAAATGCCCATAATCCGCCGTTGGTCCCCAGACCATATCGACACCCTCTCGGTTGCCGACCCCGATAATCGCACTGACCTCTACGATTTCACCGTAGTTTGTCAAAGGCACCAAGGTTCCCGTTGTCGTCACACCCGAAATCGCATTCCCATTCGATTGCGCCGCATATGCTGCGATGCGCACCGACGGGAGGTTACCACTGATCGCTTTTACACGCGCCTTAACCTGAATATAGCAACCCGGCTCAATTGGGGTTTGCCCCTTGTACCTTAGTTGCTGCGTGCTATCCGTTTTCAGAATCTCCAACGCGCCGCCAAAATCCTGATCTGCTGGAACGAATGCACCATTGCCTGAATTGGCATAACTAGGAGAGCCAGCGGTGCCATTTCCGCTAGAGTAGGCCGCCAAACCTTCTGAATATGGGGTAGGTGTGAGTTGATTTCCGCTTGTGGTTGCCATGTTGATTTTATCCCTTTCGCGCTTCTCCGGCGCAACTGCCGGACAGGCCTAGGGAAATATCAACGAGGTATTAAAGCCGGACTATACCACCGTCACGGTGGCCGTTGCCCAATCCACGGGCACGCATCACAACGCACCCGTGGGAAACGTGATTACTCTACCAATTTACCAGCAAGCGCATCATCGATCAGCGCGATGGTCTCTTCCACGCCATACAGGGCAATAAAGCCACCGAAACGAGGGCCTTGGCTGGCGCCCAACAACACTTCATACAGCGCTGTAAACCACTCCCGCAGCGGGTCAAACCGCTCGCGACCGCAGGCAAATACCTCTGATTGCAAGGCCTCGGCGTCCAATCCACCTTCCCAAACAGAAAGGCGCGCACGTAGGTCTTGCAAGGCTTCGCGCTCCAGTTCAGTCGGTGCACGAAACACTTTCGCCGGTTTCACAAAGTCATTGTAATAACGCACGGCATAGCCTGCCGCCGCGTCCATGCCCGGATGTGTTTCGGCTGTCGCTTCGGGCGCATAGCGTTGGATAAAGCCCCAAAGCTGCGCCTTATCCTCAGCCGAAGAAACAGACGCGAGGTTTAGCAGCATCGAAAACGGCACAACCATGTCCGACTTTGGCACGTCACCACCATGAATGTGCCAAACAGGATTGTTCAGCTGGCCTTTGATGTCTTGTGTCTCATAGGCGCGCAACTGTTGGTGATACTCATCAACAGCTTTCGGGATCACATCAAAATACATCCGCTTTGCGGTCTTTGGTTTGAGGTACATAAAGTACGACAAAGACTCGGCGCTGGCATAGGTCAGCCATTCGTCGATTGTCAGGCCATTGCCTGATGTCTTGGAAATCTTATGCCCGTCCTGATCCAGAAACAGCTCATAAGTGAAATGCTCGGGTGCACGCGCGCCCAAGATCCGGCAAATCGAATCGTAGATCGGCGTGTTGGTTGAGTGATCCTTGCCGTACATCTCAAAATCCACACCCAAAGCCGCCCAGCGCGCACCGAAATCCGGTTTCCACTGTAGCTTTACGTTCCCACCCGTCACCGGCAGCGTCATCTCCTCACCCTCTGGGGTGTCAAAGGTGATCGTGCCATCCTTGGCGTTTACTTCCTTCATCGGCACATACATCACGCGGCCCGTTTCAGGATGGATCGGCAGGAAAATGGAATAAGTCTGGCGGCGCTCTTCCCGAAGGGATTTCAGCATCACGGCCATGATCTCATCATATTTTTCAGCAGCGCGCAGCAGGATTTCATCAAACTGACCTGAGCCGTAAAATTCAGCTGCTGAATAAAACTCATACTCGAACCCGAAGGTATCAAGGAATTTGCGCAAACGCGCGTTGTTATGGTGGCCAAAGCTTTCGTGCGTGCCGAAGGGATCAGGCACCGAGGTAAGTGGCTTTTGCAGGTGCTCTTCCAACGCAGCTGGGTCAGGCACATTCGACGGCACCTTGCGCATCCCGTCCAAATCATCCGAGAAACAAATCAGACGCGTTGGAATGTCGCTGATCGCTTCAAACGCGCGGCGGATCATCGTCGTGCGCGCAACCTCTCCAAAGGTCCCGATGTGGGGCAAACCAGATGGCCCATAGCCTGTTTCAAACAGAACATATCCCTTTTCAGGCGTCTTGCCTTGAAACCGTTTGAGTACGCGACGTGCTTCTTCAAAAGGCCACGCTTTGCTCTGCATTGCTGCATCCCGCATCTCAGACATATCTAACTTCCCGAAAATAATAACTGGCGCCCAATCGCCCAGCTGTGGCTTCATCTATTGCGCATACCCAGTGCCGTCAATAATCTCGGTTATAACAGGTGACACGCAAAGGATGCGACAAATGACCGAGAACCTTTCCCTAACCCTCAGCCCCCAAGACTGCCTCGTCGCAGTTATGGTCGCCGTATCCGCATCAGACGAAGATATCCGCACAACCGAACTGATCAAAATCCAGTCCGCTGTAAACCTGCTTCCTATCTTTGCCGAATTCGATGTCGACCGTATCAAAACAGTCAGCCAGATGGTTTTTGACCTCTTCGAACAAGAAGACGGCCTAGACGCGTTGTTTGGTCTCATCAAGGAAGCTCTGCCAAACAGGTTAAACGAAACGGCCTATGCCCTTGCCTGTGATGTGGCCGCAGCCGATGGCACATTAGAAGAAGCTGAACTGCGCCTTTTGGAAGAAATCCGCTATGAGCTTGAAATCGATCGCCTTTACGCGGCTGCAATCGAACGTGGCGCAAGGGCGCGCCATCTGGTTTAGGCGCCGTATAAAACGCCCCAGCGCTCAATAAGCTGTTGCTGCATCCGCTTTGCGCGGCGGTTCCAGCTCACCCCGCCTGCTGGGCCTTCGCGTTCTGCGCGTGTGAGCGTCGCGCGAATATCTTCATCAGCCGCAAATATGGCAAATGCCATTTCTGTGCCATCCGGCCCCGTTAAATACCCCGCCAATGAGGACACAAAATTCAAGGTCCCCGTCTTTGCGTGCACTTGAATCGGGTGGTCGTTGATCACCTTACGCTTTTCATCCCGCATGGCGATTGGCTTTAAAATCTCGCGCAGCCCTTCGCTATGAACCTTGAGCAGCGCAGTCACCATATCCTTTGCCGTTAGACGGCTATCATCGCCCAAACCGGAATGATCGACCAAAGAAACCTCTGTCATACCAAGGTTTTCAATGGCCCATTTATTCATACGGCTGGCTGATTCTTGCAGGCTTTGTGGTTTCCCAGCGCGTTGCGTCGATGCCGCCAACCCCATCATCTCAGCGGTTAGGTTCGTTGACCACTTCAACATATCTTTCAGGATACGGCGCAGGGTCGGGCTTTGGTGGCGCACCAAAACCTCTCCTGCAGGTAATAATTCAACAAGTTGCGGCGCGCCAATGCGTAGCCCTTGGGCGGCAGCTACACTTTGGAAAACTTCGCCTGCATATAATCCGGGTTTACGAACCGGCAGCCAGCGCGATCCACCTCTGCCCAAAGCCCCGCGCGCAACAGTCCAAGCATCCACACCATTGCGGTCTTCATAGGTATAAATCGGTGTTGAGCGGTCCCGAATTTGCATCGCGGCCATTCGAACAGACGGCCGATATTTCTTTGTCCGCCCTTCCATGGTGACAGCATAGTTTCCGTTGGCGCGTTTCCACTCAAAATGCACCCGATTATAATTCAATGCCAAAGAAGAAACGCCCGGGTTATAACCAACTTGATCAGGTTGCTTAGGGTCAATCCGTGGCAAAACAGGCAGGCCCGCTTCGAACACTTTGAACGCCCCCTTAACACCGACGATCCCTGCTTCCTTCAAGTTGGCGGCCATATTTGCCAGCGCATCTGTATCCAGCGTGGAATCATTTCCGCCAACCAAGACCAGATCACCCATGATCATCCCGTCAACGACACCGCCCGTCGCAAGCAGCTGTGTTTCGAAACGATGTTCAGCCCCCAATGTATCCAGCGCATAAAGAGCTGTGATGGCCTTGGCTACGCTTGCAGGTGGACGGCCAACCGCAGCTTCTTGTGTTTCTAGCCCCTGACCTGTCGATGTATTCGAAACCGCAAATGAAACTTTGCCAGCCAGCTTCGCCTCGCGCAGAATATCCTCAACGCTTCGAACCGCGCGCTTAAAGAAATCTTCACCGCGCAAAACAGGGCGAAGGGATTCTGCGGGCGGCGCTGCATGCCCTGCTCCTGCGGCACTAGCCGCTGCAAGAGTTCCCAAAAAATACCGACGAGAAAATAAGCGTGTCATAACGTAGGGGTACCCTAGTTTCGGCTAAATCTACAAGCACCTATAATCTGAGTTTTATGTCAACGCACTACGTGATAACGCATATCACATGCAGCGCGCCGTATTTGTCATGTTTTTAGCCATGTCGCTCATCCCTACAGGGGATAGCGCCGCAAAAATTCTAACGTCTAGCTATGATACCGCCCCTATCTTTGCTGCTTGGTCACGGTTCGTCTTCGGAGCCCTCATTCTACTTCCTCTTGCGCCGCGCAATTCTTGGGCGCTGTTGGCCAATTGGCGGATTTGGCTACGCGCCCTCTCTTTGGCCCTTAGCATTTTCTGCATCCAACAGGCGCTTCAAATTGAAGATATGGCGACAGTTTTCGCTGCCTTCTTTATTGGCCCTCTGGTCAGCTTCGTATTGGCAGCCCTTTTTCTGAAAGAACAGGTAAGCCCCCTTAGAACCCTTTTGGTCATCATAGGCTTTGTCGGAGTGGTAATCGTCGTCCGCCCAGGCCATGACGTAAGCACTGGTGTGTTATGGGCGGTTGCATCAGGGGCCAGCTATGGCGCTTTCTTGACGATGTCGCGTTGGCTTGGCCCATTGGCATCCCCCATGGCGATGACATTTATCCAATTGTTCATTTCGGCCTTACTTTTTTTGCCCTTTGGTGCCGCCGCCATTCCCCCGTTTTCTGGGGCAGTTGTCGGCCTTACGGCCGCGTCGGCTGTGTGCTCCATGTTGGGCAACCTGCTGCTGCTTTACGTATACACGCTGGTTCCGGCCACGCGGCTTGCACCTTTGGTCTATTTCCAACTTGTGGCCGCAGTGGGGTTGGGATGGTTTATCTTTGCCGAATTGCCAGATGTCTGGACCATGGCTGGCCTTGCAATCATCCTAACTTCGGGGATCGTCTCAACGCGCTTACGTTAACCAATTGCCAGCTGCGCGAATTTCAGACGACGATACATCCATCATCGGCACATTAACAAAGCACCATGCAGGCGCATCCGCATGCGCCAACAGCTGACTATTGCGCCCCGCAATTCGGTAAGGTGCATAAAGCGAGGCGGCCCTGCTCATCCGTGCCGACATCCTTTGTCCCGGACGGGCCAGAATGCCCAACGGCACGCGGTTTGCGATGTCTTGCCAATCCTGCCAACGATGGAATTGCGCCAGATTATCTGCGCCCATTAGCCAAACGAACCTTTGTTGCGGATAAAGGCGCTGCAATCCTCTGAGCGTCTCTGCCGTAAACCGTGTCCCCAGCCTGTTTTCTATTCCCGTAATTTTAACCTTGGGGTGCCGCAT
This sequence comes from Sulfitobacter donghicola DSW-25 = KCTC 12864 = JCM 14565, assembly GCF_000622405.1. Lineage (NCBI taxonomy): Bacteria > Pseudomonadati > Pseudomonadota > Alphaproteobacteria > Rhodobacterales > Roseobacteraceae > Sulfitobacter > Sulfitobacter donghicola. Next base: position 791,098 of record NZ_JASF01000005.1, read on the forward strand.
GACCCTGCCCGCATGCTTTATCCGATCGGCCAAGGCAGCGGGCCCATGCTCCTTTAAGGGATTGCCCGGGCTTACCAGCCACCACACCTGATCCAAACCGAACCGTTTTAAAGCTTCGCGTGTAATATGCGCATGCCCAGCGTGGGCAGGATCAAAAGATCCGCCCAACAAACCAATCACTTGGCCGCGAGAGGCATATGGTATGTCATAGCGCAAAACGATATCTGGTCCCAAAGTTCATTCAGAGGCAAAAGGACGGCACGGCCCTTAAATTGTCAATCACGCTAGCGGTCGATGACGGTCGCCAAATCAGGCAAGCGTTCCAATGGATAGTTGGGTTGCAATACCCATACAGCGTCCTCATCTTGCTCTAGCGGCCGCAATGTTCCCCCTGGAAAGGCGCGGGTACGTAGGGCCAAAACAATATCCGATAAAACCGCTGGATTCTCCCTGAAGTATGAGTGGCTATTCGCGTTCCCTGCCCCTTCGACACGAATGAAATGGATCAACCCTTCTTTGGCGAGGCCCTTCAGTTCTTTGGTAGAGAAATCATCCTGTTTCAACGCACCGATCCGCGCCGAATTGGTCAAGAACCCCGATAGCTTTAAGGCGAGATCATCAGGATTCACATAAATATTCACCTGTTCAAAGGCTTCAGAAAACCTTTCGGTCAGTAACCGCTGACGCATCACACCCGTATCCAAATCAGCAGCCGCCAAAATCAAGGTACCTGTCTTTAGCCCAAGCTTTGGTCTAACGCCCCGCGCACGCTGAACCAATATCAACTCGCGCAGAGCTTGGGTTACCACACCGGTTCCACGGGAGTGGGCCACAATATCAATGTCTTCCACTTCCGGCATTTCCGCCAGCATCGTCAGAAATTCTTTGGCGTGATAGACGCTAAAATCGCCCGAAGCGCGATCCCGAAAATACCCAAGCGGCCCCCGATTACCCGCAGGCCAGCTGAAAGCCAACGGTATGCTATCGCGCCCTGCAAAGTGCCACAAATTGGCAAGCGTCGTGACCCCTGTTTCAAACTCATTCGCGACACCATGCGTGTATATGAGAATACGGCGATGGCCGGTGCGCGCGATTTCAGCCCTTATCTGCGCCTGAAAGGCCTTGCGCCCCGCATCATAGCTGTCTGCTGCTGCCTTCTCGACCCTTAGTTCACCGTCAAGGCGGTGGTTAGGAAGAGGAACAGAATCAAAACGGACTTTTTCCTCTACCTTGGTAACGGTCAGACGGCTAATTCGCCCATTTCGATCCACATGCGTTCTCGCGACCAGATCATCCCAATCATCAGCACCAAACTGAACCGAAGCCGCCCCAAATGCCATCGCCGAGGATCGATCGCGACCATACCCCGTGATCCTGCCCTCGGTTCTCTCTGGTTCTCGGTCGGTAACAAACAGAATTTGTGGCGTCACGCTGCGCAAAACAGCGGGAACAGCGGGTGCTGGATAATTCGTCCCCTCTAGGTACAAATTAGGGGGCGTTGCCAGCCGCCCGTCAAAGCCGCACCCGACCAAGCCGAAACCCAGCAATGCCCATAGTATTATTCTCGCGGCCATTACGGGTCTCCCTTGCACGTTGATCTTGCCCCCTCTGACCGATATTGCAAGATAAATCCAGACAAGCACTAGGAGTCGCGCAATGGCCGCTTATCAATACGTCTATCATATGCAAGGGGTGTCAAAGACCTACCCAGGCGGCAAGAAATGTTTTGAAAACATTCACTTGAACTTTCTTCCCGGTGTGAAAATCGGTGTGGTTGGTGTCAACGGCGCCGGTAAATCCACCCTGATGAAAATCATGGCCGGTATGGACAAAGACTTCACTGGCGAAGCTTGGGTCGCTGAAGGGGCCAAAGTTGGCTACCTTCCACAGGAACCGAAACTCGATCCTGAGCTAACCGTTCGTGAAAACGTTATGCTGGGTGTTGCGGGCAAAAAGGCGATCCTTGACCGCTATAACGAACTTGCCATGAACTATTCTGATGAAACGGCTGATGAAATGGCCGCGTTGCAGGATCAGATCGATGCCGAAAATCTCTGGGATCTCGACAGCCAGATTGACGTATCTATGGAGGCCCTGCGTTGCCCACCCGATGACGCGGACATTTCCAAACTATCTGGTGGTGAGGCCCGCCGTGTCGCACTGTGTAAACTTCTTCTCGAAGCGCCAGAAATGCTGCTGCTCGATGAACCGACCAACCACCTTGATGCTGAAACCATCGCTTGGTTGCAGCAACACCTGATCGACTACAAAGGCACCATCCTGATCGTTACCCACGACCGTTATTTCCTAGATGATATCACCAGCTGGATTCTCGAACTCGATCGTGGCCGCGGCATTCCTTACGAAGGCAACTATTCTGATTGGCTCGAGCAAAAGGCCAAGCGTCTGGAGCAAGAATCGCGCGAAGACAAATCCCGCCAGAAAACTCTTGAACGCGAATTGGAATGGATGCGCCAAGGCGCAAAAGCCCGCCAGTCCAAATCCAAAGCGCGTATCAAATCGTATAACGAAATGGCTGATCAGTCCGAGCGCGAAAAGTTGGCCCACGCCCAGATCGTTATCCCGAACGGGCAGCGTCTAGGTGGCAAAGTGATCGACGTTGAAGGCCTGACCAAAGCGATGGGTGACAAGCTGCTCGTTGAAAACCTAGAATTCTCGCTTCCACCTGGTGGGATTGTCGGTGTGATCGGTCCAAACGGCGCGGGTAAATCCACCTTGTTCAAAATGCTGACAGGTCAGGAACAACCCGATTCCGGTACGGTCGAGATCGGCGATACAGTTGAGCTTAGCTATGTTGACCAAACGCGCGATGACCTGAACCCAGAGGATAACGTCTGGCAGGCGATCACCGGCGGGGCCGAGTTGATCCAACTGGGTGATGCCGAAGTGAACTCACGCGCTTATTGTTCTTCGTTCAACTTCAAAGGCGGCGACCAGCAGAAAAAAGTCGGCCTGCTGTCGGGTGGTGAACGCAACCGTGTGCACATGGCGCGGTTGTTGAAATCCGGCGGCAACGTGCTGCTGCTCGATGAACCGACCAACGACTTGGACGTCGAAACGCTGCGTGCTCTTGAGGATGCTCTGGTAGACTTCGCGGGTTGCGCCGTGGTCATTTCCCACGATCGCTTCTTCCTTGACCGTATTTGCACCCATATCCTCGCCTTTGAAGGCGAGGCACATGTTGAATGGTTCGAGGGGAACTTTGAGGACTACGAAGAGGACAAAAAGCGCCGTCTTGGCGCCGATGCCCTAGAGCCAAAGCGCCTCAAGCACAAGAAATTCGTGCGTTAATTCAAACGGTTGGAGCAGGTCAAATTCTGCTCCAACCCTTCCCTCTTAGGACGCAACGACGCCACGTCCTAAGGTGAATAGTTACACGGGGCATACTGGCTTTCTTCGGGGTGCCTTTGGCCTTGGTTGCCCCAGCTACTCTCCCTCAAGTTTTGCCGAAATACATTTCTGCCCAGATTGCGCCACCTGCAGCCCAGCCTGCAAATATGGCGGAACAAGGCACGGAATCAGGCCAAGGTCGGTCGCAACCTTCTCGCATCCCTGCCAATCGAGGAATCGGGTAATTCTTATCCCTGTGGCCGACAGGAATTGTGATCCTTTCCTGCCCTTCTGCGATGCCGCGCAGCAACGCGAAAAAGACCCTGGCAAACCTCCCCCGATTAACCATTCAAATCAGCGCCTTACAAGATTCAAAAATAGCCACACCACCACCACCTCGGGCAAGCCAAACTTTGCCTGCCTCTGTCGAAGTACTTGATTTTGAAGCGCCTTGGTGTCATGTGTAAGGCTGCGAACGTTATCTTTATCCTGACCACTGTCTCCGCTTTTGCGTTCAGTCTCTCGATTACAGACCGACCAAGCCGGGCCATCGCACTCTCGCGGATGGCATCTATCTACTAGGAGACTACGGAATGGCTACTGGCACCGTAAAATGGTTTAACACTACAAAAGGCTTCGGCTTTATCGCACCTGATGGCGGCAGCAAAGACGTGTTTGTACACATCTCAGCTGTTGAGCGCGCTGGCCTTACAGGTCTTGCCGACAACCAGAAAGTGACTTTCGACATCGAAGCAGGCCGTGACGGCCGCGAGTCCGCGACAAACATCGCGCTTGCATAAGCTGCGTTAAGGCACATCGGCGCTGCCGATTACCTGAGCACACGAAAAATTGACCGGCCATTCTGCAACGAATGGCCGGTTTTTTCGTTTATCGCTTGAAAAATGGCCGAATATTTGGACATTAGAAGCAATCCCAAGTTGTTCAAGGACCGTCCAAATGCTCCGTCGTACATTTATCGCAAGCTCTCTTGCCGCTACCGCAGTTCCACAGCTAGCATCCGCTCAGGCCGCTGCTTTTGATCCAACACCACAAAAGGTCCGGATCAAGAAAAGCTATAAAGTCGGCGAGCTGTTGATCCTGCCACGCAGCTACTACCTCTACTTTGTTACCGCACCTGGTGAGGCCATGCGTTATGGCGTAGGCGTCGGCAAAGCAGGTCTGGAATTCACAGGCTCCGCGACAATCTCGGTGAAAAAAGAATGGCCCACTTGGCGCCCGACAAACGAGATGATCGAACGCGATCCAAAAGCCTATGCACGCTTCATCGGCAACACAGAGGCACAGCCAGGCGGCCCTGGAAACCCACTAGGTGCGCGTGCGCTTTATCTGTTCCAGAACGGCAAAGACACATATTTCCGCATCCACGGCACAACAGCCCCGAAATCCATCGGCCGCTCCGTGTCAAACGGCTGTATCCGTATGCTGAACGCACACGTCAAAGACCTTTATGAGCGTGTACCAATTGGAACGACTGTCACAGTTCTCTAAGTGCTGTAATCAGCCAGAGATATAAAGGCTGGTGTTTTCACCAGCCTTTTTTTTAGCATCACTTACTTTCTAACAGCTGGCCAATCACCTTACGGCCCGCCACGCCTCAACGAAAAGGATCAGATATGGCTCAAGGCACGAACCTTCCAAAAGTTGTCCTATATGCTTCTGCCGCATGTCTCCTACTGGTAGCCGGTTTGGCCTTTATGCTGTCCAGTTCTTCTCACCACCCCTCCTCTGCTCACTCGCACGGTGCGTTTTCCGGTGGGCATGACGAACGCACGATGCCTGGCCTCGTTGGGGAAAATGCCTCACCAGAGGAAAGCGAAGAAATGCGTGTCCTCTTCCGCAAATTCGATACGCTTTCGCGCGAAGTAACAAACCTTCCCAATGGCATTCGCACTGTCACCCGCAGCTCGGACCCAGATGTAATGGAGGCCCTTGTCAGCCACGTCATTGGCATGATTGACCGTGTGGACACGGGCGAAGACCCAAAGGTGATCATTCAGAGCCCAACCCTTGATGTTTTCTTTTTGAAAGCTGACTTGATCGAAACCTCGATTGACGTCGCTGACGAGGGGATTGTCGTCATTCAAACGTCAGCTGATGCTGAGATGATCAACGCTTTGCAAACCCATGCAGCCGAAGTAACCGACATGGTCGAAAGAGGCATGCAAGCGGTTCATGACAGGCTGGATGGCCACTAACCCTAGCGCGCTGTGAAAATAGAAAGGGCCGGCAATTCCTGCCAGCCCCACCTAAATTTCTTATCACAGTAAAAGTTACTTCAACGCTTTGTCGGTAATCATGGATGTCCACGCGCCTTCAGGCTGCTTGGAAATCACTGGATCGGAACCACCTGCCAGAAGCGTATCAACGGTACGTTGGAAATCCGCCTCGACCAAAGCACCAGTCGAACCGGCTGTCAGCTTGGCGATCTCTTTCATCATACGTACCTGCGCCTCTTCAGATTGCGCGCCTGTTTCATCGTTCTCGACGATGATTGCACCCGCTTCTTCAGGATTTGCAGCGGCATATTCCCAGCCCTTCATCGACGCACGCACAAAGCGAACCATTTTGTCGACGAACACTTCGTCCTTCAGGTTATCTTCGAGAACGTAGATCCCGTCTTCCAACGTCGCGACACCCTGATCCTCATATTTGAACGTGATCAGCTCATCTGGGTTCACACCAGCATCCAGAACCTGACCGTATTCGTTGTAGGTCATCGTCGAGATACAATCTGCTTCGCGCTGCAACAGAGGATCAACGTTAAAGCCCTGCTTGAGAACCGTAACACCCTCATCGCCGCCATCGGTGCTAATGCCCTCTTGGCTCATCCAGCTTAGGAATGGGTATTCATTACCAAAGAACCAAACGCCAATTGTCTTGCCCTTGAAATCTTGAACAGAGGTGATGCCAGTGTCTTTCCAGCAGGTCAGCATCAGGCCAGATGTCTTGAACGGCTGCGCGATATTCACAACTGGCAAACCCTTTTCACGAGCGGCAAGCGCGGATGGCATCCAGTTCAGCATCGCATCTGCGCCGCCACCTGCCAGCACCTGAGGGGGTGCAATATCAGGACCACCCGGAAGGATTGTCACTTCCAGACCTTCTTCTTCGAAGAACCCCTTTTCCTGCGCAACATAATAGCCCGCAAACTGAGACTGGGTTACCCACTGCAGTTGCAGGGCCACGGTGTTGGCATGTCCGTCTGCAAAAACAGGTGCCGCTGTCATACCTGCGGCACATGCTGCCGCCATCATAAACTTCTTCATCTTTCGACCTCCAAGTCGGTTGGTTTACACTCTGCCCCGTTTATCGGGGTCGTCGTTATCGTTGCGAAGGGTGCCAAAAGGTCACCCGCTTCTCTATCCAAGTCATTGCGCCATAGAATGCGCTGCCCGCCAGCGCCGCGACAACAATTTCAGCCCAGACCATATCCAATGCAAGCTGACCAAAGCTGGTAGATATCCGAAACCCCATGCCAACGGTTGGCGAGCCGAAAAATTCAGCAACAATGGCCCCGATCAACGCGAGGGTCGTGCCAATCTTTAACCCGTTAAAGATAAAGGGCATCGCGCTTGGCAATCTCAGCTTGAACAATGTTGACCAATAACCAGACGCATAAGTCCGCATCAGGTCCCGCTGGATCGCGCTGGTATCTTTCAGCCCAGCAACCGTATTCACAAGGATTGGGAAGAAAACCATCACAGCAACAACCGCTGCTTTGGATTCCCAATCGCTCCCCAGCCATTTCACAAATATCGGCGCGGTCCCGACAATAGGCAGAGCCGCCATAAAGCTGCCGACAGGCAAAATGCCACGAGTCAGAAACTCGGATCGATCCGCAATCACCGCGACAACCAGCGCAGCAATGGTCCCGATGAGATATCCACTCACCGCTCCCTTTAGAATGGTCTGTTGAAAGTCAGCCCAAAGGATCGGCCCCTCTACGGCAAGACGTGAAATCACAGAAGATGGCGCCGGTAAGATCACTGGGTTCACCTCGAACCCTCGTACCAGCAACTCCCACACAATTACGATGGTTAGCCCAAAGATCGCAGGGATCGCGATCTTTACAGCTGGCAAATCCGACAATGCCCCATTCGCCAAGCGAACATTCAATAGCCAGCCAGCCGCCCAGATGATCAATGCAATAAGGATATACATCATGCTGCATCCATCCCCATACGCCGCAGCGTGATCCGTTCGATCATGCTAAAGATTCCCACCAATGCCGCAGCTGTCAAAGCCGCCGCAAACAAGGCGGCCCACGAAACCAGCGGCTGCCCGTATTGGTCTCCAACCAACATGCGTGCACCAAAACCCGCACGCGCGCCCGTCGGCAACTCGGCAACGATGGTCCCTACCAGCGACGCCGAAATGCCAATCTTGAGTGACGCAAAAAGGTAGGGCGCCGAAGCCGGCAAACGCAAAGACCAGAACCCTTGGTTCTTGGACGCATTATAGGTTCGCAAAAGGTCCAACTGCATCCCCGAGGGGCTACGCAACCCTTTTACCATGCCAACCACAACAGGAAAAAACGATAAATATGCTGCGATCAAAGACTTCGGTAACAACCCCTGTATGCCCATCGACCCCATGACAACAATCACCATGGGCGCCAAGGCAAGGATCGGAATCGTCTGGCTTACAATCGCCCAAGGCATCACAGATCGATCCATCACGCGGCTATAAACAATCCCAACAGCCAGCAATATCCCCAGCCCCGTACCAATAGCAAAACCCAACAAAGTCGGCGCCAAGGTTACCCAGCCGTGATAAACAAGCGACCGTTTGGACGTGATCTTTTTTCCAAAGATCGTCTTGTACATCTCACCCGCCACTTGCTGTGGGCTCGGCAATCTGGGTCTCTTGAAGCTATAGGCTAGCGGGACAAGGTCAGGATTGCGGATGGCCAAACTGGCACCGCTAATGTCTTGCCGCGCAGCTGGTGTTTCAGGAACAACAACCGCCCCGTCACGCTGTGCCTGATCCGCAACCAAATGCATGTTCATCGGAATCACAGCGAGCAACCAAATGCCCAAAATCGCAGCTACAATAGTCAGAACCGGAACGACAGACTTCACCACCCTCCTCCCGTCATTTGGGATGGTGGGCGGGGTGTCGTCAACGACGCACGCCGCACAGTATCCAGCACAAGCTTAATCATCTGCATGCCCTGCTCTCAGCCCTTCACGCACACGATGCGCTATTTCCAAAAACTCCGGACTCTCCCTGATTTCCAAGGGCCGCTCTCTGGGCAAAGGGCTTTCAATAACATCTGTAATCCGTCCAGGACGGGGGCTCATCACGACGATCTTTGTGCTCAGATACACCGCTTCAGGGATCGAGTGCGTGACAAAAGCGATCGTCTTGCCCGTTTGGTCCCATAGGTGCAGTAGCTGTTCGTTCAAATGATCCCGAACAATCTCATCTAATGCGCCAAATGGTTCGTCCATCAACAATAGGTCCGCATTAAAGGACAGCGCCCGCGCAATGCTCGCACGTTGCTGCATCCCGCCCGACAACTGCCATGGGAATTTCTTCTCAAACCCTGACAATTCAACCAGATCCAGCACCCGCGCGACACGTTCTGCATGCTCTGCCTTCGGCACGCCCATGATTTCTAGCGGCAGCCGAATGTTCCCGCCAATCGTACGCCAAGGGTACAAACCCGCCGCTTGAAAGACATAACCATAGGCTCGGGCTTCTCGTGCTTCGCGTGGCGAAACGCCATTCACGGTAATCTCACCGCCTGTGGGCTGCTCCAGATCGGCCATCACCCGTAGAAAGGTTGTCTTCCCACAGCCTGATGGCCCGATGAAACTTACAAAATCACCCTGCTTGATATCCAGATTCACGCCTTTCAACGCGTGCACTGGCCCGTCGTTGGTTTGAAACGTCAGGTCCAGATTTCGCGCGCTGATTACGTCTTTTTGTTCACTCACAAAGTATTTCCTGTTCCTTCAATCCCTCTCATATCCCTGCAGGGATATTGAGCGGATCGCGTTTTATCATCTTGGGGGCGTTCAGCTCTTTCCATTTGCTCAGCGCCACATTCGCCGAAGGAAAGGCCGGGCGTGGAATAAATTTGCCGCGGCCCGGGTTTGGCTGGCTGTTTTGCCCCCATGCCCAGATGACCTCGCCTCGGCTCAAAGTAAAGCGGCTCTGCGCACGCACTTCAAAGCCTTCAAAGACATTATAATCCAGAACAGAATGATGGTTGGCGGGGGAAATCGTTTTGGTGATCTTTGGATCCCAAACGACAATGTCAGCATCTGCCCCTTCCACGATCGCTCCTTTGCGCGGGTAGATGTTTAGAATCTTTGCCACATTGGTTGATGTTGCCGCCACAAATTCATTCGGCGTCAAACGACCCGTTTCAACACCTTCGGTCCACAAAACCGCCAAACGCTCCTCAAGCCCGTTCGAGCCATTTGGAATAATCCGGAAATCATCACGCCCAGCGCGCTTTTGCTCGGTCGAGAACGCCGCGTGATCCGTCGCAACAACCTGCAAAGAACCCGACTGCAACCCCGCCCACAAACTATCCTGATGGTCCTTTGAACGGAACGGAGGCGACATCACACGGCGCGCCGCATGATCCCAATCTTTGTTGAAATATTCAGATTCATCTAACGTTAGAAACTGGATCAACGGCTCACCATAAACCCGCATGCCCTTTTGACGCGCGCGGCGAATAGCCTCGTGCGTTTGTTCACAAGACACGTGGACGATGTACAAAGGAACACCTGCCGTATCCGCGATGGTGATCGCACGGTTTGCCGCTTCCCCTTCCAATTCGGGTGGGCGGGAAAACGCGTGGCCCTCTGGGCCTGTGATCCCCTGATCAAAATATTTCTGCTGCAACTCGGCAACCAGATCGCCGTTCTCGGCATGAACCATCGGCAACGCGCCCAATTCGGCGCAACGTTTGAACGAGGCGAACATTTCGTCGTCCTCAATCATCAACGCGCCCTTATAGGCCATGAAGTGCTTGAACGAATTCACCCCCATGTCCACCGCGTCTTTCATCTCGTTAAAGACGTTTTCGTTCCAGCCGGTGATCGCCATGTGATAGCCGACATCGCTACAAATCTGAGGGGCGCTTTTGCGGTGCCATTCATTGATCGCGTTCTTAATCGACCCATCTGCACCCGGCAGGCAGAAATCCACAATCATCGTCGTCCCACCACAGGCCGCAGCCCATGTTCCGCTTTCGAATGTCTCGGCGGCAGTTGTGCCCATAAACGGCATTTCAAGGTGCGTGTGCGGGTCAATACCACCCGGAATGACATAGGCGCCTTCCGCGTCGATGTATTCATCACCAACAAGGTCTTCACCGATGCGAACGATCTTTTCGCCCTCAATCAGAACATCGGCTTTCCATGTCCGGTCTGCGGTGCAAACCATTCCACCTTTGATTACCTTGCTCATGTCATCTCTCCTCGTCTTATGGCGTTCTGTTTGGGTGCTGGGACTGGCCTTAACCTACGATCTCGGCAGTCTCGACAACCGCGTGCAGCAACACATCTGCACCGGCCATTGCCCATTCTTTGGTGATCTCTTCCGCTTCATTATGGCTCAGCCCATCAACACAAGGGCACATCACCATCGCCGTCGGCGCCACCCCATTGATCCAGCAGGCATCATGCCCCGCACCCGAAATCAGATTCATATGCGAATAGCCTAGCCGCTCGGCCGCATTTCGCACCGCGGTTACACATCCCTCGTCAAAGGCAACGGGGTCAAAACCGCCAACCTTTTCAAATTCGATGCCAAGGCCCAGCTCATCGGCCACCTTCTGGCCTTCGACACGCAACCGCGCCTCCATATCTTCAATCACGCTCAGCTCGGGCGAGCGGAAATCAACGGTAAACACCACCTTGCCCGGGATCACGTTGCGGGAGTTCGGGTACACATCAATATGTCCAGCCGCACCCACGGCATGGGGCGCATGGGACCATGCAATCTCGTCTACTTTATCCAGAATCCGCGCCATGCCCAGACCCGCGTTCTTGCGCATAGGCATCGGGGTAGAACCCGTGTGGCTGTCTTTGCCCGTTACGGTCACTTGCGTCCATGACAAGCCTTGGCCGTGAGTGACTACGCCAATATCCTTGCCCTCGGCCTCTAGAATCGGACCTTGTTCGATATGAAGCTCAAAGAAAGCGTGCATCTTGCGCGCGCCAACTTCCTCTTCACCGCGCCAACCGATCCGCTTTAATTCATCGCCAAAAGATTTGCCTTCAGCATCTTCACGGGCATAGGCCCAGTCTTGGGAGTGGATCCCCGCAAACACACCAGACGATAGCATCGCTGGGGCGTAACGTGTGCCTTCCTCATTGGTGAAGTTCGTAACAACAACCGGATGCTTGGTCTGAATGTTCAGATCATTCATGGTGCGCAAAATTTCCAGACCACCAAGCACACCCAAAACACCATCGTACTTCCCGCCAGTCGGCTGCGTATCCAGATGCGATCCAACATAGACGGGCAGCGCGTCGGGGTCTGTACCCTCACGACGGGCAAACATGTTGCCCATCTGGTCTAACCCCATCGTGCAGCCAGCGGCCTCACACCAGCTTTGGAACAACGCGCGCCCTTCGGCGTCTTCATCGGTCAGCGTCTGCCGGTTATTCCCACCAGCGATCCCTGGTCCGATCTGCGCCATCTCCATTAAACTATCCCACAAACGATCGGGATTGATTTTAAGGTTCTGTCCGGGCGCTGGCATGAGCTGGCTCCTGTCATTAAGGGGACCACATGATGTGGTTAAATTTTTACCAATTGGTAAAGCAACGATTGCCCCTCCCTTCATCTCTGTCAAGAACTGCTTTAGAAAGAACTCCAAGCCTGAAGGTATACTGCCCAATTTCCAAGCATCTGCGGAGAACTCAGTGACTGAGACAAAGATCAAAAAACCAAGCCGCATCCAAATGCGGAATCGGCGCCTCATTCTGGATGCCGCATTAGAGGTTTTTTCGCGCGACGGTTATGGCGGTTCGACCTTGGATGCCATCGCAATCGGCGCAGGCCTGAGCAAACCAAACCTTCTGTATTACTTTGAAGGGAAAACAGAAATTTACGTTACGCTTCTAAGCCAACTGCTGGAAACATGGCTCGACCCGTTGGTCGAACTTGCCCCTGATGGTGACCCTGTAGAAGAGCTATTAAGCTATGTTCACCGCAAGCTTGATATGGCGCTAGAGCTTCCCGCGGAAAGCAAATTATTTGCGGGTGAGATCCTTCAAGGTGCGCCAAGGATGATGGAATACCTTAACGATGACCTAAAACCGCTTTTCGACCAAAAATGCGCCGTCATCCAAGGCTGGATAGACGAGGGGCGCTTGGCCCCGATTGATCCGGCTCACCTTATTTTCTCAATCTGGTCTACGACTCAGCACTATGCCGATTTCGGCGCCCAGATTTCGGTTTTGTTGGATGAAACCGATCCTGCAGAACGCGCCCATGCCCATCTGGAAATGATGTTCAGGCATATGCTCCAGCCTGCGAAAAACTAGCGCCCGATCGCATCTCGGGCGCTAGCGCTTTTTCATTCGGCGGCTGTTGCCGAGGGGTTATTGGGATGCATTGTCCAATTGGCATAGGCATCCTCCACAACTTTTCCGGTTCTCGGATCCGTTTCGCCAGCTGGCATTTCAACCATAGAAATGCAGTTTTCGATAGGGCAAACCTCGACGCAGAGGTTACAGGCAACGCATTCCTCTTCAATCACCGAGAACGTCCGATCTGCAGACATCTCAATCGCCTGATGAGATGTATCTTCGCACGCAGCAAAGCAGCGGCCACAGCTAATGCAATCATCTTGATTGATAGAAGCCTTCGCAATGTAGTTCAGGTTTAGATACTGCCAATCTGTGGTGTTCGGCACGGCCGCGCCCATAAAATCCTGGATCGAGGTATGGCCTTTTTCGTCCATCCATTCAGATAGGCCGCTGATCATCTCTTGGACGACCTTAAAACCATAGGTCATCGCAGCGGTGCAGACCTGCACATTCCCGCAGCCCATCGTAATATACTCTGCCGCATCACGCCATGTGGTCACACCGCCAATGCCGCTGATCGGCATGCCCGCCGTCGCGGGAGAGCGTGCGATTTCGGAAACCATGCTCAGCGCGATCGGTTTTACCGCAGGGCCGCAATAGCCGCCATGGGTTCCCTTGCCGTCAATGCTGGGATGTGGGCTCATGCTGTCCAGATCAACGGAGACGATTGAGTTGATCGTGTTGATCAGGCTCACCGCATCCGCGCCGCCACGGCGCGCGGCCTCGGCTGGTTTGCGAATATCCGTGATGTTCGGCGTCAGCTTCACAATAACGGGTTTGGAGTAGTATTCCTTGCACCAGCGCGTCACCATTTCGATGTATTCTGGCACCTGCCCCACGGCAGCCCCCATACCGCGTTCGGACATCCCATGCGGGCACCCAAAGTTCAATTCGATCCCGTCGGCCCCCGTTGCCTCAACAAGGGGAAGGATATCTTTCCAAGCTTGCTCCTCACAGGGAACCATAATGGACACGATGATTGCGCGGTCGGGGTAGTCGGCCTTGACCCGTGTGATTTCATCCAGATTGGTCTGCAGATCACGGTCGGTAATCAGTTCGATGTTATTCAGCCCCAAAACGCGGCGGTCCGCACCGTGGATGACCCCATAGCGAGGGCCATTTACGTTCACAACAGGCGGACCTTCCATGCCAAGCGTTTTCCAAACCACCCCGCCCCAACCTGCTTCAAAAGCACGTCGAACATTGTATTCCTTATCCGTTGGCGGCGCCGAGGCCAGCCAAAACGGGTTCGGGGATTTTATGCCTAGAAAATCTGTTGTTAAATCAGCCATTCAATTTCTCCTAAACATCAACCAGCGCGTCAAAGCCGCCGTAGATCATGCGCGCACCATCAAAGGGCAGCGCGCCCATTTCTGCCAGACGAGGGTCGCTCATCGCTTTTTCAATATTGGCATCGCATGTTGCCTTGTCTGGCCATTCCTGCCAGCCGGTGACGACTGTTTCGCCCTCTTTGGCTGCCACAGCTAAGGGAAAGGATGTCTTTTCACCTTCGGGAACCATATCCCCCCACAATTCCACCACGCGCAACGCACCGTGGGATTTGAAGATTTCGGCCGCTTTCACACAATGAGCCAAATAGGCTTCTTTTTGATCAGTCGGGACCGCTGCTACGAAACTCATCACATACATGGCTACTTCCTTTTTGCTCTGTCGCGTTGTGGCTAGCCTACAAGGGCGGCGTGAATATCCATAGCTGCGTCTCGTCCTTCAGCAACGGCTGTAACCGTCAGGTCATCCCCACCAGAGGCGCAATCACCACCTGCCCAAACGCCCTTAACTGACGTGCGGCCATTCTCATCCACTTGGATCTTGCGTCCCTCAAGGGCGGGCAAATCATCGCCCTCCAACGTCTGGCCAATGGCCTTGAAAACCTGATCGGCAGTCAAACGCAGGGTCTGCCCTGTCGCGACCATGTCTTCGTCGACATAATCGAATTCGATCTCACGGACCGCGCCGTTTCCAATCACTTCTTTCGGTGTGGCGTGGGTGACGATGCGAACACCTTTGGACGCAGCCAAATCTTGCTCGAACACACTGGCGTTCATACGGTCCCGCCCACGACGATAAACCAAGGTGACGTTCAGCGCGCCCAACAATTTGGACTGAACAGCCGCATCAACCGCCGTCATACCGCCCCCAATCACAACAACATCCCGCCCGATCGGCACCTGTGCAACATCGGATGCTTGGCGAAGCTCTGAGATGAAGTCCACGGCGTCTAAAACACCGTCTTTATCTTCGCCCGCAGCCCCCAGCGCATTCACGCCGCCAAGGCCGATTGCCAAAAACACTGCATCATAGTCTGACTGTAGTGAGGCCAAAGTCAGATCAGCGCCCAGCGCGCGGCCCGTCTCGACCTTGATGCCTCCAATTTTAAGCAGCCAGTCAACTTCGCCTTGCGCGAACCCATCCGGCGTCTTGTAGCTGGCGATACCGTATTCATTCAGGCCACCTGCTTTATCGTGCGCATCCAGAACAACAACATTATGCCCTAGCATCGCTAGACGATGCGCCGCGCTTAGACCCGCAGGGCCAGCGCCAACAACTGCAACGGTTTTTCCTGTCTCAGCTGCACGGGTAAACGGGTGATGGCCCTGCTCTTGCAAGTGATCGGTGGCATAGCGCTGCAACTGGCCGATCAACACCGGCTTGCCCTCGGCCTCTTCGCGCACACAGACCTCTTCGCATAACTGCTCTGTCGGACACACACGGGCACACATACCACCCATAATATTCTGGCTCAGAATCGTTTTAGCCGCAGCATCGGGGGTGCCGGTTGCGATCTGGCGAATAAACAACGGGATATCGATATCTGTCGGGCAGGCCGTAACGCAGGGCGCATCATGGCAAAAGTAACACCTGTCTGCTGCAACCAAAGCTTCATGACTGTCTAAAGGAGCATGCAGATCCGCAAAGTTGGCCTCATAGGCTTGCGCGTCTAGGCGGCCTTTTTGCACACCGGGCTCAAAAATCTTATCTGCCATCCGTTGATCCTTTGCCAAAAGAAATTCTTGGTAAGAACGCTGGCACAGGTCAATTTTTTTATCAACTGGTAAAATTTAAGCTTCTGCGTGTATTCGCCCCATACCCTTAACATTCATCATAAATGCTATTTTTTGAGGCAGTCTATTCGCCCACCGCATCTATTTTGGCGATCAAACCCTCTAATTTCGGGCCAACTGCCTCTACAATTAGGGAAACACCATCCGCATTCGGGTGAATTCCATCAGCCTGAAACCATTGGCGAAGGGCAGCAGGATCTTGCGGCCCCTCCCCGTCACTTAACCCCGCAAAAAAGCTGGGCAGAAAGGCCGCATCATATGATTTCGCCAACTCAGGAAAGACACGATCAAAATCGGCTTTGTATTCCGTGCCAAAGTTATTCGAGGCCTGCATCCCAATGAGCAGAACCGGCACCTGCGCGGTTTGGGCAGCCCTCATGATACCCTCCATGTTTTTGCGAACTTCGTTTGGGTCAATCCCGCGCAGCAGATCATTCCCGCCAAGCGCAACAATCAGGCCGTCCACCTCTGGCTGCAACGTCCAAGCGACCCGCGCCAACCCGCCTGCAGTGGTGTCACCAGAAACCCCCGCGTTAATCAGCCGCACTGAAGCATCCCGCGACTGTATCCATGTTTCTAATTGAGGCACGAAACCCTCAGCCTGCGTTAGCCCAAAGCCCTGCGTCAGGCTATCACCCAGCGCGGCGATTACGACCTCTTCTGCCTGCGCCAATCCAGCCCAAAACATAAGAATACCAACCCAGACCTTGCGCATTCCCGTAATCCTTCCATATCCCATAAAGACGCCAGCAAAAGGGCACCTCATGGCCAACATAATTTTCTCTCTCAAAGATGCAGCCTTGCGCCTAAATGGCAATGCCGGACCTGTCGATATTCTGAAAGGAATAAATCTGGATGTCGCCGCAGGCGAAAGCATTGGTCTGATCGGGCCCTCGGGTTCGGGGAAATCCTCCTTGATGATGATCATGGGCGGGCTGGAACAGGCGACAGGTGGCAGCGTTCAGGCAATGGACCAAGACCTCACCGCTATGAGTGAAGACCAACTGGCCCTGTTCAGGCGTGATCGTATGGGCATTGTGTTTCAATCTTTTCACCTGATCCCAACCATGACAGCCCTCGAAAACGTGGCCACACCTTTGGAGCTCGCTGGCCACCAAGACGCGTATGCGCGGGCCGCAGATGCCCTAGACGCTGTCGGCCTAGCCGCCCGCGCCAACCACTATCCAGCGCAAATGTCAGGTGGTGAACAGCAACGCGTTGCCTTGGCGCGGGCAACGGCCCCCCGCCCTGCGATATTGTTAGCTGATGAGCCAACCGGAAACCTAGACAGCGCCAATGGCGATGCGATCATGGATCTTCTGTTTGATTTGCGCGACCAACACGGTTCAACTTTGGTTCTGGTTACCCACTCCGACGCGCTAGCGGCGCGGTGTGACCGCACCATCACCCTACGCGACGGCCAAATCGCATGAGCCTACGACTCGCCTCTCGTTTTGCCCGCCGAGAGCTGCGCGGCGGGCTTCGTGGCTTTCGCTTGTTTCTCGCGTGCCTTGCCTTGGGTGTTGCTGCAATCGCCGCTGTTGGCTCTGTCCGCTCTGGTATTCAGGCGGGTCTGGAAAAAGAAGGGGCTGCCCTGCTGGGAGGGGATGTCGAGCTAGAGCTGACATATCGCTTTGCCAATGAAGCCGAAGCAGATTGGATGAACAGTCATGCGACTTCAGTTTCGGAAATCGCTGAATTCCGCTCGATGGCGACAACCGCCACTGATCGCGCGCTGACCCAAGTAAAAGCCGTCGATGCAGCCTATCCCCTTGTCGGCTCTGTTACGTTGTCCCCTCACATGCCGCTGGCTGACGCCCTTGCAGTACAGGCCGCGGTCCCTGGGGCGGTCATGGAACGCGCCCTGATGGATCGCCTCGGGCTGGTGGTTGGGGACCGTTTTTCGCTGGGCTCTCAGCCTTTTGAACTGCGCGCCGAGATCGTTCGAGAACCAGACAATGTCGCCTCAGGCTTTTCGCTGGGGCCGCGTACCTTGGTCATGCGCGACAGTCTGGCCCAATCGGGCCTCTTGTCTTCGGGGACGTTGTTTAACAGTAAATATCGGCTGATCCTCACAGATCCTACCGATATCACCCACCTCGAAACCGAAGCGGCTGAGATGTTCCCCAACAGCGGCATGCGTTGGCGCGATGCGCGTAATGGGGCTCCGGGTGTTTCTCGTTTCGTTGACCGTCTTAGCGCATTCCTTGTCCTCGTTGGCCTGTCGGGTCTTGCGGTGGGTGGCGTGGGTGTTTCGGCTGCTGTACGCAGCTATCTATCCCGAAAAACCGAAGTAATCGCGACATTGCGCGCCCTTGGCGCTGATCGACAAACGATTTTCCAAACCTACTTTATCCAGATCGGTGCGCTTTCTCTTTTAGGGGTCGCTATTGGCGTTACTCTCGGGGCGATTGCGCCGCTTGTCCTTGCGCCAATCCTTGAGGCGCGACTGCCTATCCCTGCAGAGTTTCGCGTGTTTCCCGCCCCCCTGTTCGAAGCAGCGATCTATGGCCTTCTAACCGCGTTTATCTTTACCCTATGGCCCCTTGCCCGAACCGATCAGGTGCGGGCCGCCACGTTGTTCCGTGATGCTTGGGATGGTGCCAGCCGTGCGCCAGCGTGGCCTTTCATCCTCATCACCGGAGGCGCCATTGCCACCTTGATCGCCATTGCTGGGTGGTTCAACGGTAATTGGTGGTTAACCCTGTGGACCTTGGGTGGCATCGCGGGGGCCCTTGCGCTTTTATCCATCTCGGCATTCATCATCCGCATCACGGCAAAGGCTCTCAGCCATCGCTTGCGAGGGCGCCCTAGATGGCGCTGGGCGATGGCGGCAATTGGCGGCACTGGCGAAGGTGCTGGCGCGGTGGTGCTGTCACTTGGGCTTGGCCTGTCCGTTCTAGCCGCAGTTGGGCAAATCGATGGAAATCTTCGTCAGGCGATTGCGGGAAATCTGCCAGATGTCGCGCCCAGCTATTTCTTTGTCGACATCCAAAAAGACCAGATGGAAGGATACTCCAAACGTCTGTCTGATGACCCCGCTGTTAGTCGCGTGGATAGCGCGCCCATGTTGCGCGGTATCATTTCCCAAATCAACGGCGCTCCGGCCGCTGAAACGGCGGGGGATCATTGGGTTTTGCAGGGTGATCGGGGTGTGACCTATGCCGCCACCGCAGGGCCACGCGCAAACATCACCCATGGCACGTGGTGGGACGCTGATTATTCTGGCCCGCCGCTCATCAGCTTTGCAACGGAAGAAGCCATCGAAATGGGTCTCGAAATTGGGGACAGTCTGACCGTCAACATCTTGGGCCGTGACATAACGGGCGAGATCGCCAATTTTCAGGAGGTCGATTTTTCGACTGCTGGTATTGGCTTCATCCTGACGATGAACCCTGGCGCACTCGAAGGGGCGCCTCATACCTTCATTTCCACTGTCTACGCCGAGGAACGCGCCGAAGCCGCGATCCTGCGCGACCTTGCCAATGCCTATCCAAACATCACGGCCATTCGGGTTCGGGACGCTATCGAGCGGGTTGCTGGCGTGCTGGGCGGATTGGCCGCGGCAACCTCCTATGGTGCGGCCGCAACCCTATTCACCGGCTTTCTGGTTTTGATCGGCGCGGCAGCAGCAGGTGCAGATGCGCGCACCTATGAGGCCGCCATTCTAAAAACCCTTGGTGCCTCTCGTCGCATGATCGCGGCCAGCTTCATCTTGCGCGCGGTCTTGCTCGGCTTGGCTGCTGGCGGAGTTGCCTTGATTGCAGGTGCCTTGGGCGGGTGGGCCGTGAGTACATTTGTGATGGAAACGGACTATTCCGTCATCTGGCCCTCAGCGCTTCTCATCATTGCTGGGGGGATCATCGCAACCGTTCTGGCAGGGCTGGGATTTGCCCGCCGCGCCCTACATGCCCGCCCAGCAGGCGTTTTGCGTGCGCGGGAGTAATCCTATGCTGTTCCCCCTTTGCCTCTGCCCGTTTGCCACGTAGAATTACACCAACAAGGAGCGCCACTATGTCTGAAACAACATCCCCTTCTGCCGAGGAAACCCTGCCTGCCACATTGCCCCCAGCGATATCTGCAGCACAGCGAAGCCAGATCATTAACATCGTCCGCCGCGCAGCGCGCGCCGAGATCATGCCGCGGTTCCGCCGCCTTTCGGATGGGGACATTCGGACCAAATCCAGTGCAGATGACCTTGTGACCGATGCGGACACCAAAGCCGAGGCCATGATCGCCCGCGCATTGCAAATTGCGTTCCCTTCCGCCCTAGTGATCGGCGAAGAAGCCGTTGCGGCGAAACCATCGTTGTTGGACGGTATCGCAGAGGCTCAGCTTGCGTTTCACATCGATCCGGTGGACGGGACGTGGAATTTCGCCCATGGCCTTCCTGTCTTTGGCGTGATTATCGCGGCCACCCGTTATGGCAAACCTGTGTTTGGCCTTATCTACGATCCAGTGGGCGATGATTGGGCCGTCGCTGATGAAGAGATGACACCCCAGCTTCAACGCCCCTTTGGCGCGGCGCGTGACCTAAAAGTTGCGATGGGCAAATCGGTTGAGCAATTGTCGGGGATCATCCCGCTTCACTTGTTCCCAAAAGAAAAACAGGCCGAGCTGGCCAGCACATTCCCCGGCTTTGGGCGGGTTAGCACCCTGCGTTGTTCGGCCCATGAATACCGGATGATCGCGCAGGGGAATATCGACTTTAGTCTAACGGCGCTTTTGCACCCATGGGATCACGCCGCTGGCGCATTGATTGCCCAGCGCGCAGGCGCGCATGTGGAAATGCTGGATGGCGGCGATTATTCAGCCACACGTCAAACAGGCCACCTGCTCATCGCGCCAGACAAAGCGACATGGAACAAGCTGAAGAAAGTGTTCAGCTTCCTCTTGCCAGAAAAGGCCGAGAAAGCTGAATAAGCTTATCGGATATACTTCTGATAAGCGGCTTCGCTCATAAACTCTTCTAATGCGTCCGGATCATCAAAGCTCAGCTTAAAGAGCCAGCCGTCGCCCTGCGGGTCTTCGGAGATGATTTCGGGCGCGTCGATCAGACGGCTGTTCACCTCGGCGATCTCACCATCCAGAGGAGACAGGATATCAACGGCATCGCTTCCCGCTTCGATGACGACAACAGGGTCGTCCATTGAAACGACATCGCCTTCTTCTGGTAATTCGACAAATTTTGCATCGCCAATTTCGGCGGCACCATAGTTGCTAAGCCCGACGGTGATTTCGTCTTCGCCATCCTCGATGCGCAGCCACAAATGTTCTTCTGTAAATATCATGCCATTGGCCCTCCGAGATTCTGTATTGCCAAAGCATGTGAGATATTTCAATCCGTTCAATGCATGGTTGCCTCGCTTTCGGCGTGGTGATTATGTAGCCGAACGCTAACTTTCGTGAAGGTCGATCATGCACCCTTGTTTTTTTGGCTATGGCAGCCTCGTGAACCGCGCAACCCACAACTATGTCGAGGCATCACGTGCGCAGCTAGGCGGCTGGCGGCGCAGATGGGTCCACACCCAAGACCGTGGAATAGCCTTCCTTAGCGTTGTGCCCGATTCAGAGACCACAATCGACGGGTTGATCGCCGAGGTGCCGAATGCAGATTGGCTAGCTTTGGATGAACGCGAATATGGCTATGCGCGGATATCATCCAAGGGCGCGGTAAAGCACCCGCGCGATCCTGCGACCGTGATCTCGCATTATTCAGTGCCAAAAGAAACGTGGGTCGACATTCAAAACCACCGCATCCCGCTTAGCTATCTGGACGTTGTTGTGCAGGGGTATCTACGTGAATTCGGCGCAGCAGGCGTGAGCAATTTCTTTGCCACTACCGATGGCTGGGAAACCCCCGTGCTAAATGATCGCGCGGCTCCGACCTATCCGCGCAAACAGATCCTTTCCGCGCAAGAAACCGCGTTGGTTGACCAACACCTTGCCTTGCGCGGCTGCACAATCGTAACCGACTAAGGCCTTAACCGCGGGCCTTGATCACCTGCAACAACTGAAGAACGGTTGCCATTTCAGGCCCGTGTGCCTGACCTGTCAGCGCTTTGCGCAGCGGCATGAACAGGCCTTTGCCCTTGCGGCCTGTTGCTTCCTTCACCGCAGTGGTCCAGTTGCTCCAGCTATCTGCATCAAAGGGGCCTTCGGGCAGCAGCGCCATGGCTTGGCTGATGAATTCGCGGTCTTCGTCTTCGATCACGGGATCCGCGCCTTCGCTGAACATCTTCCACCAGCCAGCAAGATCATGCAGCGTGGTGATGTTGTCGCGGGTCACTGACCAGAACTGTTCGGCTTGCTCATCAGGCACGCCGAGCGCGCGCACCTCTTCGGCCACATCGGCCAACGGCAAAGTTTGCAAGAATTTGGCGGTCAGCGGTTTGAGGTCTTCGGCGTCAAACTTGGTCGGGGCCGAGCCAAAGCGGTTGATGTCAAACCCATCAATCAACTCGGACATTTCGGTCCGCAACTCTACTGGATCGGACGAACCCAATCGTGCCATCAGGCTCAGCAACGCCTGTGGGGCGATGCCAGCTTCACGCAGATCCTTGAGCGCAAGCGTGCCAAGGCGTTTGGACAATGCCTCGCCCTGTGGCCCTGTCAGCAACGAATGGTGCGCAAAGTTTGGAACATGACCACCCAGCGCATTAATGATCTGGATTTGTGTGCCTGTGTTGGTCACATGGTCAGAGCCACGCACAACATTGGTCACACCCATATCTGTGTCATCCACAACCGACGCCAATGTGTACAAAATCTGGCCATCACCGCGAATCAAAACAGGGTCGGATACCGAAGCCCCATCAATGCTGACATCCCCCAAGATGCCGTCATTCCAGACGATCCGCTCATGCTCTAGCTTAAAGCGCCACACACCGCTGCCACGCTCGGCGCGCAAGGCGTCTTTTTCGGCATCACTCAGGCTCAGCGCTGCGCGGTCATAGACCGGAGGCTTGCCCATGTTGAGCTGCTTCTTGCGCTTCAGGTCCAACTCGGTCGGTGTTTCAAAGGCTTCGTAAAACAACCCCATATCGCGCAGTTTCTGCGCAGCATCATGGTATTTCTCCAGACGCGAAGACTGGCGTTCAACGCGGTCCCAATGCAGGCCCAGCCATTCTAGGTCACGTTTGATCCCATCCACATACTCTTCCTTCGAGCGGTTAGGATCGGTGTCATCAATGCGCAGAATAAACTCACCGCCAGCTTTGCGGGCGATCAGATAGTTCATCAGCGCCGTGCGCAGGTTACCCACGTGGATCCAACCAGTAGGGGACGGGGCGAAACGGGTAGTTGTTTTGTCAGACATGAAAGCCTCCTGTTGCGGCGCTTGCTGTCATACCAACGCGCTTTTGTCCAGTTGCAGTGAAAGGCTCCACCCCCTCCAAGTTCACGCAAACTTGAGCCAAAAATCCTCGCGCTATCCGAGAAATGCGGTATCGTTGCCGAGATTGCTTAACAGGAGTTCACATGACCAAATCCCCATATATTTCCCGCCGCCATGCTCTCATGGGCGCGGCAAGCCTGCCCTTGGCCGCCGCGACAGCGACTGCAACGCGCGCTGCCGCGCCAATCGCAGGCCCATCCACGGCACCTTTCCAACGTGTAAAGCTGGGTGAGTTCGACGTCACCACCCTGCTGGCTGGCACACGCAGCGTTCCGGGGCCGCAGAATATCTTTGGCTTGAACGTGGATAAAGAAACCTTTGATGATGTTTCGGCCGCGGCGCATTTGCCAACTGACGCCGCACAGTTCTTTTTCACACCAACCGTTGTGAATACGGGCAGTGAATTGATCCTGTTTGACACAGGTCTATCTGGTGCAGGAACAACTGCAGCTTTGGCCGCGGCAGGCTATACGCCGGATCAGATTGATGTCGTTGTCATTACTCACATGCATGGCGACCACATTGGCGGCCTATCCACTGAAGGCACCCCAACATTCCCGAACGCCCGCTATGTGACAGGCTCCAAGGAATATGATGCTTGGGCCGCTATGGGGAATGAAGGCTTTGATGCAAAGATGAAGCCTTTGGCAGAACAGACAACGATGATTGGAGACGGGGGCAGCGTAGCCTCTGGCGTTACAGCCATGGCTGCCTTTGGTCACACGCCAGGGCATATGGCCTATATGCTGGAATCAAACGGCAAGCAGCTGGTACTGGGTGCTGATTTTGCAAACCACTATGTCTGGTCCCTTGCGAACCCCGATTGGGAAGTCAAATTTGACATGGATAAATCTGCTGCTGCTGCCACGCGCCGTAAACTTCTGGGCATGCTCGCCGCTGATAAGGTGCCGTTCGTTGGGTACCACATGCCATGGCCAGCCTTTGGATTTGTCGACACAGCAGGCGATAACTTTGCCTATGTGCCGCACAGCTATCAGTTGTTGCTATCCTAAGATAACGGGCGCGGGGTGGCCTTATAGCTGCCCCGCTGCCTTTAGACGATCCAACCCATAGGACAGGTACTCAGTCCGAAAGGAATGTCCGCCTTCAAACAGGCAGAATTCCAGAATTTCCCCATCAGCATTTGACCGTTCCTGACAGCGCAACATATCCGAGTTGTTTTCCCTCACAGGGCCAAAGGCACCTTGGCGGGTATAATCCGCCAATGCTTCCGAGACCTTACCCTGTCGCGTCGCGCCGATCTCGCGCCCATCCAAGGGCACCGTCCCGTCGCGATCGCCATGCAAATGAACGATGCTGGTTGTTGGTGTTGTGCAAGACTCAGGCGGTTGCAACCAATAGGTTCCAGCAATCGGGATGAAACCGGAAAACCGCTCGGGCCGCGCGCAGGCAAGGTTCCAAACCATCATGCCGCCAGCGCTAAAACCACTCATCACTGATTCAGCAGGATCAATTCCAAACCGTCTTTGGGCATCTTTTGCCACCGCGTCAAAATAGCGAAACTCTTCCGCGCCTGTACTGCTGAACGACCTTGGGCCATTGGGTAGTTTCCACAAGCCATCTCGCGCTTGAACCGCGATCAGGGCCATCCCGCGTTCATGGACCATACGTTTGAGGCTGCCGTTTCGCATGACACCCGCAGCCGTGCCCCGATATCCATGCGCCCAAACCAAAGCCCCTTTCGGGGCCGTTGTGCCCTCTGGCATTGAAATGCGGTAAACACGATCCCCGATCTGGCAATCACTCTCTTCACCGCATGCATAAGCTGATGGCGCCAGCACCATCAAAATCAGGACAAGAACATACCGCATCAAACCGCTCCTCGCTTTTTGCGGATGATGATCTACTGCCGCCTGACAGGCAAATCACCTGCGCGTGTATAGACGCATCTTTTTGGCCGTTCCGCGCAGGTCGTTTGCAGCCTGTTCAGCTGGGATCACGCCAGCGGTTGGCGATAGGATACCGACGATCCAGCCAAAACGCACCTTTGGTCAATCGCGGCCCCGGAGCGGACTGGAACCGTTTGTATTCGGAAATGTAAATCAGATGCTCGACCTTTTTGGCGACATCGCGATCAAATCCAGCGGCAACACAATCGGCGATAGAGCCATCGTGATCCACAAGGATTTCCAGCATGGCGTCCAGCTCAGGATAATCTGGCAGGCTGTCACTGTCTTTTTGATCATCGCGCAATTCGGCTGAAGGTGCCTTGGTGATGATATTTTCAGGAATCACGCGACCCGCAGGCCCCATCATCCATTCCGCGTGATGCGCATTTCGCCAGCGGCAGGTTTCAAACACGCGCATCTTGTAGAGATCTTTGATCGGGTTATAGCCCCCCGACATATCACCATAGATCGTGGCATAACCCACCGCGACTTCGGATTTATTGCCTGTGGTCAGCAGCATTTCACCGAACTTGTTCGAAAGCGCCATCAACAGTAAACCGCGCAAGCGACTTTGGATGTTTTCCTCGGTCAGGTCCTCTTTGGTTCCTTCGAACAGCGGCGCCAGCGTTTGCGTGATGGCATCCCGCCCTGCCTTGATCGGCACATAATCGTACCGCGCCCCTAGCGCCTTGGCACAAGTTTCAGCATCCTCCAAAGACGCGGCCGACGTATACTCGGATGGTAACATCACACAGCGCACATTTTCAGCGCCCAGCGCATCAACCGCGATTGTGGCAACCAGCGCAGAATCAATGCCCCCCGACATGCCCAGCAGGACCTTTTTGAAACCTGTCTTGCGCATATAGTCGCGCAACCCTTGGACCATAACGCGGTAATCCTGCGCATAGGGCTCTTCGTGAATGACTTTTTCTGCGGCAACAATGCGCCAGCCGTCAGGGCCGCGTTCCAGATCGACATGCTGGGTGACTTCATCAAAGGCTGGCATCTGAAAGGCCAGCTCGCCACCGGGATTCAAGCCAAAGCTGGCGCCGTCAAACACCTGATCATCCTGCCCACCAACCATGTTCAAATAGATCAGCGGCAAATCGGTTTCGATAACGCGGCTAACCATATGGCTCAGGCGGGTATCGAACTTTCCGCGGTAATAGGGTGAACCATTTGGCACCAACAAAAATTCAGCGCCCGTTTCGGCAAGGGTTTCCGCCACATCCTCGTGCCATGCGTCTTCGCAGATCGGGCTGCCGATACGGGTGTTCCCGATCGAATATGGCCCGCCCAGAGGCCCGCTATCAAAAATGCGAACCTCGTCAAAAACTGTCTCATTCGGCAGGTGGTGTTTAAGAACCCGAGAGGCGATTTTGCCTCCCTTGAGAATCACATAGGCATTGAACAGCTCTGCGCCCTCTACCAAAGGCGCGCCAATCGCCAGCGCCGGACCATCCGCACAATCGGCGGCCAGAGCCTCAAGGTGAGTCATCACATCGCGTTGAAACGCGGGCTTACTCACCAAATCTTGGGCGTTGTACCCTGCTATGAACATTTCGGGCAACGCCACCAGATCAGCCCCTGCATCACGGCCAGCGGCCCAAGCCGCCTGCGCCTGCGCGGCATTCCCCGCCAAATCACCAACGGTTGGGTTCAACTGGCCCAATGTAATACGAAAACGCTCTGCCATGGTTATACCTCTACTATCTTATGCCTGATGTAGCAGATCAGACGCCTAGTGAAAGCCCAGTTTGGCCGAGCGGTCAAAAGGTCGTTGCCCCTTTTGGCCTGCCCCCTTAGTCTATTGCAGACAGAATGGGCCCTAGGCCCGTATCAGATGACAGGACCGCCATGACCCTTCGTACCCTGCTACTTGCGACCGCTTTTGCGCCCCTCATGTTTACGACTGCCCTTGCGCAGAACACTCAGGTGCTCAGCAAACAATACGATGATGGTGGCGTCTATGAAGGAACGTTCAAAGACGGGCTGCAACACGGCACGGGCACCTATACACTGCCAAACGGCTATGAATACGAGGGCCAATGGGTAGAGGGTGAAATCCGTGGCACGGGCGTTGCGCGTTTTCCGAATGGATCAGTCTACGAGGGGGATTTTGCCAAAGGCAAACCCGAAGGCATCGGCAAAATCACCATGGCCGATGGCGGCACATACGAGGGTGAGTGGCAGGCTGGCACCATCATTGGCCAAGGCGTTGCGATCCACGCCAGCGGCGAGCGATTCGAAGGCGGTTTCCGCAACGGCAAACGTCATGGCAAAGGGGTTCTCGTGACACCTGCGGGTTATGAATACAAAGGCGATTGGGTTGACGGCCAAGCCACGGGTCAGGCTGTGATCAAAGACGTCGAAGGTGCCATTTACGAAGGAACCGTCGTGAACGGCGCGCGCTCTGGAATGGGCAAACTGACCCATCCCGAAGGCTTTACGCTAGAGGGAAATTGGGCAAACGGCCAACTCAATGGTACGGGCAAGATTATTCAGGCCAACGGCGACATCTATGAAGGTGACCTTGTTGCTGGCCGCCGCGAAGGTATGGGAACCTCGACCACATCATCGGGAGACACCTATGTTGGGGCCTACCTGAACGATCAACGCAGCGGGATTGGCACGTTCACAGGCTCTGACGGGTACAAATACGAAGGTGAATGGGTAGAAGGGCGCGCCGAAGGCTCTGGCACAGTCACCTACCCTGATGGCTCGGTCCAAACGGGGCTTTTCAAAGACAACCTTGCCGATGGATTGGGAAAAATCACCTACCCTGACGGGTCCACCTATGACGGTGAATGGGTTTCCGGCGTAATTCAGGGCCAAGGCCGCGCAACCTATCCCAACGGGATGGTCTACGAGGGTAGCTTTGCAAATGCCCGCAACGACGGTCAGGGCACGCTAACTTATGGTGACGGACGCACCTATGTAGGCCAATGGAAAGAAGGCCTGCGCCACGGTGTTGGGACGGCGACTTATCCAGACGGCACAGTCTACGAAGGTAACTTTGCACGCGGCCGCCGCGAAGGATCGGGCACAATCAAAATGGCCAGCGGATTTTCCTATGAGGGCGAATGGGCCGAAGGCGAAATTGAAGGCCAAGGCACCGCAACCTATGCAAATGGCGATGTTTACATTGGCCTTTTCAAGGCCGGCATCCGCCAAGGGGCAGGCACCATGCGTTATGCCACAGGGGAAGAGGCATCGGGTGATTGGGAAGATGGCGCATTGGCCACCCCCGCACCTGCTGCTGATGCAGAACAGGCCGATTCTAGCGATGGCTAACCAGCCGGGGTGTTTTTCTGCTCCCCCCGCACGTCTCTGAAAGCGTTCGTTTAAAGGTGGTTTTGGGCTGGTCGGGCCTCAAACGATAAAGACTAAAATCGCCTCTTCCCATCTGAAAAACCCTGACTATAAATAGGGCTATGAAAAACGTTGCACATAGCCCCATTTCCGCGCGCATCCACGCGCCACTGCTACGTGCTCTGCTGCTAGCTCGCCTCTGAGCGTGCCTTCCGGCGCGCCCGCTCAGAGGGAAGTGTCGCGCGCCAAGAAAAGCTAAAGCAGACAACAGAAAGACAAATCCATGACAGACCCGAAACAAGACCGCGTTTTGATCTTTGATACAACATTGCGCGACGGAGAGCAGTCGCCTGGTGCGACAATGACCCACGCAGAAAAGCTGGAAATTGCGCAGCTTTTGGACGAGATGGGCGTTGATGTGATCGAGGCCGGTTTCCCGATTGCCTCCGAGGGTGACTTTGCCGCTGTCTCCGAAATCGCGCGCCAAGCCAAGACAGCGCAGATTTGCGGCCTTGCCCGCGCGCAGTTCGGCGATATTGATCGCTGCTGGGAAGCGGTAAAGCACGCTGTAAACCCGCGCATCCACACGTTTATCGGCACGTCACCTTTACACCGCGCTATTCCGAACCTCGACATGGATCAGATGGCCGAACGCATCCACGAAACGGTTAGCCATGCGCGCAATCTGTGCGAAAACATCCAGTGGTCACCAATGGACGCCACCCGTACCGAGCCTGATTACCTGTGCCGCACGGTCGAGATCGCGATCAAGGCGGGTGCAACAACCATCAACATCCCTGACACTGTTGGCTATACCGCCCCTCGTGAAAGCGCCGATTTGATCCGTATGTTGCTGGAACGTGTTCCAGGTGCGGATGAAATCATCTTTGCCACCCATTGCCACAACGATCTGGGCATGGCGACCGCCAACAGCCTTGCAGCCGTTGAAGCAGGCGCGCGCCAGATCGAATGCACAATCAACGGTTTGGGCGAGCGCGCAGGCAACACCGCCTTGGAAGAGGTCGTCATGGCGTTGAAAGTGCGCAATGACATCATGCCTTTTCAAACCCGCGTTGACAGCACCAAGCTGATGAACATCTCGCGCCGTGTTGCCGCGGTGAGCGGCTTTGCCGTTCAATTCAACAAAGCGATTGTTGGCAAAAACGCATTTGCCCACGAAAGCGGCATCCACCAAGATGGCATGCTGAAAAACGCTGAGACATTCGAGATCATGCGCCCAGAAGACGTAGGCCTGACCGAGACAAACATCGTGATGGGCAAACACTCGGGCCGCGCTGCGTTGCGGTCCAAATTGGAAAACCTCGGTTATGAGTTGGGCGACAACCAGCTTAAGGACGTATTTGTCCGCTTCAAGGAGCTCGCCGACCGCAAGAAGGAGGTCTATGACGAAGACCTCGTTGCGCTCATGCGCACGGCTTCGGACCCCGAAGCAGATCGGATCAAATTGAAATCCATGCATGTAGTGTGTGGGACTGACGGCCCGAACCAAGCCAAGATGACCCTGATCATCGACGGCGTAGAGCAAAGCACAGAGCAATCTGGCGATGGTCCAGTTGACGCCTCGTTTAAATGCATCAAGTCGCTCGTCCAGCATTCGGCCCGCTTGCAATTGTATCAGGTTGCTGCCGTTACCGAAGGGACTGATGCACAGGCCACTGTTTCGGTTCGCCTAGAAGAAGACGACCGGATTGTGACGGGACAATCTGCGGATACCGATACTGTCGTGGCCTCAGCGCGCGCCTATATCCACGCGTTAAATCGCCTGCTGGTGCGCCGTGAAAAAGGCGGCAGCGACAAACGTGAAGTCAGCTATAAAGACGCTGGATAAACATTGGGGCCAGAGCAGAATTACCTGCTCTGGCCCTACTTCTTTCCGTTCTGGGTTGCTTTTTCAGCAATGCACATCCCTGGCGAAAACTGAACTAATTTTTTAAAAACAAAAGGCTACCGCCATGAAACTCTTTTCAAAAGCTTTGGCGTCGGGCCTGCTGTGCTTGCTTGCAACTGTTTCAACTGTCTCTGCTCAATCATGCCCCACACGCGATGCTCTTTCTGATAACGGCATTCGCCTGACCCGCAGCTCGCCCTTCATGACCATCTTGCTGACCAATCGCGGCGATACGCTGATTGAAGAACGTCACACGAAACGGAATGGCAAAACCCAGCATACCCACACCACATACCTTCACCCCCTTGCCGTCGCCCAAAGGCGGGATAGCCGCTCGGCTTTGACGATGAAATACAGCCGCAACACCAAAACCCTTTCAAGGCTGGATCAAACAAAGGTTTGGCGCAGCAAAATCGAGGTCCTTGACGGCACCAAGACCATCATGAAAGGGCGCGTCACCATGCGGCTTAACGGGAAAGGGACCCATAAGGTTGGCCGCTGTAGCTACCCTGTCTGGTCAATCATCGAGAACCACGAACTCTCTGGTCGCCCGACCTCTTATCTTGAGAAAATCTATGCGCCTACACTTGGTGTGGTGCTGGCCACTTATAGGCTGGCCCAAGGCGGCAAATCGCGAGTTTCTGGCTTTGTTCCCTCGCAGATCACGGCTGAATAGCTCTTCGGCTGCCTTTAGGAAGCAAGAAGCCCCATGCCAAATGACAAAACAAGGCGCAAACACGCCTAAACTGAACGAAGTGCCCCTTTAATCCAGCGGATTGCGGGCCTATAAGGGCGCTGCTGGCACTCATAAGAGTCGCTGGCGGGTTACTATTTGCAAGGTGCTACCTCACATGTCGATCTTTGGAAACCTCCGCGGCCTGTTCTCGTCTGATATGGCGATTGATTTAGGAACCGCGAACACGCTGGTCTATGTGAAGGGCAAAGGCATCATTCTTAGCGAACCTTCTGTTGTTGCTTATCACGTCAAAGAAGGCGTGAAAAAAGTACTGGCTGTTGGCGAAGATGCAAAGCTGATGCTTGGCCGTACGCCGGGTAGCATCGAGGCCATTCGCCCGATGCGCGAAGGGGTCATTGCCGATTTTGACACCGCGGAAGAGATGATCAAACACTTCATCCGCAAGGTTCACAAACGCTCTACCTTTTCAAAACCAAAGATCATCGTTTGTGTCCCGCATGGTGCGACACCCGTTGAAAAACGCGCAATCCGTCAATCGGTACTTAGCGCAGGTTCACGCCGTGCTGGCCTAATCGCCGAGCCGATCGCGGCCGCAATTGGTGCAGGCATGCCGATCACAGATCCAACCGGTAACATGGTTGTTGATATCGGCGGTGGTACAACCGAGGTCGCGGTACTGTCGCTGGGTGATATCGTTTATGCGCGGTCCGTTCGTGTTGGTGGTGACCGCATGGACGAGGCGATCATCAGTTACTTGCGCCGCCAACAAAACCTGTTGGTTGGTGAAACAACTGCCGAGCGGGTCAAAACCTCTATCGGTACCGCACGTATGCCAGACGACGGGCGCGGCACATCCATGCAAATCCGTGGCCGTGACCTGCTAAATGGTGTGCCAAAAGAGATCGAAGTTACGCAGGCCCAGATCGCCGAAGCGCTTGCCGAACCTGTGCAACAGATTTGCGAAGCTGTGATGACTGCCCTTGAAACCACCCCGCCTGATCTGGCTGCAGACATCGTTGATCGCGGCGTTATGCTAACGGGTGGCGGTGCGTTGTTGGGTGACCTTGATCTTGCGCTGCGCGAGCAGACCGGATTAGCGATTTCCGTCGCGGACGAGCCGCTCAACTGTGTGGCACTGGGAACCGGCAAAGCCCTTGAGTATGAGAAGCAGTTGCGTCACGCTATCGATTACGACAGCTAATCGTCCCTAAGGGGCGTCGCACAGGCAGATACACCACGGAGGCCGTCCCGCCGTCATGGCAAGAGATCGACATCAATCAAATGATTACACCGGACCGCTCCGGCGGCTTTTGACCGCCGTTCTGGTGGTTATATTGGCGGTTGTTTTTATTCTGTGGCGCATTGATAGCCCCCGTGTTGAACGTTTTCGCGCCCAAGTAACAGACCGCCTTGTCCCCAACCTCGATTGGGCGATGGCGCCTGTGACAGGTGCGGTGAATTTGTTGCGCGATTTCCAAAGTTATCAGCGCCTGTCCGAGCAAAACGGCGAGCTGCGATCAGAATTGCGGCGCATGCAGACGTGGAAAGAAGCCGCGCTTCAGCTTGAGCAGGAAAATGCCCGACTGCTGGATTTGAACAACGTTCGCCTTGATCCGCGACTAACCTATGTAACGGGTGTTGTTCTGGCGGATTCGGGTTCGCCGTTTCGGCAGTCTGTTTTGCTAAACGTGGGTGCCCGTGATGGTTTGATCGAAGGCTGGGCCACGATGGACGGTATTGGCCTTGTTGGGCGGATATCTGGCGTTGGAGAGAACACTGCCCGCGTCATTCTGCTCACCGATGCGTCCAGCCGTATTCCTGTTGTGATCCAGCCTTCGGGCCAACGCGCCATTGTTGTCGGCGACAATTCATCTGCGCCGCCGGTCGACTTTCTGGAAAACCCTGAACAGGTAAGACCGGGGGATCGCGTGATCAGTTCTGGCGATGGCGGCGTATTCCCAGAAGGGTTGCTAATTGGCCAGATCGCTGCTGATCCAGGTGGTCGCCTTCGCGTGCGCCTTGCCGCGG
Organism: Sulfitobacter donghicola DSW-25 = KCTC 12864 = JCM 14565; assembly: GCF_000622405.1. Lineage (NCBI taxonomy): Bacteria > Pseudomonadati > Pseudomonadota > Alphaproteobacteria > Rhodobacterales > Roseobacteraceae > Sulfitobacter > Sulfitobacter donghicola. The sequence continues at coordinate 824,368 of NZ_JASF01000005.1, forward strand.
ATTATGAGCGTTTGGAATTTCTTCGCGTTTTACGCCATCATGGGACAGACGCAGTTGTTAGCAACCCTTCCGTCATATCGAACCAGCGCGAAGAGGTTGAAGGCCCGCTTCCTACCGATGCGGATGCGCCCGCCGAGACGGAGTAACCTGTGGACGAACTTTCACCAGTCCGCCTTTTCCTGATGCGCAGTGCCTTTGTTGTTCTGGCCCTTGTCATTGTGTTCTTTCATCTGCTCCCAATCGACACACAGCCCATATCCCTTTTCTCGCCCGAGCTGATGCCACCGCTCGCCTCGATCGACCCAGCCGAAGCACGCCTGCGCGCATTGTTAGAGCAAAGCGCGAGGCGGAATTGGATCAGCCCTGATTTGTTGATCGCTTTTGCTTTTGCTTGGTCTCTGAGAAGGCCCGAATATGTTCCCGCCACTCTTTTGGCCGGTTTGTTTCTATTGAGCGATTTGCTTCTCCAGCGGCCGCCGGGCCTTTGGGCTTTGTTGGCGCTGCTGGCTTGTGAAACCCTGAAAGGCCGCAGCCGATCCCTCAGGGATTCAACCTTTGGCGCTGAATGGATCACTGCTGCGGTCCTGCTCATTGTCATTTTGCTTACAAACCGGATCATGTTAACCATTCTTCTTGTAACGCCACCAGACCTAAAGCTCAGCCTGCTCGAGTTGGGTATGACTGTGATGTTCTACCCGATTGCGGTGCTGGTTACCCGTACCGTCATGCGCGTGCGACGCGCAGCACCCGGAGAGCTAGACGTTTTGGGCGGGCGCACCTGAGATGATAAGAAGGAACCTCACATGAGACGCTCCAGAGCTGAAACAGATGCCAGCCACTCAACGCTTAGCCGACGGGCTGCGTTGCTGGGTGGGGCACAGTTACTGTTCATGGGCGGGCTCGCGGCACGAATGCGTTATTTGCAGGTCGATCAGGCCGATCAATTTCGCCTATTGGCCGAGGAAAACCGGATCAACATCCGCCTCATCCCCCCGAAAAGAGGTGAGATATTTGATCGCAACGGCATGCAATTGGCCCAAAACATTCCCAGCTACCGGATTGTGATGGTCCGCGAAGACGCGGGCGATGTCGAAGACGTCATGATGCGGCTGGCAGACCTGATCGGCCTGACAGCCGAGCAAACCGAAAGCGCGATAGCCGTGCTGAAACGATCCGCTCCGTTTTTGCCCGTGACAATTGCAGAGGACGTGAGCTGGGACGCCGTGAGCGCAGTGTCGGTGAATGCACCAGCGCTGCCCGGTGTGACGCCTGAAGTTGGCAGTACACGTGTTTATCCGCGCGGTTCGGATTTCGCCCATGTTGTCGGGCGTGTCGGCAGAGTGAGCCAAAAAGATCTGGACGCGCTGGAAGACCCAGATGCAGTATTGCGCATTCCACGTTTTCAGATCGGCAAAATCAATGTCGAAGCACGGGAAGAAACCCTGTTGCGGGGCGTCGCGGGAACAAAGCAAGTCGAAGTAAACGCAACTGGCCGCGTCATGCGCGAGCTGGAACGCCGCGAGGGGCAATCAGGTGCATCCCTGCAGCTTACCATTGATGCCAATTTGCAAAATTATGTACAGGCCCGACTAGCAGGCGAAAGCGCTGCGGTTGTGATCATCGATTGCGAAAAAGGGGATATCGTCGCCAATTCCTCAGCGCCGTCATATGATCCCAACCTCTTTATCGGCGGCATCTCATCCAAAGAATATAACCCCCTTCTGAATGACAAATACCGCCCCCTTGTGAACAAAACGGTTCAGGGCTCCTATCCTCCTGGTTCGACCTTCAAAATGATGACCGCCATGGCAGGCCTAGAGGCTGGCATCATCGGGCCAGACGATACGGTTCATTGCCCTGGTCACCTCGAAGTTGGGGGGCGCAAGTTCCACTGCTGGAAACGTTCTGGGCACGGATGGGTTGACCTTGAAACCTCTCTGAAAGGGTCTTGTGATGTTTATTATTACGACCTTGCGCTAAAGGTCGGCATCGAAAAAATTTCGGCTATGTCCAAACGGTTTGGCCTAGGGATCAAACATGATCTGGCGCTTAGCTCGGTCAACTCTGGCCTAACCCCCACCAAAGAATGGAAGCTGCAGCAGCGCGGTGAGGAATGGGTAATCGGCGATACTGTTAACGCCTCGATCGGGCAGGGTTTTATGCTGGCCTCGCCCATGCAGCTGGCCGTTATGACCGCAAGGCTGGCAACAGGCCGCGAAGTCACGCCGAGGTTGGTCAAATCGGTCAACGGGATTGAACAGCCGGTGTTGGGCAACGGCCCCTTAGATATGAAAGACAGCAATCTGCGCAAGATTCGTAAATCCATGTACACAGTCGTGAATGACCGGCGCGGTACAGCCTATCGCAGCCGTATTATTGCTGACGGCATGCGCATGGCCGGAAAGACAGGAACCTCTCAGGTGCGCTCGGCTGTTGTGAACAACAACGAGGTTCCTTGGGAGCAACGCGACCACGCGCTGTTTGTTAGCTTTGCCCCCTATGAGAACCCCCGTTTCGCCTGTGCCGTCCTTGTTGAACATGGCGGCGGCGGATCGACGGCAGCAGCCCCGATTGCACGTGATGTCATGCTTCAGGCCCTCTATGAGGGCGAGCCTCCTCTAGAGGCCTACCCAAGCGCAGATCGCGGGCGCGCCAGAACCCTGCAACGCAAACTGCGGGACGTGCAGCCACAGGCGCGCATGAAAAAGGGGAAAGATCAGGCATGAGCTATCTCGAGCATTCAGTCAAATCCGTCCCTACGGGGATGCGCAAAATCCTGTTCCTAAACTGGCCTTTGATTCTATTGATCACAGCCGTTGCAGGCAGCGGTTTCCTGATGCTCTATTCTGTGGCTGGGGGAGGATATTCCCCTTGGGCCGAACCGCAGATGAAACGTTTTACCCTTGGGCTGGTCCTGATGGTTCTTGTTGGTGTGGTTCCGATTTGGATGTGGCGAAATCTGGCAGGTGTTGCCTATGGTATTTCTGTCATGTTGTTGATTGGGGTCGAATTCTTTGGTGCTGTCGGTATGGGCGCCCAGCGCTGGATCGATCTGGGATTTATCCGGTTGCAGCCCTCGGAGATGACAAAAATCACTTTAGTCATGTTCCTCGCAGCCTATTACGACTGGCTTCCTTCCAAAAAAACCTCACGGCCCCTTTGGGTTTTGTTGCCTGTTCTCATCATCCTGTTGCCGACGGCGTTGGTTTTGAACCAGCCTGACCTTGGGACCTCGATTTTGCTGCTCACCGCTGGTGGTGGATTAATGTTCCTTGCGGGGGTGCATTGGGCATATTTCGCGACCGTTATCGCCGCTGCCTTTGGCTTGGTAGCTGCTGTTTTTCAATCCCGAGGCACAGGGTGGCAGTTGCTAAAAGACTATCAGTTCCGCCGCATTGATACCTTCCTTGATCCCAGTTCTGATCCGCTGGGTGCAGGGTATCACATCACCCAATCCAAGATTGCTTTGGGCTCTGGCGGGTGGACCGGCCGTGGCTATATGCAAGGCACCCAATCGCGCCTGAACTTCCTACCCGAGAAACACACCGATTTTATCTTCACAACTTTGGCCGAAGAATTCGGGTTTATCGGGGGTGTTTCACTTCTGGCTCTTTATGCGCTGATCATCATTTTTTGCATTGTATCCGCTGTGTTGAACAAAGATCGCTTTGCATCCCTCCTCACACTTGGGATCGCGTTGAACTTCTTTTTGTTCTTTGCTGTAAACATGTCGATGGTGATGGGGCTGGCACCTGTTGTGGGTGTTCCCCTTCCCTTGGTCAGCTATGGCGGCTCGGCTATGTTGGTCCTGATGTTGGCCTTTGGGTTGGTGCAATCGGCGCATGTACACAGGCCACGCTAAAGCAGCTCTTTGCATGGTGACATTGCTGGGCTATCCCTGAGGCATCAGTCCACAGGTGAGGCTACCAGATGTCGATTTTCCACTTTGCGTTCAACGTTACCGACCTTGAAAAAACCCGCGCATTTTACGGCGGGGTTTTGGGCTGTGCCGAAGGCCGCAGCACTGACACTTGGGTCGATTTTGATTTCTTTGGCCACCAGCTATCGTGCCACTTGGGAACCCCGTTTCAGGTAGAGGCAACCGGATTGGTCGGCGAGCACAAAGTTCCTATGCCCCACTTTGGTGTCGTGCTCCCCTATTCTGAATGGCGCGCCCTTGCGGATAAACTGGAATCGCTGGACCTTGATTTCGTTTTGAAACCGCAAACCCGTTTTGCTGGCCAACCCGGAGAGCAATCAACCATGTTCTTTATGGACCCCTCGGGAAACCCGATTGAGGTCAAAGGCCTTGCCGATATGGATGGAGCATTTGCAACATGATCAACGTACTTTTCGCCGCCCGCCCCGAGCGTTGGGACACCTACGAACAACCGTTGCGCAATGCGTTGAATGCTGCGGGTATTGAGGCGAACCTGTCACAAGACATCTCGCCTGAGGATGTGGATTATATCGTCTATGCCCCCAACAGCGACCTTCAGGATTTTACCCCCTACACCCGTGCCCGCGCTGTGTTGAACCTGTGGGCTGGGGTAGAGCAAATCACAGGCAACCAGACCCTCACCATCCCGCTGGCGCGCATGGTTGATCCTGGACTTACCAAAGGCATGGTCGAATGGGTCACTGGCCACGTGATGCGGTATCACCTTGGTATGGACGCGCACATCGTGAACCCCTCGAACAGTTGGACAGTCACCACCCCGCCCCTCGCCGAGGAACGGCGCGTGGTGATCCTTGGCCTTGGGGCCTTGGGGACGGCCTGTGCCGAGACATTGTTGGGGCTTGGGTTTCAGGTGACGGGATGGTCGCGCAGTGCGAAATCTGTTGAGGGCGTGAACTGTCTGCACGGTGACGCAGGTCTCGCCCTTGCTTTGGCCGAGGCTGAAATTCTGGTGACCTTGCTGCCAGACACGGCTTCGACCACCAACATTATGAACGCTGAAACGCTGGCCCAAATGCCGCACGGCGCGTTTTTGATCAATCCGGGCCGTGGTCCATTGATTGAGGATACCGCCCTGCTGGCCGCATTGGACACAGGGCAAATCGCCCATGCGACCCTAGATGTTTTCAGAACCGAGCCCCTGCCCCAAAATGATCCCTATTGGGCCCATCCGCAGGTTACCGTCACCCCACATATCGCCGCAGAGACCCGTGCCAGCACGGCCAGTCAGGTGATTGTTGAAAATATCAGGCGCGGTGAGGCTGGGGAACCTTTCCTCAACCTCGTTGACCGCGCCCTTGGCTATTGATCTAGGCCGCGACCAAACCGCGCCCCTTTAGCAAGGCCTCGACACCAGGTAGGCGCCCGCGGAACGCAACATATAGCTCTGCTGCGTCGCGGCTGCCGCCTGTTGAGAGGATATTTTCCTCCAACGCCTTTGCGCGCTCGGGGTCAAAGGCGCCCCCTGCCTCTTCAAAGGCTTCAAAGGCGTCTGCATCCATGACCTCGGACCACATATAGCTGTAGTACCCGCTGGAATATCCGTCACCGGAAAACACATGCGCAAACTGCGGTGTCGCGTGACGCATGGTGATGGCGGATGGCATGCCGAGGCTGTCCAGCACCTCAGCCTGTTTGACCATTGGATCAGCGGGTGCATCCCCTTCATGAAACGCCAGATCGACCAACGCCGAGGCTACATATTCAACGGTGGCAAAGCCCATGTCATAGGTTGCAGCCCCCAGCACCTTGTCCAACATCTCTTTTGGCATCGCTTCGCCCGTTTTGGCATGGGTTGCGAATTCGCCCAAAACTTCGGGCACTTCTAGCCAATGCTCATACAGCTGGCTGGGCAGCTCAACAAAATCACGCGCGACCGAGGTGCCAGAGATGCTTTCATAAGTCACATTCGACAGCATCTGGTGCAACGCGTGACCGAATTCATGGAACAACGTGCGCGCATCATCATAGGACAATAGGGCGGGATCACCTTTGGCAAAGTTACAGACGTTCATCACAACAGGCGCCTGCACCTTTGGGAACTTGGCCTGCGAACGCATCGCCGAACACCACGCGCCCGAACGTTTCGAGCCGCGCGCGAAATAGTCGCCGATAAACACGGCCACATGCGCACCATTGCGTGTGACCTCCCAAGCGCGGCAATCCTCGTGATACAGCGGCACATCTAGCGGAGAGAATTCCAACCCGAACAGGCGCGTCGCACAAGAAAACGATGCCTCGATCATACGGTCCAGTTGGAAGTATGGCTTTAGCTCTGCCTCATCCAGATCATGTTCGATCGCGCGACGTTTTTCTGCGTAATAGCGCCAGTCCCATGGGGCGAGGTCGCCGTTCACCCCGTCATCATGCATCATCTTGGATAGCACTTCGGCATCTGCGTTCGCCTGCGCCTTTGCCGGCTCCCAGACTTGCATCAGCAGATCGCGCACAGCCTCAGGCGTCTTTGCCATCTCGGTTTCGAGCTTATAATCGGCAAAGCTATCATACCCCAAAAGTGCCGCACGTTCCTTGCGCAGCGATAGCGTTTCCCCCGCGATACCACGGTTGTCTGTTTCACCGCCATTTGCGCCGCGCGCTTCCCACGCGCGAAACGCTTTTTCGCGCAGGTCGCGACGGGGGCTGAATTGCAGGAACGGCGTGATGAGCGAGCGGGACAGGGTTACAACTGGTCCGCCTGCTTCCTTTTCCTCACCCGCAGCGCGGGCTGCATCCACGACAAAATCGGGCAACCCTTCAAGGTCTTCTTCATTCAGTTTCATAAACCAGCTGCGTTCGTCACTCAGCAGGTTTTGTGTGAACTCTGTCCCCAGAACAGCCAAGCGGCCTTTGATCTCTTTCATCCGCTCTTCGGCGGCACCCGTCAGCGCGGAACCTGCCCGCACAAAACCACGGTGGGTTAGCATCAGCACGCGCGTCTGTTCCTCTGTCAGGTTCAGGCTGTCACGCCCTTGCCAGACCGCATCAATGCGCTCGAACAAGGCTTTGTTCGCTGAAATCTCTGAAAAATGCGCGGATAGTTTTGGTGAAAAGTCGCGCTGAAGCTCTTCGCGCTTTGGGTTGCTATCGGCCCCCGCAACGGTAAAGAAAACGCCCAAAACCTGATCCAAAAGATGCCCAGCAGCCTCGAGAGCCTCAACGGTATTGGCAAAATCAGCAGGTGCCGTATTGGTTGCAATCGCGTCGATTTCGGCAGTGTGGGCGGCCAAAGCCTGCTCTAACGCGGGGGCGAAATCATCATCTGCGATCTTGTCAAAGGGCGCGATGCCAAACGGCGTAGTCCAGTTTTCGAGAAGGGGGTTCATGGGCGGTCTCCTTTGCACTCTAGGTAAGGTGCGGTGAGGGGGATACAATAATCAGCTCTGCAATTGCGAACAGATCGGGCAATCTTTGCGCGGTGCAATGCGGATGCTGCGGCTTTCGGAATAAAGCGCATCATAAATCACCATTTGCCCCCGCAGCGGCTGGCCTGCTTTGGTGATGATTTTAACGGCTTCCGCCGCCATCATCGCCCCGATCACACCAGGAAGGGGCGCGATCACCCCAGCTTCGGCGCAACTGGGCGCTAGATGCGGTGCGGGAGCTTGCGGGAAAATGCACTGGTAGCAGGGCGCGCCATTTGCAGGGTCAAAGACGCTCAGCTGTCCTTCCCATTGGCTAAGCGCACCCGAGATCAGCGGAACACCAGCAGCGACACAGGTGGCGTTGACCAGATAGCGGGTCGCAAAATTATCCGTGCCGTCCAGAACCAGATCATATTCGCTGATCAATTCAGGTGCGATAGAGTCATCCAATGTCCGGTGATAGGCGCGCACCTCAATGAACGGGTTCTGCGCCTCCATTTCGGCCTTGGCGGAAAACACTTTTGGCATGCCAATAGAGGCATCTTTGTGGATGACTTGCCGTTGCAGGTTTGTATTCTCAACTATGTCGCCATCAATGACGCCAATTGTGCCAACGCCCGATGCTGCCAGATACTGCAAAACCGGCGCACCCAGACCACCAGCGCCAACCACAAGCACGCGGGCGTTCTTTAGCGCCTTTTGCCCAGCGCCCCCTACTTCGCGCAGCGCGATGTGACGCGCATAGCGGTTTAGCTCGGTCTCGGAAAAGCTGCCCTGTTTGGGTGTCTGCTGTGGTTGCATCCCCCCTGCCCCGCCTGTTCGGCCTCGCAACCAAACGATGCCTCGCGAGTATACCCAAATCAGCGCACCAAAGCAGATCAGGATGAGCCAGATTGCCTCGCTATGCCCCGTGGCGGTGCGCAACGGGTGCCCGTCGGGCAAAACCAAATGGGCAATGACAACGGCCAAGAGCAGAATACCGATCATAATCCAGCGTATCTTGCGTGGTATTTTCATCACCACTCCCAAGCCCCAGATCACGCCAGCCAAAACAAAAACCAACACTCGTTTTATCCCGTTCCTGTGGAGCCAAAACCGCCGCTGCCGCGTTCGGTTTCATCCAGTGTTTCCACAACCTGAAACGCGGCCTGAACCACAGGCGCAACAATCATCTGGGCAATGCGCATTCCATGTTCCACAATAAAATCTGCATCACCCAAATTTTGCACGATGACACCTAGCGGGCCACGGTAGTCGGCATCAATTGTTCCCGGACTATTGGGCAGGGTGATCCCATGTTTTAGGGCCAAACCCGAACGCGGCCTAATCTGCACTTCGAACCCCGCAGGGATAGCCATTATCAACCCCGTTGGGATAAGCGCACGTGCGAAGGGCGCCAAAGTGATCGCGCCCTGTTCCGGCAAATTGGCGCGCAGATCAGCACCCGCCGCACCCGCCGTTTCATAGTTAGGCAAACCAAGGCTCTGGTCCGCCCCTTGCGCCCACTTCACGTGAATGATTGGAGCGCTCATGTGGTGATTTCTGCCGCGATACGTGCGGCCAGTTCGCGTGCGACCTCGTCTTTGCCCATGCGTGGCCATGCGTCGGCGCCGTTTTTATCAATCAGGATCACCGCATTCTCGGAACCGCCCATAATCCCCGTTTCGGGAGATACATCATTTGCCACGATCCAGTCACAACCTTTGCGCAGCCGCTTGGCGGTTGCGTTGTCGATGACATCGTTCGTCTCGGCCGCAAATCCAACAACCAGCGCGGGGCGGCCTGATTTCATCTGACTGACCCCGTGCAGAATGTCGGGGTTTTCCGCAAATTCTAATTCGGGCAAGCCGTCTTTGGTTTTCTTCAACTTGCGATCAGATGCCGAACTCACCCGCCAATCCGCCACTGCGGCAGCAAAGACCGCCGCATCAACGGGCAGTGATGCTTCTACGGCCTCTTCCATCTCTTGTGCCGTCTGTACGGCAACAACTTCGACCCCGTCAGGGGGCGGCACATCAGCAGGGCCTGTTACAAATACAACATGCGCCCCCAAAGCCGCCAGCGCCCGCGCCACAGCAGTACCTTGCGCACCGGACGAGCGGTTCGCGATATAGCGCACGGGATCAATCGGCTCATGCGTGGGGCCTGAGGTCACCAACACGCGACGTCCCTTTAGCGGGCCGCTGGAAAGTGCCTGCTCAACCGCCTCAACGATCTCAAGAGGTTCTGACATACGGCCCGGGCCAAATTCACCACAGGCCATATCCCCGTCATTCGGCCCCACCACCGTGACGCCGTCACCGCGCAGCGTGGCAAGATTGCGTTGGGTTGCAGCATGTTCCCACATCCGAACATTCATCGCAGGCACAATCATCACCGGCTTATCCGTGGCCAACAGCAACGTAGAGGCCAGATCATTCGCCAACCCTCCTGCCATTTTCGCCATGAGATCCGCAGTAGCAGGCGCAACTACGACCAAATCGGCAACGCGGCTTAGCTGGATATGCCCCATCTCGGCCTCGTCGCCCAAATCAAACAGATCGCGGTAAACCTTGCTACCAGCCAGCCCTGCAACAGAAAGCGGCGTAACAAACTCTTCACCAGCGCGTGTCAGCACAGGCGTTACAACCGCCCCACGTTCACGCAACCGCCGGATCAAATCCAGCGATTTGAACGCAGCAATGCCACCTGCGATGATCAACAAAATATGTTTTCCGGCAAGCATGATGCGCCCCTTGGATCTTTGTTACTTGCTCAACATATGCGGCAGGGGCTGACAGTACCAGACCCATCAAATCGATTACCCCATGACGGGCATAGCAAAAGATCGCTGCGTACTCCCCTGCTTGCAGCTACGCTCACTTGGGCATACCTCTAGGTTAGTTTTCGATCAAAGAGGTTTGCAAGAATGTTGCCAAAAGGGACTTTCGTTTTAGGGGGCGCTGCGTCGGGGAAATCCGAATGGGCAGAAAACCTTACGCTCTCTTTTGATCAGCGAGCCGTCTATCTGGCAACAGGGCGCGCGCAAGATAGCGAAACCAGTGAGAAAGTCAGAATACATCAGGCGCGCCGCGATACGCGCTGGCAGACGATCGAAGAACCGCTGGAGCTTTCTCAGCCCCTTAGCGGCATAGACCCATCCACACCTGTTTTGATAGATTGCGCCACGATGTGGCTGAGCAATCATATGATGGCCGCTAGTGATTTATCCGTAGCAACAGATGCGCTGTTGGCAGGTTTACGCAGCTGCCCTGCGCCTTGGGTCATTGTATCAAACGAGGTTGGCCATGGCATTGTTCCCGACAATAAACTGGCCCGCCAGTTTCGCGACGCGCAAGGGCGCCTAAACCTTGCATTGGCAAGAGAAGCGGAGCTGGCCGTCCAAATCATCGCCGGTTTACCGCAGGTTTTAAAGGGAACATTGCCATGACCGTTTGGCATTGGGTGCGCCACGGGCCAACCCATGAAAAATCCTTTGTAGGATGGCGCGATGTTCCTGCTGATCTATCAGATATCACCATGATCGAACGCGTTCGCGGCCATCTGCCGCAAAAGGCGGTTATGGTCTCGTCCGATCTGATCCGCTCGGTCGCGACAGCCGATGCTTTGACAGGCCTCGCCCATACCCGCCTGCCCCATGAAAAGGATTTGCGCGAGATCGACTTTGGCGTTTGGGATGGCATGCGCTTTGACGCTGTTGCCGCGAGGGACCCCGAACTTAGCCGCGCTTTTTGGGAGAAACCCGGAGATATTGCGGCACCCGATGGGGAAAGCTGGAATCAAACGGCGGCTCGGGTTGATCGGGTTGTTGATCGCCTGTCGGCAGCCCACCCAGACACTCACATTATCGCCGTTGCCCATTTCGGCGTTATCCTTACCCAAGTTCAACGCGCCTCGGGCGTTTCGGCTTATGAAGCCATGTCGCATAAAATCGACAATATTTCTGTCACCACATTACACCACGCTGGCGGTGAACAATGGCGCGTTGAGCAAATCAATCACCTTCCGTGATATTTTTTCCAACGGTTTTGAATTTGCCCCGTTGGAACGATCTGCGTAACCTTCGCGCATGACATATGATCTTTTTATTGGCGACCGCACATTTTCAAGCTGGTCTTTGCGCGGCTGGCTCATGCTGCAAAAATTTAACCTTCCTTTTGAGGAACATCTGGTCGGCCTTTACGCTGGCACGATGGCCCAAGAGATGGAGCCCTTGGCGCCAGCACGACTGGTTCCTGCGCTAAGGACACCTCAGGGGGATGTGATCGGTGAAAGCCTTGCCATGGCCGAGACATTGGCCGAACGCCACCCACAGGCGCAGATGTGGCCAGCTGACGCCTCTGCCCGTAGCCGCGCGCGGTGGTTAAGTGCGGAGATGACGGCAAGCTTCAATGCTTTACGCGGTGATTGCCCTATGCAGCTGGCACATGTTGATGTGGACTTCAAACCCTCCGACGCCGTTCTAACCGATCTGGCACGGATCGAAACCCTTTGGGCATTCGCGCGTGAAAAAGCTGTGGAGGGGCCATGGCTCTTTGGGGCTTACTCCTTGGCGGATGCCTTTTATGCCCCTGTTTGTGCACGCATAATCGGTTACAACCTACCTGTTTCCGACACTGCGCGGGCCTATTGCATGACCACGCTATCAGACCCTGCGTTTCAACACTGGCGCGCCGAGGGGCTAAAGGTCAGCTATGATCCGTTCCCTTACGCCCCTGTTGGAAAGACAGCGGAATGGCCAGCGTAAGCCGTTAACCTTTCTTAAAGAATCAATACCCTAACATTAACACTATGTTGGGTTAGGATTCGGGACATGGTTACTCGCGCTTATGGCGTTGCGTTTCAAGGGGTTGAGGCACGGCTTGTCGAAGTTCAATGCGCCGTCACACCCGGCCTACCAGCGTTTTCAATCGTCGGGCTTCCCGACAAGGCAGTTTCCGAAGCGCGTGATCGGGTCAGAACGGCCCTAACTTCGATGGCGATTGCGTTGCCCTCCAAACGCATCACCATCAACCTCAGCCCCGCTGACCTGCCAAAGGAAGGCAGCCATTTCGACCTGCCCATCGCCATCGCGTTGCTGGCTGCTCTTGAGATTTTGCCCGCTGATGTAGTGGAAACTGTCGTTGCATTGGGTGAACTTTCACTGGATGGCTCTCTCGTGCCCGTACTGGGCGCCCTTCCTGCGGCCATGGCCGCGGCACAGGCCGAACGCAGCCTTCTGTGCCCCGCAGGTTCAGGGGCCGAAGCCGCGTGGGTAAACGCCTGCCAAGTGATTGCACCAAACTCTTTGGGTGATGTTGTACGGCATTACACCGGCCAAGTTCCCTTGCAACCTGCCGAGGCGGGCGAGGTCCTGCTACCGGATCATTCCCGTGACCTACGCGAAGTTAAGGGGCAAGAACGCGCAAAACGCGCGATGGAGGTCGCCGCAGCAGGACGACACCACTTTATGATGGTCGGAACGCCGGGTTCCGGCAAATCCATGCTAGCCGCCCGCCTGCCAAGCATCCTGCCCCCCTTAACCGCTGCCGAAGCCCTCGGGACGTCGATGATCCATTCGATTGCAGGCCTATTGGACGAAGGAGGCATCAGCCGCAGCCGCCCCTTTCGCGAACCGCATCACACGGCCTCTATGGCGTCGATCATCGGGGGCGGGCGCAATGCCAAACCCGGTGAGGTAAGTCTGGCCCATAACGGCGTTCTGTTTATGGATGAGTTTCCTGAATTTGCGCGCAATGTTTTAGAAACCCTTCGCCAACCCATCGAAACCGGAGAAGTCATGATCTCGCGGGCGAACGCGCATGTTAAATACCCCTGCAAATTCATGTTGGTCGCCGCGGCTAACCCGTGCAAATGCGGATACCTACCCGATCCTGCGCGAGCCTGCGCGCGCGTCCCCGCCTGCGGAGAAGATTATCTGGGCAGGATTTCTGGCCCTCTTATGGATCGCTTTGATATCCGCGTTGATGTTCCGCCAGTTTCATACACAGACCTTGATCTACCCGCTTCGGGGGAAAGCTCGGCTGATGTCGGCGCACGGGTAAAAGCTGCACGGGATCTGCAAGAGATGCGGTTTACCGGCTACAAAAATGTCTCATGCAATGCGGATGCAGAGGGCGATTTATTGGAACAAATCTCGGCCCCAGATCAAGAAGGCCGCGATCTGCTGTTGCGCGCGGCCGAACGTTTCAATCTATCAGCGCGGGGTTATCACCGCGTTCTGCGTGTCGCCCGAACGATTGCGGATTTAGAGGCATCCGAATTGGTTCGAAAACCGCACATCGCTGAGGCTGTCAGCTTTAGGCTTCCCAGTTTTGCTGTTGCCTGATCCACTTTGACAGATTGTCGAGAGTTTGCCGCCCCTCTGGCAAAACATTGTGAAACAAAGGCCAAACGTGGGGCAAATCGTTTTCGACGGTTAGCTCAGTCTTGACACCTTGGCCTTTCAACCGCTCCGCGAGGCGGCGGGCATCATCATACAGAATTTCGGTATCGCCAACTGTAATCCAAGCGGGAGGAGAGCCGTTGAAGTCGCCGAATAAGGGGCTAACGCTGGGGTTATCAGCAGGGGCACCTTGTAGGAATAGCGTTGCCATCTCTGCTGCCCGCTCTGCCGGAAGGACCACATCACGATCCGCGTTCTCACCTAGGCTGGCGCCCGAAAATGTAAGGTCAGTTAAGGGAGAAAACCCAAAAACAGCACCGGGCAAGGCTGCCCCCTCAGCGAGAAGTGTCGCAACCAATCCAAACGCCAACGCACCACCGGCACTATCGCCACCGATCACCACATTTTCCGGTTTCACACCCTCTGCCAGCAAACCATTCCAAACAGCACGAATATCATCCGGTGCCGCAGGATAGTTGCCCTCGGGCGCCAAGCGATAACGCGGCAAAACGGCCCATGCCCCTAGCCGTTTAACAAGCTGCCCGACGAGCGCACTGTGAGTGTCAGGGCTTCCGAAAACGAACCCTCCCCCGTGAATATAAAAGATGATCCGATCGGGGTTTTCGTGTCGCGCGGCGATTCTTTTGCAATCGACACCCCCAAAGCTGACCCAGCTTTGGGAGGTTCCGCGCGGCGCGTGAAAGAAAAGCCGCGCTTGTAACTCCAAAGCACGTCGCAGAGTTGCTGGCGATCCGTTTCGTAGCCGCCGTTTTTCAACAGCGCGCAACCAGCGGTTCAACAAGCTCTGCGTGAAACTCATGCGCGTTTGGCCTCGATCACTTCCCAGATTTTTTCGGCGATGTTCACACCATCAAAACGTTCAAGTTCCTGAATGCCTGTGGGCGATGTCACGTTGATTTCGGTGAGGTAATCGCCAATCACGTCAATCCCCACAAAGACCTGACCTTTTTCTTTCAACAGGCCACCGATCCGCGCACAAATCTCTTGATCGCGCTCTGTTAGACCCACTTTTTCAGGGCGCCCGCCTACATGCATATTTGATCGGGTCTCCCCCTCGGCTGGCACACGGTTAATTGCACCAACAGCTTCGCCATCAACAAGAATGACACGTTTGTCGCCCTTGGAAACGTCTGGCAGGAATTTTTGTACAATGAGCGGCTCTCGTGAGAAGCCTGTGAACAACTCATGCAAGGAACTAAGGTTGCGGTCATCACGGGTGAGCTTGAAAACACCAGCCCCGCCATTTCCATAAAGCGGTTTTAGAATCACATCGCCATGCTTGGCCTTGAATTCCTTGATCGTCTCCAAATCACGCGCGATGGTTGTCGGCGGAGTGAGGTCAGGAAAATCCAGAACCAATAGTTTCTCAGGGTAGTTCCGAACCCAAAATGGATTATTCACGACCAGTGTAGTATCCGCAATCCGATCCAACAAATGCGTACTGGTGATGTAGTGCATATCAAACGGGGGGTCTTGGCGCAGCCAAACAACATCAAAATCACCGAGATCTACTTCGCGAAGCTCACCCAAGACTGCAGGATCACCCGCAACCCGCTGAACAGTCATATCATGTCCACGTGCAGTGATCCGCCCCTCTTGATAGGCAAGATGGTCTGGCGTGTAGAAGAAAAGTGAATGTCCGCGCGCCTGCGCTTCCTCCGCCAAACGAAAGCTGCTGTCGGCATTGATATCTACGGCCCCGATGGGGTCCATTTGAAAGGCGATTTTCATGGGCTATTCCTTGCTGTTGTCATCTTGATGACAAAGCAAGCGCCTAGGCGCAATGCCCTCTAGCCATGGCCAAAGGCATTTTCAATAATTTGTGTCTCACCGTGTGAATTAACAAGAGCGACATCAAATCGGGATTCCGTAAGGGCCCCCAAGGGCTGTCGCCCTAAATATTCAGCAGCTGACCGATAGATCCGTTTCATTTGGGCCAAAGAGATACGCAAAGCCGCTTGTTCAAAACTTTTGCTCTTTTTCACCTCAACAAAAATCAGGCCATCGCCATCTTTAGCGATCAGGTCAATTTCGCCACCTTTTCCGCGCCACCTGTGACCCACAATCGCATGCCCTCGGCGTTGATAGTCCTGCGCGACACTCTGCTCCGCGGCCAAACCAGCATGATATGCAACAGCACCTTGGTGATTTTTCCTTTTCGAGCCTTGCATCCCAATCAACCTTTTTCTTTGTTCAACCCTAGAGCAGCTTGATAGACTTGGCGACGCGGTAGCGCGTGCGCTTTTGCAACCAGATCAACAGCATCACGCATCGAATGGCTGTCCAATGCTGTTAATAGCGAGGTTTCTAAATCATCAGAGTTAACAGTTTCTAACTCGCCACGATCAATAAGGACGACGACTTCACCTTTTGGAGGTTTTGAGGCGTATAATTCGGCAAGTTCCGTCAAAGACCCTCGCCGGATTTCTTCGAATTTTTTGGTTAGTTCACGGCACACGGCTGCTGGACGGTCTCCCCCCAAGGCTTTCTTGGCGTCAGCCAGCATCGCACCCAACCGTTTTGGCGATTCGTAAAAAACCAGTGTCGCACGGACATCTCTAAGGCTTTCCAACGCCGTTAGGCGAGCAGCTTTAGCATTGGGTAAAAAACCAGCAAAATGAAAAGAATCGGTCGGCAACCCGCCGAGCGCAAGCGCTGTCAAAACCGCTGAAGGGCCAGGTGCGCAGGTCACAGCCACCCCTTCCAAAGCAGCGGCACGCGACAATTCAAACCCTGGATCGGCGATCAACGGCATCCCCGCTTCGGAAGCGTAAGCAACTGATTTACCGTCCTTTACTGCGTCAATTAGACGCTTCACCGCCCCATCACCCGAGTGATCGTGCAGTGCTGTAATTTTGCGCCCGTTCAGAGCGATCCCGTGAATATCCATCAGCTTGAGAAGACTGCGCGTATCCTCGGCAGCCAATAAATCTGCACTAGCCAACACGTCTAATGCCCTAAGGGTGATGTCACGGGCTGTGCCTATTGGGACACCTACAAAAATTATACCGGGTGCTAAGTTCTGCTTATGGATATTCAACGCTGGACCCGATCCTTGGACACGATATGATTGCGACAATTCTAGTGCAGGCAGATGCCTGCACCATTGTCTGGGGAGTACCGTTACCATGTTTGCCTTATTACGCACCATCCGAAAGCCCATTCGGTTGCTGATGCTGCCGATCTTTGCGATTCTACTGTCTGCTTGTGATCCTGCCGCCTTGGGCGGTTTAGGTGGCAACATCGGGCCAAAGATCGATCCAAACGCTCCGGTACCTGTTGCTTTGCTGATTCCACGCGGGGGCACCGCATCAGACAACCTTCTTGCAAAAAACCTTGAGAATGCTGCGCGATTGGCCATTCGTGATCTAGACGGCGTTCAAATTGATCTGCGGGTCTATGGAACGGCTGGCAAAGCAAGCACTGCAGCCACGGCCGCATCCCAAGCCGTTGCTGATGGTGCCAAAATCATTTTGGGGCCTGTCTATGGTGAAGCGGCGAATGCAGCTGGCGTTGCTGTAGCGGAAGCTGGCGTTAACGTCTTGTCCTTTTCCAACAACACAACAATCGCCGGCGGCAATGTTTTTGTCTTAGGGCCAACATTTAACAACACAGCTAATCGTCTGGTGAGCTATGCCAAACGCTCGGGCAAAGACAAAATTGTCGTCCTTCACGCCAACAACATCGGCGGCCAACTTGGCCGTAACGCCATTCAACAGGCCGTTGCAGCTAACGGCGCGACATTGGCCGGCAACGTTGAATACGCCCTGAGTCAGGAAGCCGTGCGTGCAGCCGTTCCAAAAGTGAAAGCGATGATGGCAAGCTCGGGGGCGAACGCGCTATTTATGACCGCGAATTCCTCAACTGCCCTGCCGCTGCTTTCTGATCTGCTGCCAAGCGCAGGTATCACAAACGATACATCCCAGTTCATCGGCCTGACCCGTTGGGATGTTCCTGCGCAGACTCTCGCTTTGCCTGGCATTCAGGGTGGCTGGTTTGCATTGCCCGATCCTGGCGCTACAGCGGCCTTTGCCTCTCGCTATAATGCGTCCTACGGGGACCGCCCATTAGATATTGCCGGGCTGGCATTTGACGGTATTGCCGCAATCGGCTCGCTGGTGAAAAGCGGCAAGAAGAACGCTCTGACAGGTGCCGCTCTGACGCAGGGTGCAGGCTTTAAGGGCGCCAATGGCATTTTCCGCTTGCTATCGGATGGTACAAACCAACGCGGTCTGGCTGTTGCTACGATCCGTAACAAACAGGTTGTTCTGCTCGAAGCTGCTCCCAAAGCCTTTGGCGGCGCAGGCTTCTGAGCGCGCTTGTGAGCAACCAAGACAACAAAAGCTCAACCGAGGCCCGTAAACCTCGGTTGAGCGCTGCCGCGTCTGATATCTACGATCACGAAGCTATCGACGCACAAATCGCGCAGGCCGCATCCGCGAATAATGATCCAGCCGCGATTCGCTCCGAAACTGTGAAAATTCTGCAAGGCGTCCAAAAAAACGGCCGTAGTATTATTGCCGAAGCTTTTGCGAAAAATCCGTTTGATGCTGAGGCCATGACGGCCTCTTACACCTATCTAACGGACGGGATGGTGAAATCCGTTCTCAAGGTCGCCACCAGCCACCTTCACCCCCCTGAAAAAAACGCCGATCCGCTGAGTGTGATTGGCGTGGGCGGGTATGGGCGCGGTGAAATGGCCCCTTTTTCCGATGTGGACCTTTTATTCTTAGTACCAGCCAAGATCACCCCATGGGCAAGCAGCGTCATCGAAACCATGCTCTACATGCTTTGGGATCTTAAGCTGAAGGTTGGTCACTCTAGCCGCACCATTCGTGATTGCGTGCAACTGGCTAACGAGGATTTCACAATCCAGACCGCCCTTTTAGAGCAACGCTATATTTGTGGTGACCAGCCGTTAGCCCAGAAATTGGATAACACGCTAAAGCGCGATTTGTTCTCGGGATCGGGGCGCGAATTCATCGAAGCAAAACTGGCAGAACGCGACGCCCGCCACCTAAAGCAGGGCCAACGCTATGTTGTTGAGCCAAACGTTAAGGAAGGCAAAGGCGGCTTGCGCGATCTACAATCGCTGTTTTGGATCGCAAAATACATCCACAAAGTGGAAGATGCTGGCGATCTGGTCGACGCTGGTGTCTTCAGCGCCGATGAATACCAGACCTTTAGTGAGGCCGAGAATTTCCTCTGGGCTGTCCGTGGTCACCTTCACCTTCTCAGCAATCGTGCAGCCGAACAACTGACCTTTGACATGCAAGTCAGCGTTGCCGAAGCCATGAATTATGAAGATCGCGAAGGGCGCCGCGGCGTCGAAGTCTTTATGCAGGCGTTTTTCCGGCATGCGACTGTTGTGGGTGATTTGACCCGTATCTTCCTCACCAAACTGGAAGATATGCATGTCAAATCCGAACCCTTGTTAGAGCGTCTTTTCCGGCGCAAACCTCGGGTCAAAAAGGGGTATTCAGTCACCCATAACCGCATTTCGATCCCCGATACTGATACCTTCCTTAGTGATCCCATAAACCTGCTGCGCCTGTTCGAAGAAGCCCTGCGCACAGGCATGCTGATACACCCAGATGCGATGCGCACCGTAAAAGCGAACCTTCATTTAATCGACGATAAGGTCCGCAATACCCCCGAGGCCCAGCGCATTTTCCTTGATCTATTGCTGAAACACGGCAATCCGGAACGCGCATTGCGTCGTATGAATGAACTGGGTGTTCTTTCCGCGTTTATTCCTGAATTCGAACCGATTGTGGCGATGATGCAATTCAATATGTATCACAGCTATACGGTTGATGAGCACACGATCCAGACCATCGCAAACCTTGCGATGATCGAAAAGAACGAGCTGGAAGAAGAGCTGCCTGTGGCCTCTTCGATCCTCGCACGTGGGGTGAACCGCAAAATTCTATATGTTGCCCTGCTCTTGCATGATATCGGCAAAGGCCGCCGCGAAGACCATTCGGTCCTTGGTGCGCAGATCGTCCGCAAGGTTGCGCCGCGGCTTGGGTTAAAGCAAGACGAAGTTGACACCGTTGAATGGCTGGTCCGCTATCACCTGTTGATGTCGGATATGGCGCAAAAACGGGATATCGCAGATCCGCGAACAGTTCGGGATTTTGCCAAGGCGGTTCAAACGGTCAAGCGGCTCGATTTACTTTGTGTGCTGACGGTCTGTGACATTCGGGGCGTTGGCCCTGATACATGGAACAACTGGAAGGCTGTTTTGATCCGTGCGCTGTATCGCCAAACCGAACGTGCGCTGGAAACGGGTCTCGAAGATCTGAACCGCCAGAACCGTGGAACCGAGGCGAAAAAGGCGCTGCGCGAAGCTTTGCCAGATTGGCCGAAGAAAGCGCTCAAGGAAGAAACCTCCCGATATTACGATCCGTATTGGCAGGGGCTGCATGTTACCGCCCATGTGGCGTTTGCAAAGATGTTCCGTGATATCGACGAGAGTGTCATCAATATTGATCTGCACCCCGACGAAGACCGCGACGCGACCCGCGCCTGTTTCGTTATGCCTGATCACCACGGTATCTTTAGCCGCCTCACGGGCGCTTTGGCTTTGGTGGGGGCGAATGTCGTTGATGCGCGCAGTTATACAACCAAAGACGGCTATGTGACCGATGCGTTCTGGATTCAGGATGCAGATGGCAATGCCTATGAGGCCTCAAAACTGCCCCGACTGCGCCAGATGATCGAGAAAACACTGCTGGGCGAGGTGATCGCGCGCGATGCGCTTAAATCCCGTGACAAGGTCAAAAAGCGCGAGAAAGCGTTCAGGGTTCCGACCTCGATCAGCTTTGATAACGAAGGCTCAGAGATTTATACAATCATCGAAGTCGATACACGCGATCGGCCGGGCCTATTGTATGATTTGGCACGTACCCTAGCCGACATGAACGTCTATATCGCCAACGCAGTTATCGCGACCTACGGCGAACAGGTTGTCGATACCTTCTATGTAAAAGACATGTTCGGGCTAAAGTACCACTCGGAAAGCAAACAAAAAACACTAGAGAAAAAGCTGCGCCAAGCCATCACAGAGGGTGTCGAGCGCGCTGACCACTAGCCCTGCGCACACACAGCTGCTGATTGGTTGGGCGGGGTTTAACCGACAGGGGATTGCGTTAACGCTAAGGCGCAGAGGCAAAAGACATTTGCACTGGCCGCATGCAATCGCTACGCCACAGTGTATTCGGAACAAAAGGCACACAGACCATGAAACCTATCCGCCTGATGACCGGCTTTTTCACCGTAGGTGTTTGGACCCTGCTAAGCCGCGTTCTGGGCTTTATCCGCGAAGTCATGATCCTGTCTTTGATCGGGCCTGGTCCGATGATGGATGCATTTGTTGCGGCGTTTCGTCTGCCCAATATGTTTCGCCGTTTCTTTGCCGAAGGGGCGTTTAACGCGGCCTTTGTCCCGATGTTTTCCAAACGGCTTGAAGGAAACGAAGGCGCGCCCGAGTTTGCGCAAAACGCCTTTGCGGGGTTATTCTTTGTTGTGACCGTTCTGACGGCCTTGGGCATGGTGTTTATGCCTGGGCTGGTATGGCTCACCGCTGAAGGGTTTTCGCAGGATGGCCGTTTTGATGTAACCGTCGACTTTGGGCGCATAGTCTTTCCCTACATCTTGTTCATGTCCTTGTCGGCCTTGTTCTCGGGTATCTTAAACGCCACGGGGCGTTTTGCGGTTGCTGCTGCGGCGCCTGTTTTGCTGAATATCTTTGTCATCTCGGCCCTAACCATTGCCGCGCTCACGGGAAGTGAAGCGATCAACTGGTTGATCTGGGCTATTCCAGTTGCGGGGATGGCGCAGCTGGCACTTACGTGGCGTGCGGCCTCTCAGGCGGGGTTTTCCTTGCGGCCCAAACGCCCGCGCTGGAACAAAGATATGCGCGACCTTGTCGTCATCGCCCTGCCCGCGGCGCTGGCCTCGGGTGTGATGCAGATCAACCTTGTGGTGGGGCAATTGGTTGCCTCGCAATATGAAAACGCGGTGAGCTGGCTTTTTGCTGCGGATCGCCTTTATCAGCTTCCATTGGGTGTTGTGGGGATCGCGGTTGGGATTGTCCTGCTGCCTGACCTGTCCCGCCGCCTACGCGCAGGCGATGACGCAGGCGCGCAAACCGCCCTTAGCCGCGCGGCTGAGATTTCTCTGGCGCTGACCATCCCTTCAGCCGTTGCGTTGATGGTAATCCCCCTCACGCTGGTGTCGGTTTTGTTTGAGCGCGGCGCCTCTGGCACGGATGACAGCGCAGCCATCGCAACCGCTGTGATGATCTATGGTCTTGGCCTACCCGCGTTTGTACTGCAAAAAATTGTGCAGCCCTTGTATTTCGCACGTGAAGACACGCGCCGCCCCTTCTATTTCGCTTTGGTTGCGATGGTCATTAATGCTGGCCTTGCTGTGGGGCTGGCGCCCCTTGCTGACTGGCTTGCCCCAGCAATTGCCGCCACGGTTGCGGGTTGGGCAATGTATGGTCTTTTGGCCCTCGGTGCGCGTGGGTTCGGAGAAGCGGCCCGCGTCGATGCCCGTTTTCGAAATCGCATTTGGCGCATTGTCGCCGCATCCGTGCTGATGGGCATCGCGCTGTGGTTCCTTAATACCCAGCTGACACCATTGCTTTCGCTCCCGTGGTGGCGCGGCATTGGGTTGCTGATCCTGCTGACCATCGGGGCTATCGTCTATTTCGGCAGCGGTCAGATGTTGGGCGCGTTCAAATTGGCCGAATTCAAAGCCGCGATGCGCAGAGGCCGCTAACGCTGGCGCATTTTGCGCAGGATGCGTGCCCATTCACCGGGCGCGCAAAGGAAGCTTAGAAAGAATCCGCAAACAAACCCCGAAAACTCGGCAACCCAACCATAGCCAACCGATGAAAACAGGCTCCAAACCAGTTGCAGCCCCATGAGCATCGCAATCAAGCTAAAGGCCTGCATTTGTTGACCACCCGTTGCGCCTAACCTGCGCCACATCAAAAAGCTGTATCCGCCAATCAGGCCATAGACGGAAGGGTAAGCCCCAACCAGCCAAACGGGATCGTCCAACAGCAACGCATAAACCAGCGCTCCGCCGATCCCAGACATGACAAAGAGGAAAACCATGGCAAATGGGCCCATGACTTCGGCGGCGAGCTTGCCCAGCGCCAACATCAGGACAATCGCGATCAACGCGTGGGTAAAGCTAAGGTGGATAAACGGATAGGTTACAAACCGCGCTAAATGTTCTGGTGCCCAATAGCCTTGCGCCAGCATGGCATCAAACAAGTCGCCCGAAAAACCCCAGTCGCGGACCAGCCCCAGCCGCCAGCCAATAGCCTCTGGCCCACCGACCAAACCTGCCTCGGCCGCGGTCAGTGTGAGTTCGATCCCCGCCATGATCAGAAACAAGATCACAACAACAACTGGCATAGCGTTAAAGGGGGATTCAAATTCGGTTTCGTGCTCATCTGACATAGGTCGGCCTTTAGGTCTGGTTGACGGGACGTGGTGCCATGGGTAAGCCCAACACAACAGCATATCCAGCCCCAACCGGAGCATCCCATGACCGAGACCACATTCACCCCCCGCGTCTTTTCAGGTATCCAGCCCTCTGGTGGCCTGACTTTGGGGAATTATCTGGGCGCAATTAAACGATTTGTGGACATGCAGGATCAGGGTGACTTCCAGACCGTCTATTGCATGGTTGATCTACATGCGATCACAGCCAAGCTGCTGGACCCTGCGACCTTGCGCCACAATACCCGCGAATTGGCGGCGGGCTTTATCGCCTCTGGCATCTCGCCCGAGAAATCCATCTTGATCAACCAATCCCAAGTGCCCGAGCACGCCCAGCTTGCGTGGATATTCAACTGCGTTGCGCGCATGGGCTGGATGGGGCGCATGACCCAGTGGAAAGACAAGTCTGGCAAAAACGCCGAGGCCGCCTCTCTTGGGCTATTTGCCTACCCTGCGTTGATGGCCGCAGACATCCTGATTTACCACGCCACGCACGTGCCAGTGGGCGAGGACCAGAAACAGCACCTAGAGCTGACGCGCGATATCGCCGCGAAATTCAACCATGACTACGGCGTTGATTTCTTTCCAATCACCGAACCCGTGATCGAAGGCGCGGCAACGCGTGTGATGTCACTGCGGGATGGCTCAAAGAAGATGTCGAAATCTGATCCGTCAGATGCAAGCCGCATCAACATGACCGATGATGCAGACACCATCGCCAAGAAAATCCGCAAGGCCAAGACAGATCCAGATGCCCTGCCCTCGGAAGTGGACGGTCTGAAGGACCGCCCAGATGCGCGCAATCTGGTAAACATCTATGCTGCGCTGAACGAGCAAACCGTTGAACAGGCCTTGGCTGATGTTGGCGGCCAGCAGTTTGGCACGTTCAAACCTGCCTTGGCAGAGCTGGCTGTGGCCAAACTGGCCCCGATCTCAACCGAGATGGCCCGCCTGATGAATGACCCTGCCGAAATTGATCGGCTACTGGCAAAAGGTGCCTTGCAAGCGCGTGAGATCACCGAGCCCGTTCTCAAGAAAACATATGAAATCGTTGGCATGGTGGGCTTTTAAGCCCAGCTGCTAAAGCCGTCATAAACTGGCGGCTTTTCTATTTGTTGGGCCTTTGCTGCGGATGGCGAACATCTGCATCGCTTTCGCGCTCCCGTGGCTGCGGGGCTGAAGCAATCCTGCCTTGGTAAGCGCCTGCTGCTCTGTTCCGGCTTTGGCCGTCGGGGCGGCTTATACCGTGGACATTTCCGCTCGGCTTTGCCACCCTTCGCGTAAAAGAGGGAGCGCAACATGGCGACAGGTTTTTTCTGGGATGAACGTACGTTTTGGCACGCGGGCGGAAACTATGCAGCGACCCTACCTTTGGGTGGGCTGGTTCAACCTCTGGCCGCGGGCGGGCTACCTGAAAGCGCTGAAACTAAAAGGCGCTTCAAGAATTTGATGGATGTGACAGGCCTATCCGCCGAACTGGATATGCGCAGCGCGCCTGCTGCCACTCACGAAGAGCTTTTGCGCGTTCACCCCGAAAGCTATCTGAGCAAGTTCAAACAGACCTCGGATAATGGCGGTGGCGAATTGGGGCACCACGCCCCCTTTGCGCAAGACGGTTATGAAATCGCCACCCTGTCTGCGGGTTTGGCAACCGCGGCGGTTCGCGCGGTCGCAAGTGGCGAGTTGGACAATGCCTATTCACTCAGCCGCCCCCCTGGCCACCACTGTGAACCTGATAAACCCATGGGGTTTTGCCTGCTGGCCAATATTGCCATCGCGGTAAATGCCGCGCAGGCCGAGGGACGGATCAAACGCGCTGCGATCCTTGACTGGGACGTTCATCATGGCAATGGCTCTGAGGCCGCGTTCTATGATCGCGACGACGTGCTAACCATTTCGCTGCACCAAGAGGGGAACTACCCCCCTACCAGCGGCAAGCTACATGATCGCGGGACTGGCGCTGGTGAGGGTTTTAATCTCAACCTCCCCCTTCCCGCTGGCACCGGACATGAAGGTTACTTGCACGCAATCGACACTGTGGTGATCCCCCAGATCAAAGCCTTTGCCCCCGATATGATCATAGTCGCTTGCGGTTACGATTGCGCAGCGCCCGATCCATTGGGGTCGATGCTGGCCATCGCGCAAACCTTTGGTGACATGACCGCACGGATCAAACAGGTCGCTGGCGAAGTCTGTGACGGCAAGATGGTGGTGGTCCATGAGGGTGGCTATTCCGAAGTATACGTGCCCTTCTGTGGTCACGCCGTGATGGAAGCCCTTAGCGGCAGCTCGATCAACGCCCCTGATCCCATGCACAAAAGCCTGACCATCCGCCAGCCGAACCCGCGTGTCGTAGCGTTCCAAAAAGAACTGATCGACGATTTAGCCAAAGAGTTGGACCTGTAACACCATGCCTACCCCTAACCCTGCCGCGCTCGACTTTCTGCTGACCCGTCGGTCCCGCCCTGCAAAAACCCTGACGACCCCTGTGCCTGATCGCGACACGCTGATGCAGCTTTTGACGGCGGCATCGCGCACCCCAGATCATGGCATACTAGAGCCGTGGCGGTTCATCGTTATTGATCAAGCGGCCATGGCGCCACTATCCGCCCTTGCAAAGGAGCGGGGCGGCGCGCTGAACCTAGAGCCTGAGCAGATCGTCAAAGGCTGTGCACAGTTCGATCAGGGCAACCTTGCCGTCGCTGTCATCGAAGTGCAAAAAGAGTCCCCGAAAATTCCAACGCTGGAACAAACCTATAGCGTTGGCGCCGTTTGCTTGGCCTTGGTAAACGCAGCTCTTGCGGCTGGCTGGGGAGCGAACTGGTTAAGTGGCTGGGTCAGCCATGATAGAACCTTTATGGAAAAGGGCTTTGGCCTTGCCGCGCATGAACGTATCGCCGGCATCATTCACATCGGAACCGAGACAAGCACCCCGCCAGAACGACCACGCCCGAACGTTGAGGGGATAACATCATGGCTCTGAGTACGATTTTTTCGGCGTTCGGCCTCGCCTTGGGGCAATTGGGCGATCCCCGTTTTCGCAAGGTTCTTCTGTTGGGCATCGGTCTTACCCTTGCTCTGCTGATCGGGGCGGCCGCGGGTTTCGTCTGGCTCATTGATTGGCTTGCTGGCGAGAGCGTCTGGTTGCCAGTCCTCGGCGAAGTGAAGTGGTTGGATGATCTGTTCAGCTGGGGCGCGGGGGCGCTGCTGTTGATCTTGTCAATCTTCCTGATGATCCCTGTGGCATCGGCCATCACCTCGATGTTTCTGGATGATGTCGCAGATGCTGTTGAGGCCGTTCATTATCCACATCTTTCGCAAAAGCCCCGGACACCGTTGTGGGAAGCCTTTCGCGATACCGTGAATTTTCTGGGTGTCATCGTGGCGGTGAACATCCTCGCCCTGATCCTATACGCCGCCTTTGCCCCCATCGCGCTGTTTATCTTTTGGGCCGTAAACGGCCTTTTATTGGGGCGAGAGTATTACACCCTCGCCGCGATGCGCCGCGTGGGAAGGAAGCGCGCAAAAGAGCTGCGCCGCAAGAACTTTCTCACCATTTGGGCGGCTGGTACGTTGATGGCGATGCCACTTTCCGTACCAATCCTGAACCTATTGGTACCGATCCTAGGTGCCGCTACGTTCACTCATCTATTTCAGATGCTTCCGCAGGGGCGCCCCGCCCCACCCAGTTTTCCAGATCATCCACGCTGATCACGCCAGACAGGATGATCGCCACAAATGCCCCCCAAATTGCGAATGCAATCACGGTGCACCACAGCGCTTTCTTTCCTAGATGGTGATGTTCCGGAGCCCCCGCATGGGTCCCCGGCACAACGTCATCCAGATCGCCTTGGGTTTGGATCCTGATTGGCAGGATGATGAGGAACAGCATAAACCAAACAATGGCGAATAATACGATGGCTGAGACGGGTCCCATTCCTTAGACCTGCTCTAGTTCGACAAGCGCGCCGTTGAAGTCTTTCGGGTGAAGGAAGATCACCGGCTTGCCATGTGCGCCGATCTTTGGCTCTCCGTTCCCCAGAACACGCGCGCCTGTTTCTTTCAGGTGGTCGCGCGCTGCAATGATGTCATCAACCTCGTAGCAGATGTGGTGAATCCCACCTGCAGGGTTTTTATCAAGAAACCCTTGGATGGGAGAGTTTTCACCCAGAGGATATAGCAATTCAATCTTGGTATTTGGCAACTCGATGAAAATAACCGTCACGCCGTGATCGGGTTCATCCTGCGCTGGTCCGACATTGGCGCCCAGCGCGTTGCGGTACTGGTCTGCTGCAGCTTCTAGGTCAGGTACCGCAATGGCCACATGGTTAAGACGTCCGATCATTATATTCTCCTCAGCGAATAGATTTCGCGCGTTTATGCGGTGCAAAAGAGATGGGCGCAATGCGACGTGTTAACTGTCTCTTAGTCATGGACCGATAACCATAAGAAAACTTTTAATGGAATCGGAGAGCATGATGGATACCAACGACCCGTTCGCAACCAACTATCCAGCACCCACTGCATCACGCCCATTATTGGGCCTTACAGTCCTTGTTGTCGAAGATAGCCGATACGCCTGCGAGGCGATGCGCCTTTTATGCCTGCGATCGGGTGCACGCATTCGTCGTGCCGATTGCATCCGTTCAGCGCGACGGCATCTGCAGGTCTATCGCCCTTCGGTTGTTGTGGTCGATATGGGGCTTCCTGATGGAAACGGCGCTGATCTGATCGCCGAGTTATCACAAGCGGAAATTGACAAAAGCGTGGTCATTGCCACCTCTGGCGACACATCGCTAGAGCCTGAAGCAATTGCCGCTGGTGCCCAAAGCTTTCTGGCGAAACCCATCACTTCTCTCGCCGCATTTCAAGAGCTTGTCCTTTCTGCTCTTCCCGCAGATCGGCAACCACCTGGATTGCGTGTGATTATTGACGAACAGGTGGCGCCAGACGAGATCGCCTATCACGACGACATCAATTATGCGGCCGACTTGTTGGACAACTCCCCCAATGGTCCTGCCCTTGATTACATCGCGCAATTTCTGCAAGGCGTTGCCCGATCCGTGGATGACGACAGGATGGAAACCGCGGCAAGGGCATTAGCGATCAAGCGCGCAAGGGGTGAAACTGCGACATCGGAAACCGCGCAGATTGCTGGCCTGATACAGCGGCGACTAGCTGCGAAAATAGCGATCTAACCGATCAAAGAAACGCGGGGTCTTCTGCCACGCGCACCAGACGGGTCATATCGCCCAAGCTTTCTTTTTGCCTGTTGTCAGCGTCGAAATTCGATGGAGAAAGCCATGCGGCATAGGCCTCTTTCAATGCAGGCCATTCTGCATCAATCGCCGCAAACCACGCGGTATCTCGGTTTCGCCCCTTCACGACACCAGCCTGACGAAACACGCCTTCGTAACTAAAACCAAGGCGCTGAGCAGCCCGCCGCGACCCAAGGTTGAGCGCATTGCATTTCCACTCATAGCGGCGGTATCCGGACTCAAAGGCCCATGCCATCATGAGATACATCGCCTCGGTCGCCGCGCGGGTCCGCTGCAAGGCTGGGCTGAAATTAATGTGTCCTACTTCGATTGAACCTGCTTCTGGTGAAATACGCAAATAGCTGGCAACGCCTTCCCAGCTTCCGGTTTCCAGATTTTTAATGGCGTAAAACCACGGGTCATCCAGCGCTTCCTGATCCCGCACCCACCGGTGATATTGGGATGCGGATGAAAACGGACCATAAGGTAAATAATCCCAAACATGGTCCTGCCCCACATAGGCTCTGTGCAGCAGCGCTGCGTGCGCTTCGGCGCTGAGCGGTTCAAGGTATGCGTACGCCCCAACCAGCGGAGCAGTCTGCGGGCGCGGCGGTTCGGACCAGTTGGCAACAGGAGCGCCTAGTGACGCATCTAGAGGGGTATTTCTATTCATGTGAAAAGGTTAAACTGCAAAACTATCTAGGCCAAGCTTTGAATATCCCGAAAGGATGATTCAAATGCTTGATAGATGGATCGCCCAGACACCCATTCGTGCCTTATTTCGCCTTTATTGAGAAAGGCAGGTGAATTCACGACGAGGGACAATATGAAACACACGATCCTGAACTATTTCAAAGATACAGACGGCGCGGTTACTGTCGACTGGGTTGTTCTAACCGCTGCCGTTGTAGGGCTGGGGTATATGGCCGCAGTAAACGTCGCGACTGGCACAACAGACATGGGTGATAATCTAGAGACGTTTCTAACGACGGAACGGCCTTTTATCCAAAATGAATAAACCGTTCCAATCCAAATGAAAAAGCGCCGCAATCTCTTGCGACGCTTTTTGCCTTAGTCCTGAGGGATGACCCGCAGCCCCAATTCCATCAACTGATCCGGCATCGGATCGTTTGGGGCATTCATCATCAGATCCTCGGCGCGCTGGTTCATCGGGAAAAGGATCACTTCGCGGATGTTGCTCTCTTCTGCCAGCAACATCACGATGCGGTCGATCCCTGCTGCGCAACCACCGTGTGGAGGGGCACCATATTGGAATGCGTTAACCATACCGCCGAAACGCTTGCGCACTTCTTCTTCGCCGTATCCCGCGATTTCAAAGGCTTTGAACATGATTTCCGGACGGTGGTTCCGGATCGCGCCGGATACCAGCTCATACCCGTTACAGGCCAAATCGTATTGATAGCCCAACACTTCCAGCGGATCACCTTCCAACGCTTCCATACCGCCCTGTGGCATTGAGAACGGGTTGTGCTCGAAATCAACTTTGCCGGTTTCTTCGTCTTTTTCATAGATTGGGAAATCGACGATCCATGCAAAGGCAAAGCGGTCCATGTCCGTCAGGCCCAGCTCTTCACCAATCACGTTACGGGCACGGCCTGCGACGCTTTCGAATGCTTTGGGTTTACCGCCCAAGAAGAACGCGGCATCGCCCACGCCAAGGCCAAGCTGCTGGCGGATCGCTTCGGTACGTTCTGGGCCGATGTTTTTGGCCAGCGGCCCTGCGGCCTCCATACCTTCGCCTTGGTCGCGCCAGAAGATATAGCCCATACCTGGCAGACCTTCTTTCTGGGCAAAGGCGTTCATACGGTCACAGAATTTGCGGCTACCGCCTTTTGGCGCGGGGATCGCGCGGATTTCAGTGCCTTCCTGCTCCAGCAGTTTTGCAAAGATGGCAAATCCTGATCCGGCAAAGTGTTCTGACACAACCTGCATCTTGATCGGGTTGCGCAGGTCGGGTTTATCCGACCCATACCATAGTGCCGCGTCTTTGTAGGAAATCTGTGGCCAGTCCTGATCCACCGATTTACCGCCGCCGAACTCTTCGAAAATGCCGGTTAGAACAGGCTGGATCGTGTCGAATACATCCTGCTGCTCAACAAAAGACATCTCAAGGTCGAGCTGGTAGAAATCCGTTGGCGAACGGTCAGCGCGCGGATCTTCGTCGCGGAAACACGGCGCGATCTGAAAGTATTTATCAAAGCCGGAAACCATCAACAGCTGTTTGAACTGCTGAGGCGCCTGCGGCAGGGCATAGAATTTGCCCGGGTGCAAACGGGACGGCACCAAAAAGTCGCGCGCGCCTTCTGGCGAAGATGCTGTGATGATCGGCGTTTGGAATTCTTTGAACTCCTGATCCCACATACGTTTACGGATCGAGCTAACAACGTCTGAGCGCAGCACCATATTGCGCTGCATCTTTTCACGGCGCAGATCGAGGTAGCGATAGCGCAAGCGGGTTTCCTCTGGGTATTCCTGCTCACCAAAGACTTGCAAAGGCAGGTCACCGTTCACACGGCCCAGCACTTCGATGTCGCGCACGAATACTTCGATCTCGCCAGTTGGGATTTTGGAGTTCACCAAATCCGCCGCACGCGCCTTAACTTCACCGTCGATGCGGATACACCATTCGGAACGAACCTTTTCAACCTCGGCAAATGCTGCGGAATCAGGATCACAGATCAGCTGCGTCATACCAAAGTGGTCGCGCAAATCGATGAACAAAACCCCGCCGTGGTCGCGTACACGATGCACCCAACCGGAAAGGCGAATATTATCGCCTACGTTTGTCGCATTTAGATCGGCGCAGGTTTGGCTTCGGTAGGCGTGCATGTCGGTCCCTCTTTTGTTGGGCAAAAGCGTCGTGGCAAAGGCCACGCGCAAAACGGATATATCGCGGGCAGCTACACCGCGCACAGACCACGAAGTCAAGAGTACCGCCCGATAATCCAGCCGAAACATGGGGCAAATGGCATGAATGAGCCGCCAACCTCGTATTCTGGCCCGCCGTTTGGCTGCTCTTTCAATCTTGGCACGTGAATGCCAGAACAAGGCATGTCAAAGAAAACCCTGAACGAAGCCAATCTGAGCGCCCTTGGCGCGGAACGTCTTGCCCAATTGTTGATCGAGGTCAGCACGGGCAGCGCCGAGATCAAACGCCGCCTGCGGCTGGAGCTGAGCCATAATTTGGGTGCCACGGAATTGGCACATGACGTTCGCAAACGGCTCACCTCGATCCAGCGATCAAAAAGCCGCGTGAGCTGGCGAAAACGCAAGGCTTTGGTCAAAGACCTGAGTACGCAAGCCGAAATGATAACCGACAAAATCGCGCTAGAGGCCCCGACCGAGGCATTCGATCTTCTTTGGCAATTCACGCAAATGGCCCCTTCGGTGTTTGATCGCGTCGATGATAGCCGCGGTGAGGTACAGGCCGTATTTTCGCAGGCTTTCGAACAGTTTGGTGAGATAGCAGACCGTGCAATTCTAAATCCGACAGATTTAGCCACCCGCACGTGGGATGCCCTGCGCGACAATAGCTGTGGAGAGTTCGACGGAATCATCCCGCTGCTTGCCCCCTCAATGGGCGATGAAGGATTGGCACATCTGAAAGAGCTAATCGCGGAATACAAAGAAACCCCTCTTGAAACGAACGATGATGACCATGCTGCGTTACAATTCCTAAGGGATCTGCGCAGCACAGGTGGCGATTTTGCGGCTGAACAAAAAAACGCGTTGATCAGAGATTGCTTGCAAGAGATCGCAATCGCCCAAGGCGATACAGACGCATATATCGATCAATACTCCCAGGAGGATCTGGCGGACCCTGCCGTCGCCGCAGAGGTTGCGCTTTTGTTGCTCGAAAACGATCAGCCCGAAAAGGCATTTGATTTACTGATGGATGCTGATCCGCAGGATGCTGGCGTTCAACCGGAATGGGATGCCGCCTATATTGCTTGCCTGTTGTACCTTGGCAGGGTTGATGACGCGCAAACCCACCGTTGGGATTGCTTTAGGCGCACGCTTGCACCCGATTACTTGCGCGATCACCTGAAACTTTTGCCTGACTTTGATGACATCGAAGCAGAGGACACGGCAAAGGCTTTGGCCATGGAGTTTGGCGATCTCACGACCGCTTTGCTCTTTTTCACCCAATGGCCGGATTTATCCAAAGGCGCCCAATTGATCGAAACCCGCACCGCTGAGATTGACGGCCAACTGGATCACATCCTTGGCCCTATCGCGGAAACGCTACAGGTTCGCTATCCGATGGCCGCTGTCCTGCTGTGGCGCCGTATGATTGATTATGCTCTGTGGGAAGGGCGCACGCAGCATTATGCCCAGATGGCTGGGTATTTGATGGACTGCGCGGCGGTTGATGGCGAGATTGAGGATTACGGAAAATACCCGACTCACCTGAGCTATCTAGAAAACTTGCGCCAAACCTATCCGCACAAGGCTTCTTTTTGGGCGAAACTGCCATAACAATGCCGCGTAACTCGCCTGATCAGCCGTAGAATTTGAAAACTGATCCTATATTGTCCGAAATTCGCAGGCGCATTGTCGCATTCAGTGCAGTATACCACGGTATACTATCGACGTAGCGCCGTTGTTGGTCTAAGAAGCGGCAACGTTACTGTTAAGGAGATTTCCATGTCCGATATCATCTACACCAAAGTTGACGAAGCCCCCGAGCTGGCCTCGGCTTCCTTCCTGCCTATCATTCAGAAATTCGCCGCTGCTGCTGGCGTATCTGTAGGGACAAAAGACATTAGCCTCGCGGGTCGCATTTTGTCGACCTTCCCAGAGCATTTGAAAGAAGATCAGCGCCAATCCGACGATCTGGCCGAACTGGGCCGTCTGGTAAAGACAGCCGATGCAAACGTGATCAAGCTGCCTAACATCTCGGCTTCGGTTCCTCAGTTGGTTGCGGCGATTAAAGAATTGCAAGGCCAAGGCTTTGCCCTGCCCGACTATCCAGAAGCACCTGAAACGGATGAAGACAAAGCAATCCGCGCAAAATACGACACCCTGAAAGGGTCTGCCGTGAACCCTGTTCTGCGCGAAGGCAACTCGGACCGTCGCGCGGCCAAAGCCGTCAAAAGCTTTGCCCAAAACAACCCGCACCGCATGGGCGATTGGACGGCTGACAGCAAAACTGAAGTCTCCTCAATGTCTGGTGGTGATTTCTTCTCCAACGAAACATCGGCAACCTTGGCGAATGAAGCGACCGCAAAGATCGTTTTGACAACAGACGCAGGTGAAACCGTCCTGAAAGAGGGCATCACCTATCCCGCCGGTACCGTTGTCGACGCAACCTTCATGAGCGCAGCTGCACTTCAGTCCTTTCTGAAAGGCGAAATCGACAAAACCAAAGCCGACGGCACGTTGTTCTCGCTGCACATGAAAGCCACCATGATGAAGGTCTCTGACCCGATCATCTTTGGCCATGCGGTAAAAGCGTTTCTAGCGCCCGTATTCGAAAAGCACGGCGATGCGATGGCTGATCTGGGTGTGAACCCGAACTCGGGCCTTGGTGATCTGTTGGCCCGTGTTGAGGGTAACGCAGCAATCATGGCCGATATTGATGCCTGCATGGCGTCACGCCCGCCGATGTATATGGTTGATTCCGACAAAGGCATCACAAACCTGCATGTTCCGTCTGACGTGATCATCGACGCCTCTATGCCCGCGCTGATCCGCGCTGGCGGTAAAGGTTGGGGCCCAGATGGCAAAGAATCCGACACCAACTGTGTGATCCCAGATAACTCTTACGCGCCAGTTTACGATGAGTCGGTGAAGTTCTTTAAGGAGAACGGCAAGCTGAACCCAGCCACCGCAGGCACGGTTCAAAACATCGGCCTGATGGCGCAAAAGGCCGAGGAATACGGCTCTCACCCAACCACATTCGAGATGCCAGCAGCCGGCACGGTCAAGATGATCCTTGATGACGGCACTGTTCTGCACGAGCACACAGTTGAGGCAGGTGACATCTGGCGCTCCGCTTCGGCGCGCAAAGCACCTATCGAAGACTGGGTGAACCTAGCAATCTCGCGCCAAAAGGCCGAAGGCTGCAGCGCGATCTTCTGGCTCGATGCCAACCGCGCCCACGATGCCGAGCTGATCGAATATGTAAAACCGATCCTCGAAGCCAAAGGCGTTGCGGATAAATTCCAGATCATGGCCCCACGCGAAGCCACCCGCGCCTCGCTGGAAATCATCACCAAAGGTGAAAACACAATCGCGATCACAGGCAACGTTCTGCGCGACTATCTGACCGACCTTTTCCCGATCCTCGAATTGGCGACTTCGGCAAAAATGCTGTCGATCGTTAAACTGATGAACGGCGGCGGTTTGTTTGAAACGGGCGCTGGTGGTTCTGCACCAAAGCACGTTCAGCAGTTGCAGGAAGAAAACCACCTACGTTGGGACAGCTTGGGTGAATTCTGCGCATTGGGTGAAAGCCTGACGTTCCTTGCCGATGCAAAGAACAACGAAAAAGCCCGCGTTTTGGGCCAAGCCGTTGATGCAGCGACCCAAGGTATTCTGGACAACAGCCGCTCGCCTTCGCGCAAAGTAGGCGAGCCTGATAACCGTGACAGCCACTATTGGTTCGCACGTTACTGGGCCGAAGCACTGGCCGCACAGTCAACCGATGCTGACATGGCCGCACATTTTGCGCCAATCGCAAAAGCGCTAGCTGAAAATGAAGCCGCGATCGTTTCCGAGCTGGCAGCAGCACAGGGTAGCGCAGCTGATCTGGGTGGGTATTTCCACACCTCGGCTGATAAAACCGCAGCTGTGATGCGTCCTTCGGCAACGTTGAACGGCATCATCGGATAATCAAACAGACCGTGAAAGGGCCGCGCTCTGCTAAGGCAGGCGCGGCCCTTTTTTTTGCGCGGCTGCCCCCTTATGCGGGGCTAGGTGACGTTTCCAATCACCCCAATAGTTCGTGCACCCGCTCACTGAGACTGGTCAGAACAAAGGGTTTTTGGAGGAATTCATAGTTGAAATCCAGCCTGTCCGATTTCAACGTTTCGTCGCCATAACCCGTCATCAAAATAATCGGAACCTCCATCCCCAGCTCTTTTGAATGGAGAGCGACCTGTGCACCATTTCCATCCGGCAGCACCAAATCAAGGATCAGAATATCATAAGTTACTCTTTGAGCATTCAACAGCAGCAGCCCCTGCTCTACGCTGGCCGCTGTATGGATTTCAAAATTCTCTCTACCAAAATATGACTGGATCAGGTTGGAAAGCTCTGCGTTATCCTCAAGCAAAAATATTTTCCTTGGGGCATCCAACGTATATTGAACCGTACTGTCCTGTTCGACTTCTCGCCGATCGATAGAAATATCCTGCGCTGGGAAAATCAGATCAATACAAGCCCCCCCCCGATTGCTCAGCTCGACCCAACCGTCAGATTGGCGGGCAAAACCATCGACCGAGGAAAGCCCTAACCCAGTGCCCATCTTTCCTTCGGAATAAAACGGCTGCAAAGCTTCTTTCAGGCCCTCTTGGGAAAACCCAGGCCCCTCATCGCAAATCCGGAACCGAAAACACTTGTCCTGACGCTCAGACAGCTCAAGGGTTATTTTGCCCGTTCCCCCCATCGCGGCCGCAGCATTTTTGACCACATTTATCAATGAGCTGACCAAATATGCTTTGTCCAAGTTAATTGACGGATCCGCCAATATCTTTGTTTCCAGTTGGACATTGGGATAGCTGGAGTTCACGAATGTTTTCACCTCCGGAATAACAGCCGATGGTTGAAACCGCTCTGGGACCAAATCCTGCCTTCTACTATAACTCACGAGTTTTCGGTTCAGATGCACCGCATTTTGGCACGAACGCTGCGCTGCATTCAAAAACTGAAGCGTTTTGCCGCTGATCGCTGGCTCAAGGCGAACCATTTCCAAAGTGTTCTGGATGACGGCAAGAAAGTTATTCGTATCATGCGCAATTGTCCCCGAGATCTTGCCTAACATCTCTAGCTTTCGTTTTTGTTCTAACGCGGCGACATCCCGAAGGATTTCGGTAAAGTCCTGCCCCACAAAAACGCTTTGGCTGTTGTCTTCGCCTTCAATGATCGACCATTCAAAACTACGGCCATCTTGATAGCGATACAGATAGGTTGAATTCGGGCTCTGCGGCAGCGAGATCAGGTCAAACTCTGGGTGGAGGGGCCTGTGCAATTCCTCATGTAACGCGTTTATGTCATCGAGTGAGCGAAACAAAAGGCGGCGTTGCTGCGCTTGAAAAAACGCACAAGCCGCTGGATTGGCCATAACAACTAGCCCATTTTTGATAACCAAAACCGGGTTTGAAAAGTTTTCAAGGATAGACGCCGCCAAATCCAAAGCTTTGTCGCGGTCACTTTCCAATCTGTGGCGCATCTTTAATTCGGATCGAAGCCTGAGGTGCTGGGAAATAACGTTAAGGTATGGCTGTGCCTCGTTTCTCAGGGCAACAAAATCTTCTGGAAGCTCGACAACCAAATACTCTTCTACACCTGTCGACAATTGACCCGACGCAATGACATTTTCATCCCCAGCAGCTGAGGCAGCGGCAAAGCTATGGGCCTTATGAAATACAACGCCCTTTAGCTCTGGGTATCTGGCTGCAAGCTGGTTGAGCTGTTCAATCCCATTTGCTGGGGTGCTTTGGTCTGATGTCAGCACGTTCGTAAATGAGATCAACCCGTGCCTGAGCTCTTCCATTCGCTCATGGCGTTCTAAGGTCCGGTTTAAATAGCTAAAGCTCGGCCTGAAAGCCGTGAAATAGGTAACCATCGCCGCCAGCGTGAGAAGGGCAGCGCTAAAACTAAGAAAAAAACTCTCGGTTCGGACAAGACCGTCTAACGCATCCCTGATTGTCGCCGAGACATTTGAAAACCGCTTGGACC
Organism: Sulfitobacter donghicola DSW-25 = KCTC 12864 = JCM 14565; assembly: GCF_000622405.1. NCBI lineage: Bacteria > Pseudomonadati > Pseudomonadota > Alphaproteobacteria > Rhodobacterales > Roseobacteraceae > Sulfitobacter > Sulfitobacter donghicola. Next base: position 861,801 of record NZ_JASF01000005.1, read on the forward strand.
AAGGGCGTCTTTGAATGAATGCCGCCTCGATCGGACGTAAATGAATGATATTCGTAAGGCCCTGCCTCACGGTGTTATCTTCGATCAATTGCAGGATACTTTCGAGCGATTCCATCTCGCTCTCAACCAATGAAAACTGTTCGATCGTCAGGTCTTTGTTGAAAAAGATAGTTGCGGCCCAGCCGACGGTCTCAAACTCTCGTTGTGCTTCGCGTTCTGCCGCGTAAATTTCACTGATGAGCCCCCGCCCCTCTAGGCTGATCGCATCCACAGTTGATTTTGCTTTGCTCACATCCAAAGTGAATAACAAAGATAGCTTTTTACTCAGCTCTTCAAAGTTTTGGGTTTGGGTTTGGTGAATCCGATCCAGAGACAATGTGGTGCTCAGGGCACTGGTTAAACCAAACGCAATGCTACCCAAGGAAAGCATAACTGCGGCGCCAACCGCAAAGAAAAACCGGATGACACGTTGCCGGTATTCGACAATCTCGGATGGAGTTTGAAAGCCCAAGCGTTGTTTGTGGTCGGCCTCTGTATCGTTCGTTTTCTTAATCACGCCCTAACCTCACAAGGAAAAGATCGGTTGCCTCTTGGGTTGTCAGCTTTTGGTTTCTCCAAATTTCAAACAATACAGCTTGGATTATTGCCGTACTGCCGTGGTCTCTCGACCCTGGATCTGAAAACCTTTGCTCTGGCGCCTGCTCCCACCTTTCCAAAGAAACCCGTGAGCATGGATTTAACCCATCAGGATCGATGCCTTTAACGACGGATATCCCGCCTTTCTTTTGGAGGTATTGATATTGCACATCCTGCCGCAAAATAACTTCTAGCATTTCGCCATATTGCCGGTGCCAATCAGGTAAACTGGTTTCGAAAGCAACAAAGATATCGACGCCAAAAAAGGGAGAATCCAACCCCGGCAGAGCAGAGCAGCGATATTGGCTTAGGTCGCCCACCCCATGGGTACTGATTTCTGACCAAGCATAATCCCCGATTATTGTAATCGCGGCGTCGCCCTCAATCACCATGCGCACAGCATCGTCCCATTCGCGGCCATCCCCATCTGGCCCCGTTAGGTTACGCAGTTTTACGAAATGGCCCATTGTCTCGTGGATCGGTGCCCGAATAGATGTTTCCGCCGCTTTACCAGAATAGAGTTCTTCCATGAGGTCACGCTGGCCAACAGAAACCGTGAGACTGTCAAAGAGATTGTTAATAACCCACGGTTTTGCGCTCCCCGCATAGGGAAGAATGGATGCCGCCCGAAGTTTCGCAACAAGCCCATCAAATTCGGCCCACGTTTCAGGGAGATCATACACCCCGACCTTGGCGAGAAGGTCCATGTTGTAGATCATGGAGTTTTGTAGATGGATACCAACAGGGATGGCATAGATCGAACCATCCACGGTTATCTGCTCGATAACCTCTGGGTGGATCTCATTTCGTAATACGTCACGATCAGAAAACTGAGGGCTTAGGAAAATTGTATCCTCACCTACCAGCTGTTCTAGGTTTTCACCCCCTAGCCATTGTGAGATTTCGGGCGGATAGCCTAGTCCGATCCTTTTTGAAACATTTTGCCTCAGAACATTGTATTCTTCGCTTTCTACAATATTCACCTGTAGGTTCAGGCTGCCCATGCTCTCAACCAGACTACTAAGCGCGCCTCTTTCCCCCTCTGTTTTCCAATATGTATGAAGTTCGATTTCCATGGGCGGGCTTCGCTCTTCAGCGGATACCCCCCCAGCGATCAGGCAACAGGCAACCGTAACGAAAAACCTCATCATCAGTCCTTTGTTCCTTTTGCCAATGCGCCTCATCAAATTCGAAGCCCAGAAATCTGGCCCTCCTTTTCCGAGCGAAAATGTTGGCGCGTTAATCTGGAGAGGCTCTTTGCTCGTGCCGGCGTTCCCTTGGCGAAAGACCAAATTCCCGTTTGAAACTGGTAGAAAAATAGGAGGCCGATCCAAAGCCGCACAGCCGTGCGATCTCTTTCAGCGTATAATCCTCACCCAATAAAATATCTGCTGTTCGTGTTCGAAACCGACGAAGGATGGTTGAAAAACTCTCGTTTGTCACACTCGAAAGCGTCCGTTGAAACCGTCGGCGGCTAAAGCCCATCCCTTTTGAAACGGACCCCACATTCACTTTTGGATCTGCGCAGTGTAACTGAAGCTGCTCCAAGAGCTTTTGCAAAAACTCTCGTTCCTTCGCTTTAAACTCTTTCCCATCACAGCCAATGAGAAACAATTTCTTGTCTTCTATTGCCGCGATCTGCGGCTCTTCAACAATGCCTCGAAGAGATAAAATGTTCTGCAGCTTGTTTTGGATTTTTTGGCAAAATTCAGGTAAGTTAAAAGGCTTGGTTACAAAATCCTCAGCTCTGTGTCGGAGGCTTTTTTGTCTTGCATGATTAACGTCCAGACCCGTCATAAAGATGATGGAAGGATTCCGTTCTATATCGTTATTGATAATTTCGGCTATTTCGTAACCTTGGCCATCGTCCAGATTCACATCCAAAATCAGAATATCAAAATCGACCTCCTCCAATTTTTGAAGAGCCGCACTGACGCTATGAGCCGTTCGGACAATACAAATTTCGGATAAAGCGATAGACATCATCATCGCAAAATCCTCGTGGTCGTCTACGATAAGAACCTTTCCTTGGCGTTCCATTTCCTACCTTTGCAATGCCGTTGGCCTGAAATCTTATCTTAGAACTCCCGCCAGACTAATTGGCATTACTTTTCGCTAAAGTGTTCGTTTCCAAGCTTCTGGCACGAATTTTAAAGTTTCCAACTCGCTTTTCCAAGCAAAACTCAATTTCTTGCACCGTCTGATTGACGTTTCTCACCAAATTGACCGCATTATGACCCGCACAAAGGGCTGACAGCGGTCTTGGATTTCTGGATCAAAAAAAACGAATGCCCCGCAGCGTAAACTGCGGGGCATTCGTTTTTATTGGTTGCGGGAGTAGGATTTGAACCTACGACCTTCAGGTTATGAGCCTGACGAGCTACCGGGCTGCTCCATCCCGCGCCAATACGGCTGAGATAGGGTATTCCTTGGGGGACAGCAAGGGCAAATACTATGAAAAGTGCGAAAAATAAAATTCCCTAAAATCTTGATGAAAAGGGGTAACCCAAAAGGAATGTGAATGTTTTTCAATCAATTAGAAGGAAGCACGTTTAACAGGGATGAGCGCCTGCCTCAGCAGCACTGATCTGGCGACCACGCTAAGCAAGGCGACAGGCCCCACCGCTGGCGGAAAAGACGCGTATCAACGGGTCTTGCCCAGCGGATCCAGCTCATCGCGCAGCCAATCTCCGAGCAGGTTCAAACCTAGCACCGTCAGCATAATCGCGATCCCTGGGAAAACCGTAATCCACCATGCCGTTTGAATATAGCTGCGGCCCTCAGACAACATCCCGCCCCAGCTGGGTGTTTGCGGATCTGCTCCAAGGCCAAGGAAGGTTAAACTGCTTTCTAGCAAGATGTTGTTGGCCACGTTCAGCGTTAGCAAGATGATCAGAGGCCCCATCGCATTGGGCAGAATGTGGCTGAAAATGATCTTCCAGTTGGGCAGGCCGTAACTGACCGCCGCTTGCACAAATTCGCGCTCACGCAAGCTCAGCACCGATCCGCGAACAAGGCGCGCATATTGCACCCATTGCGAGACGATCATGAGGATGATGATCCTGTCGATACCCGGCCCAACGATCGCGATGACCGTGATGGCAAGCAGGATAAACGGCAGTGCCAGCTGCACGTCAGCAAAACGCATGACGAAACTGTCGAGGAAGCCACGGTAGTAACCTGCATAGAGCCCGATCACCGTGCCAAGCACCACGGACCCGAGGGCGGACAGAAGGCCAACCGTCAACGAGATGCGTCCACCATGGACGATGCGCGCAAGGATATCGCGGCCCAGTGGATCAGTGCCAAGCGGGTTTGCCCAACCTTGGAACGGTTCCGACAGCCTCGCGAGGAGGTTCACCTCTGAACCGCCGCCGGGAAAGAGAACCGAAGAGAATACGACCAGCAATGTCAGGACGCAGGTTAATGTCGCTCCGGCAACAAATTCGAACTTTGCGAAACGGCTTTTGCGAAAGCGCTGAAAACGTGAAGCGGTGGGGTTTTGTGTCATTTCAGTCATATCAAGCTACCCGAATGCGAGGATCAATCAGGCCATAGACGAGGTCCACAGCAAGGTTCACGGCGACAATCATGATCGCCAAAAGAGACACGGTTGCCTGTAAAAGAGGATAGTCGCGCTGTGCGATGGCCTCGATCGACAGGGTGCCCATACCGGGCCAGTTAAAGACCAGTTCGACCACCACAAGCCCACCGATCAGATTGCCGAATTGCAACCCAAGGAACGTAACGATGGCGATGGCGGCGTTACGCAGAGCGTGTTTATAGATTACAGACCATTCGCTAAGCCCCTTGGCACGGGCCACCATCACATATTGCGCGGAAAGGGTTTCAAGCATCTGCGTCCGCACCAAACGTACATTGGTTGCAGTCAGAATTATGCCAATCGTCAACGCTGGCAGGATCAGCGCCGACCATGTTTCAAACCCTGACGCAGGCAGAATGGGAAAGGTGATCGACAAGAGCAGCACAAACATAATGCCCAGCCAGAAATTCGGAAAAGAAAGCCCCACAAGCGACAGCACGCGGATGATCTGATCTGAGAGGCCTCCCTTGTGCAGTGCCGCGTGGACACCAAGCGGGATCGAAATAAGGATCGAGACACCCATAGATGCCACCGCCAAAACAAGGGTCGACGGAAGGGCGATGCTGATCAGGTCTGCGATCGAACCGCGGAAAAACGAATTACCAAGATCAAAGGTGATCAGGCTTTTGAGAAAATCGAGATACTGCGCGTAAAACGGTTGGTTGAGACCCAATGCCTCGCGAATACGGATCAGATCCTCTTCTGTGACGCTGCTGGATTCAGCGGTCATCATCACGGCCGGATCACCGGTTAACCGTACGGCGAAGGCAACAAAGAGCGTCACGGCCAATGTCACAAGAACAGCCTGCAAAACACGTTGCAGAATAAAGCGGAAGACTGGCATGCGGGACCTCATTTGTGACCGGCGCATCACGCCGGTGCGGTTGGAAATTCCAGCCCCCGCTGTATTGCGGGGGCTGGACGGGATTTAGTCGAGTGTTACGCTCATGTAGCGCGCACGGTCATCGGGTGCCGGATCGAACCCTTCAACGCGGGTGTTCACGCCATAGATTGTCGAAGTGTTATAGAGAGGCAGGTCAAGAGCCTGCTCGCGCGCATAGCGCGCAACTTCCTGCAGGGCAGCTTCGCGTACATCACGGTCATAGGTAAGACGCTGCGCATCAAGAAGCTCGTCCAGTTTGGCGTCTTCCACATAGGGGTTATAGCGCTCGCCCGAGTGGTACAGCAGGTAGGCCGTGTTATCGAAATCAAAGGTCCAACCGCCCCAGCCGTAATAGAAGATCTCGCCGGTTTTTCCGTTCTCGATGATATCGTTAAAGTAAACGCCGCGCTCATGGGTGCGGATATTCACGTTCAGACCGACCTGACCAAGGAAGGCGGAAATAACCTGAGCCACTTCGCGGAAGGTTTCGTCGTTGTTGGGCATGTCGAGGGTGATCTCTGTGCCTGGCTCAACGCCAGCCTCCGCCAAAAGCGCCTTTGCGGCTTCGGGATCAAAGGGATAAGCTTCAAGTGCTGGGTCATTGCCAAAGGATTTGGCCCCCTGCGCGCTAGAAATCGGGCTAGCCAAGCCGCCTAGCAGTGCTTTTACGATGGTTTCACGGTCAACCGCCATGGAGATCGCCTGCCGTACACGTGGATCAGCTGTAATGCCGCTCGCGGTGTTGAAGCGGGTCAAAACGACAGTCGGCCCATCGACAGCAACCAGATCAACATCAGCGTTGTTCTGAATGGTTTCCACCGATGGTGTCGGGATGTTCAGGGCGATATCAACGCCACCAGACAACAGCTCGGCCATGCGCGTCGCATCTTCTGAGATAAAGCGGATGTTCACCGCGTCAACCTGCGCTTCGCCGTTCCAATAATTGTCCGACTTCGCAAGCGTCACGCCGACGGTTGGGGTGTATTCAACAACGCTAAAGGGGCCAGTGCCGACTGGCTTCATGTCGAAAGCTTCTTCGCCGACTTCTTGGATATATTTCGGAGGAACGATCATGGCGCCATAACCGGCCAGCTTGGTGATCAGTACCGGATCAGGGCGTTCCATCATGAAATCGACAGTGAACTCATCCACCACCACAACTTCGCTGATAGATGTGTAATTGCTGCGCTGTGGCCCTTTTTCGCCTTCTTCGCCCAGCAAGCGGTCAAAGGTGTATTTCACCGCCTCGGCGTTAAAGGGCTCGCCGTTATGAAATTCAACGCCCTCCCGCAGGGTAAAGCGGATGCGGGTTTCATCGTCGAGGAATTCCCAGCCTGTCGCCAGCCCAGGCTGCAGCTCAAGGTCTTCGCCACGCAAAACAAGCCCGTCAAAAACGTTGCTACCGATCGAGCCCCAAGACAGGCGGAACGTGTCAATCGGGTCAAGGTTTTGGGGATCCTGACGCTGGGCAACGTTTAGGGTCGTATCTTGGGCAAAGGCAGGCGCCGCAAGCGCAAAACACGTCGCCAGCAGCGCTGAACGCATGGCACCTTTCGCTATCGTTTTTGGGCGAATTTTCATTTCATATCTCCTGTTGGTTGGTTGATTTATGGTGTGGTTTCAAGAGGCTTGCGCAGCAACGAAGTGCCCGTCGCTCACAGCCCTAAGCGTCACGGGGGCCGGTTCATTGCCTACAGCGCGCAAACCGCTGGGGATTTCGCCCTCTAGCGGCGGCCGCGAGGGGCGAACGCCGGGGTTGAGGACTGGCACCGCGGACAAAAGCCTTTTGGTGTAGGGATGTTGCGGATTTTCAAAGACCTGTTGGCGGCTGCCGATCTCGACGATCTGACCCAGATACATGACAGCGACACGGTGGCTGATCCGTTCGACCACAGCCATGTCATGGGTGATAAAGAGGTAAGACAGCCCTTGTTCGGCTTGCAACTGCATCAAAAGATTGACCACCTGCGCTTGCACACTGACATCAAGCGCCGAGACGGCCTCGTCCGCGATGATCAGGCTGGGATCACAGGCCAGCGCGCGGGCGATACACAGGCGTTGGCGTTGCCCACCAGAAAACTGATGCGGATAGCGCCCTGCGTGCTCTGCCGGCAAGCCAACCTTCACCAGCAAGTCGGCAACCTTGTCCTTTGCTTCGGCCTTTGATGTCACAAGACCATGGACCAAGGCGGGTTCGATCAGGCTCTCCCCGACTGGCTTGCGCGGGTTAAGCGAGCCGTAAGGATCTTGAAAGACGTATTGTGTCTGCTTGCGAAACGCTTTGCGGTCCTCAGTCGGCAGCGAAAAGATATCCTGCCCGTGAAAGCGCATCGCGCCTGACACTGGTTCCTGCAATTGCTGGATCGTTTTACCGACGGTCGACTTGCCGCTACCCGATTCCCCGACAAGCGCCAGCGTTTCGCCTGGGTAGATGTTGAACGACAGCTTTTCGGCGGCATGGACGCGGTGGGTGACGCGACTGAGGAGCCCGCCCCGAATATCAAACCGCACCGTCAAATCTTCGATTTCCAGAACCGGTTTGCTGCGGTCAACCGGTTTGGCGGGGGCCGCCGCAGGCGCGTTCTCTTGGCCCGGGATGTCAAATAGCTTTGGCATCGTTGTGCCCGTCATCGAGCCAATCCGCGGCACAGCGGCCAAAAGCTCTTGCGTATAGGGTTCCTTGGGGTGGCTCAGCACCTCTGTCACGCCACCTGCTTCGATAGGTTTGCTCGCCTTCATCACCAGCACGTCATCGGCCATTTCCGACACCACACCCATGTCATGACTGATAAAGATCACCGAGGTCTGCATTTCGGCCTGAAGATCGCGGATGATGTGTAGGATTTGCGCCTGAATGGTCACATCCAGTGCGGTTGTCGGCTCGTCCGCAATCAGGATTTTTGGCTGACAGCACAGCGCCATGGCGATCATCACCCGCTGGCGCATGCCACCAGAAAGCTGGTGGGGATAAGAATCGAGCAACCGCTTGGCGTTCGGGAGGCGCACAAGGTCGAGAAACTCTTGCGCTTTCTTGCGTGCATCATTGCGCGACAAACACTGGTGGAGCGCAAGCGTTTCCCCCATCTGCGAACCAATCGTGTAGACTGGATTGAGCGATGTCATTGGCTCTTGAAAGATCATCGCGATCTCATTGCCGCGTATTTTGCGAAGCTCGGCCTCAGTCAGATGGTCGAGATTGACGCGCCGCCCCAAAACATCACTTTGAAACAGTATCTCACCACCCGCGACCCGCCCGCCCAAGTGTTTTAGCAAGCCAAGGACCGCCAGTGACGTGATCGACTTGCCCGAACCGGATTCACCAACAATGGCGAGGGTGCGATTGTGCGCAATATCAAAGGAAACACCATCAACCACCCGCGCGGCGGTGGGGCCTTCTCCGAAGGTGACACTCAGGTCACGGACGGAAAGCAAAGGCGTATTCGAAGCGGTAATGTCAGGCATAGTGGTCTCCTTCTCAATCGGCTTTGGCAGAGCGTGCGGTTAATGCAGCCGTGAGGGTTTCGATGCAGATCGCGATTGCATCGGTTGTCATGCCCAAACTCATAGAGGCCGAATGCCGCTTGCGATCTTGCATCTTCGCGATATTGGCAGGGGTCTGAGGGACGTGAATGAAACCTGCCAGCGTTTGCAGGCCTCGTTTCTCAATCACATGCGCCGTGGTATAGAGCATCTGGTTGCACAGATGCGTTCCGGCGCTGAATGAAACCGATGCGGGGATACCCGCGGCATTCATCGCGTTGACCATCTCAGCATTTGGCAGCGTCGCGTTATACCCCACCGGCCCGTCAGAAATGATCGGCGATAGGTTGACCTGCGCGCCGGAATTGTCGGGCACGTCAAAATGGCGCCAGTTTACGCCTACCATTTCCGTCTGGATGATTGCGGCTTCGGAGACGCCGATACCAACCCAAGCATCGGGCTGGTGTTTATCCAACAACGCCTGAATGCTTGCTGATAGGTCATCAGAATGGACAGGCATCACATGGCCGATTACCTCGCAACCGGCCCAATCGCGTTTGCCAAGCTCACCGACAATTTGCGCTGCGGGGTTGTCTTCGGCCTTTGCCCAAGCGCCGTAACCGGCGACAAGAATTCGTGGTAGCTGCACCCTGCATCCTTCCTAACCAAAATATTAACTAACTTTTTTGGCGACCGAGTTGATGCAATCAAGTCATTTTGATACATAAGAGAATGTGAAAATGTTATATGTGGTCGAAACAAATGATGAAACATAGGCAGGTCGAAGCGTTCCGATATGTGATGCAGACAGGCACGACGGCACAGGCTGCCAAACTGATGTCAGTGACCCAACCCGCGGTCAGTCGTCTCGTCGCTGATCTGGAATATCATTTAAAATTCAAGCTGTTCGAGCGCCGCATGGGGCGTTTGCACCCCACCGCAGAAGCAACGCAATTCTATGCGGCGGTCGACAGTTTTTTCATCGGAATTGAGCAGCTAGAGCACTCTGCCCAACAGTTGCGCGACCAGTCTGCGACCCCACTCAAGATCTGCGCCACGCCCGCACTTTCGACAAGTATTGTGCCAAAGGCGATTTCGCGTTTTCGCAAACTGCACACCAATGTAGCAATCGAACTTGAATCCGCATCCTATTCGAAGATCGCGTTAAAACTGCGAACGCAACAAACCAATCTGGGAATCACGCATGCTTTCCCTGACTTGCCTGGATTGACGCAAGAACCTGTGCTGTCCGTGCCCCATGTCTGCGCCATGCACGAGTCTCATCCACTGGCAGCAAAAGACGTCATCGTCCCGCAGGACCTAGAAGGCGAGAACGTTTTACGCATTCTGTCCGAAGCAGATGTGGACTGGGATGCAACAACTGGTGTGCTCGAAGGCTTCGGCGTTCAGTTCTATTCAAATATCGCCACGCAGAGTTCTCACGCGGGGTATGCCCTCATCGCAGAAAATCTTGCCCTCGGGTTGATTGAGCCTTTCGCCGCGCATTCGTGGCTGCGCAATAACGTGGTGACCCGCCCGTTCGAACCTCAGGTGGATTATACCTATGTGGTCGCCCTGCCGGAGTTTCAGCCCGTCTCACGTATGGTGAAAGAATTTATAGCCGTCTTGCGCGTGACCGCAGCGTCTTTTGGCACAGCCGGGTTGGACGCCGAGTAAGACCGACCGCCCTAAACGGGAAGCCCGTCAAACTGCGCAAGGGTAACGCCACTGTCCACCAATGCACGGCGAACCTCGGATGCAATGCGGACTGCCGACGGGGTGTCACCATGAAGGCAGATCGTATCAATGCGCGTTTCGATGCGTTTACCGCTATTGGTGATGATAGCCCCCTCGCCGACCATTTTGGCCATGCGGCGGCCTGCCTCGTCCGGATCATGGATCACGGCACCAGATAGCGCGCGATCGACCAAGGTTGCGTCATCATTATAGGCCCGATCCGCAAAGATTTCACAGGCCACTTTGCATCCCAAAGAAGATGCAGCACGCTGCTGCGCTGTGCCAGCTAAGACCATGATGATGAGATCTGGAGCTAGGTCGAGTGCGGCCTCATAGCAGGCTTTGGCCATCGCCTCATCCTCAGATGCCATATTTGCCAATGCGCCATGCAGCTTGAGGTGGCGTACCGCGCCGCCTGCGGCCCTCGCCATCGCCTGAGCTGCACCAATTTGGTAGCGCACCAAATTTTGAAGGGAACCCGTAGCAAAGTTCATTCGCTGCCGTCCGAACCCGTGTAGATCAGGAAACCCAGGATGCGCGCCAATGCCAACGCCTTTTTGCGCCGCCGCCTTCATTGTTGCGGCCATCACATCCCAATCCCCCGCATGAAACCCGCAGGCGACATTGGCCGAGGTCACAATATCCAGCAAGGCCGCGTCATCGCCCATTTTCCAAGCGCCATAACTTTCGCCCATGTCGGCATTCAGATCGACTGTTTGGGTCATGTCATTTCCTCAAGCTTTCGTTTCCGGCGACCACCCCATCGATCAGATTGTATGACAGCAGATCGCGCATAAGGCGCGGATCGCGGATCAACGGGCGACAAGATTTGTCCAACTCTACCCGCCGTTTGGCCTCGGCGCGTTCCAGCTCTATGGCCTCATCGATCTCGATGAAACGGAACTGCAGTTCCGCCCCCGCAGGTGCCTGCGCCACACGTGGTAGGTCGCAGGGCAGAACCGTGCCGATCCGAGGGTAACCGCCCGTGGTCTGGCATTCGACCATCAGCACAAAGGGCATACCATCACCCGTGACCTGAATGTCGCCCGGCAACACAATTTCGGACACCACGTTGCGCCCACCTTCAATGTGATAACCCCCACCTTGAGGGGTCAGCGCCACACCCATCCTGTTTGCGCGCGCGGCACGGCGCAGCGGTTCGGATTGTAAGCGGTCAAGCGTGGCCTTCTCAAAAAGATGTGTTTGAAAGCTGTGGGTAAGGCGAACCGCACCGCCGTGAAAACGGTCTTCTGGCTCTATCATCCTGTTTGTTTCGCATCCTGCATCGGTGCCAATAGCCAGATCTTCGCCATCCTGTATCAACGCGCCGATTCCAGCAGAAAGATGCGCAGACGCGGCGCCCAAAAACGGTTCTGCAACAAATCCGCCGCCAACATGCAGATACCCGTAACAGCCCGCAGTGGCCGCGCCGATGGATAGACGCGCTCCAGCTGGCAGCCAATGCGACGCGTTCCACACCACCGCTTCACCGTCGATCGTGACGCGCATAGGTGCCCCCGTGAGGGCGATGCGCGTGTCCTCGCTGGCTTGAAACTCCCCGCCCAGCGCCGCCATTTCCAACGCGAGCGTATTTGCAGGCTGGCCAAGCAGCGCCGCGCCCTCGGCCAGCGCCAGCCTATCAGCTGCCCCCCCACGCGACAGGCCAAGCGCCAAGTGACCAGCGCGCCCCATGTCCTGCAATGTCATGCTGGGGCCAGCGCGTAAGATCGATAGTTTGGCGTTCATTTGATTATCTCGTAGGTTGCGCCGCCGTTGGGGTCGCTGCGCATGTTGTTTAATGACGCGGCATCTGTGGCAATGAACTGGACCTCGTCACCGGGGCGTAAAAGGATCGGTTCGTCCACCTCGGGTTGGAATAGATTGATTGCCGTTTGGCCGACATGTTGCCAGCCTGTTGGCGCAGACACACCAAACAACACAAATTGCTGGATCGCCACGACCAACGCCCCCTGTGGGACGCGTTCGGTAAGTTTGCTTTGGCGCGGTATATCCCACGCTTTTGGTAATTCGCCCAGATAAGGCTGACCGGGCGCAAAACCGAGCGCCTGCACGCGCACACGCGCGTCCGAAAGGGAGGTGATCGCCTCAGCCTCGCTCATCCCTGCGGCTGTGGCGGCCTGCCCAAGTTGCGGCGCCAGATCGCCGCCATAGACCGTTGGAATACGCCAGAACCTCCGCCCCGCTGGCAAGGCCGCATCGAACCAATTGCGGCCTTTGGCCAAGGTTTCGACCTTGGCCTTAATAACGCCATGCGGCAGCTGCAACGGATCAAAGCGGACAAAACAAGACACCAGCGTCGACGATGTCTCCTCGACACCGTCCCAACCTTCAGCTTCGAGCGCGGCACGAAAGGCCAAGGCAGCACGGTTGGCAGGTTCACTTAACCTGTCACCAAAGCTGATCAAAAGACCGTCTACACCACCCAGACGGACCATGGGGAATTCAGGGGATGGATGGGTCACATCTGCTCCGGCAGGTAGGTCACGATAGAGGGGAAGATCACGATCAGTATCAATGCAATGACCATCAGAAAGAAGAACGGCAGCGCGGCACGGGCGACAGTCAAAATATCCCGCCCTGTGAGCGATTGAAGCACGAACAGGTTAAAACCAACTGGCGGGGTGATCTGGCTCATCTCGACCACGATCACCAGAAAGATGCCAAACCACAGCGGATCGATCCCCGCCTGCTGCACCATCGGCATGATGACCGAGGCCGTCAAAACCACAACAGAAATCCCATCAAGAAAGCAGCCAAGGATCACAAAGAAAACCGTTAGTGCGGCCAGAAGAGTAAAGGTCGACAGGCCCATGGTACCGATCCATTCGGCAAGGATGCGTGGGATGCCTGTAAAGCCCATGGCGACGGTCAGGAAAGACGCCCCCGCCAGAATAAAGCCGATCATGCAGGACGTGACGGTCGCGCCCATTAGGCCGTCTATAAAACTCGCGCGCGTCAGGGTGCCAGTGCTCCACGACAGCACCAGCGCCAACACGACCCCAACGGCAGCAGCATCCGTAGGCGAAGCAATACCCGCATAGATCGAGCCGATCACGCCGCTGATCAGCAACATGACGGGAAGCAAACGCCGCGAGCGGCGCAGCTTCTCGCGGAAGGTGGCTGAGATGTCCTCCATTGGGAGAGTGTCGCGATTCATCATGGCCCAAATGGCGACATAACCAACAAAAAGAGTCACCAACAGAACACCCGGCAGAACACCTGCGATAAACAGCCGCGCGATGGATTGCTCGGTCGCCACGCCATAGACGATCAGGATGATTGACGGCGGGATCAACAGCCCCAGCGTCGCCGAGCCAGCCAAGGTCCCGATCACCATCTTTTCAGGATAACCGCGCCGCGACAGTTCGGGGATCGAAAGTTTACCAATGGTCGCGGCCGTTGCAGCCGACGATCCAGACACCGCAGCAAAGATACCGCAAGCAAAGACGTTGACGTGCAACAACTGGCCTGGCAGGCGGTTCATCCACGGCGAAAGACCGGTGAACATATCGTCTGAAAGGCGTGACCGGAACAGGATTTCACCCATCCAGATAAACAGCGGCAGCGCGGCCAAAGCCCAAGAGTTTGAATGCCCCCACATGGTCGTCGCCATAACAAGGCCCAGCGGCGCATCGGTGAACAGTGCCATCGCAGCAATACCCACACCCAGCAGTGAAAAAGCAACCCAAAGCCCCGCGCCAAGAAAGGCAAACAGAAGCACAATTAGAATAATCGAAAGGACAGCAACAGACATGGTTCGGGTTCCTATTCGCTTAGCAGGTTTTCGCCCTTGCCGTCCCAAGACGCAGGGCGACCGCGCAAAAGACCGACCAATTCGTCGAGCAAGGCAATGGTGAGAATAATCAGGCCAAACGCGACGGGCAGTTGCGGCAACCAAAGCGGAACAGAGACCATGCCAGACGACCGGTCGCCATATTCAAAGGACTCGTAAACCAGCAGGAGTATATACCCGCTCGCATAGGCGCTCATCGCGAGGGCAACAGCGACGACAATGATTTCAACACCGCGTTGCGCGCGCGCCGGAAGGCGGGTCAGCAGCAGCGTTACGCGAATATGCCCGCCCGCTCGCAGCGCATAGGCCAGCGCCAGAAAGGTAGACGCCGCTAAAAAGAAACCTGTGAAATCAGCATAAGACGGGATCGTCAGCCCAAGGCCAGCGCCGGTAATGGCTGCGGCGACCTTATCTGCAAGGTTCAGACAGACTTGAACAAAGACAACGCCAACGATGGCCACAATGAATGCGGCAGCCAACCCGCCTGATATTTGGTAAAGATAGTCCAAGGTACGCCGCATCGTCGGTTCCCTTCAGGTTAAGGTTAGGTCGGGCACGGTGATGCGCCCGACCTGTAGGATTACTGCTCGTAGGCGCTCAGCAATGCGGCACCGGCTTCGCCTGCTTTTGCGGACCAGTTTTCCAGCATCTGCGCACCGATCTCGCGCAGCCCTGTCATCAGTTCCTCGGATGGCTCGACGACAGTGATGCCGTTTTCGGCCAGAACCGCAGTTTGCGCTTTGGTTTCTGAACGGCTCATTTCCCACCCGCGGGTTTCCGCTGCGGCGGCTGCCTCAAGAACGGCGGCCTGAGTGGCGTCATCCAGACGGCGGAAAGAGCGGGTGTTCACCACCACAACGTTCTTGGGAATCCAGGCCTGAATGTCGGTGTAATGCGTCAGGAAATCCCAAGCTTTGGAATTAACGCCTGTCGAGGGCGACGTGATCATCGCCTCAACACGGCCCGTGCTGAACGCTTGTGGAATATCTGGCACTTCAACCTGCGTCGGAGCCGCACCTGCAAGGTTGGCGAACTCTTCGAGGGTGGCGTTATAAGTGCGGAACTTTAGGCCAGCGAGGTCTTCAACCGAGGTGATCGCGCTGGTGGTATAAAGGCCCTGTGGTGGCCACGGAACAGCATAGAGCACCATCATGCCCTGCTCTTTCAACAACTCGGAAATAACATCTTTCTGAGCGGCCCATAGTTTTTCCGCATCATCATAGTTGGTGGCAAGGAACGGCAGCGAGTCCGCGCCAAAGGCCGGATTTTCATTTGCCAGCAACGACAGGAAAAACTCGCCAATCGGTACCTGACCGCTGCGCACTGCGCGGCTGATCTCGGGGTGCTTAAATAGCGACGCCGCTGAATGGACGTTAATTTCAAGCGCGCCATCCGTTGCAGTGGCCACATCAGAGGCAAATTCACTGATGTTGACTGTGTGGAAGGTCGCGTCGGGGTAAGGCGTTGGCATGTCCCAGGTTTCAGCCTGTGCGCTAATGGCCAGCCCAGCCAGAGCAGCGGCCGTGCCGCCAAGAATTCGTGAAATGAGCATCGTTGTCTCCCTGTTTTTGTTGGATGCAGGCAAACTTACATTACGCTTGCATTTCGTCAACGTTTTATAATCGTATTGGATGAGCAGAGGTTATGCCTATTGAAATATCGAGGAAATATGGACATCATATGCTAAAATTATCAGAGAGATGCGTGTGAAGAGAGCCATCAATGACAGACAAATCCTCCGCTAACCGTCGAATCGTCTCTTCGCGCCACCTAGCCGAAGGCGAGGGCTGGGAGTTGTCAGAGCTTGAATTTGGTCTGATCGTCGGGTTCAACGCATTCTCGCGGTGGGTCACGCGCTGCATGGCGGCTGCGGGCCAGCCCGACCTCAGCCCCCTCGAAATTCTGATCCTGCATAACGTCAACCATCGGGACAGGGATAAACGGCTCACCGACATCTGTTTTCTGCTCAACATCGAAGACAGCCACACGGTGAACTATGCCCTGCGCAAACTGCTAAAGGCCGAGCTGATCGTATCCGAGAAACGGGGCAAAGAAGTCTTTTACCGGACATCGGCAACCGGAATCGCGCTGTGCGAGGCTTACCGCGATGTGCGGCGGCAATGCCTGTTGGAGGGGCTATCCCCCACGGATATGAGCGGCACCGAGTTGCGCGAACTGGCCCGTATGTTACGCGCTCTGTCTGGCCACTATGACCAAGCCAGCCGCGCCGCCGCATCGCTTTGAAAGCGTTATTTGCTTCGGGTCTCGGCCTCTTGCCATTGCAAGAATGCCTTCCTTAATTGCTGTAGGGAGAGCAATGCCAAGCGTCAGGCAAATGGACAAGCTTGAATGGCCTTTCAAAATCAACCGAATTGTTTCCGCTTTGCGCGGGACAAGATATCTTTCGCAAAGCCTTCCAATGGCGCGCGCTGCTCGGATAAAGCCGCGATGTTATTTGAACTCCGCGCCCACATGTGTCGGAATGCTGTGGCAAATAGTGGGTAAACAGGCCGAAGCCGCGCGACAACATCGACAACAGCAGGCGAGATCGTTCTTGCCGCACAAGATTACGGCTGGACGGTCGACGATCTGCGTGGTGATCTAGGCGAGCTGTCTGCTGGAAAATGCCCGATACCTGATAGGGACCGGCCCCTCTTTTTTCGCTCTGTTGATTTAGGTCTTGTAGACATTGCCATCGCCCATGCCATCTATCGCGCCGCTTGCGCCCCTAAATAGGAACCACACTATGCACATCGAACCTTTTGGCGTCGAAATTTGGATGAACGAGTGGGAGACCAAATGCGAGTGGAATTTGGCCGAGACCTGTGTAGAGAGCCTGACGATTGACGAATTGCTGACCCTTGCGGGCAAGAATGACGCCGACCTGTCGGACCTTCTTTCGATGAAAATGACCTACGGCGCGATTGAGGGGTCGATGCGTCTGCGCCGCGCAATTTGCGCACTTTATGAGAAGCAAAAGGCCGAGAATATGGTCATCACACACGGCACAATCGGGGCCAATATGTTGGTACATAAGGCCATGGTTTCTGCGGGTGATCGGGTTGTCGCTGTTGTGCCGACCTATCAGCAGCACTATTCGATCCCCGCTAGCATTGGCGCTAAAGTACATCATCTGCAATTGCGCGAAGACAACGGATTTCTTCCAGACCTAGAGGAATTGCGCACGCTTGTTACGCCCGACACCAAACTGATTGCGATCAACAATCCCAACAACCCGACCGGCGCATTGATGGACCGCGAGATGCTGGAAGCCATTGCGTCGATTGCCCGCGCAGTGGGGGCTTGGGTGCTTTGTGACGAGGTTTATCGCGGCACAAACCAACAGGGTTTGGGTGCGACCATTTCGATGGCCGATGTTTATGAAAAAGGGATCAGCACCGCCAGCGTATCCAAGGCCTTTGCGCTTGCGGGTCTGCGCCTTGGGTGGATCGCAGCACCGCGCGAGGTGATAGATGCCGTTTCAATCCACCGCGATTACGACACCATTTCTATCGGGATGATCAACGATCATTTCGCAACGCTTGCGCTGGAAAATAGCGACAAAGTGCTAGGACGCAGTCAAACGATTACACGTGGCAACCTTGCGATACTGGATGCATGGGTTGCCCAGGAACCCAAAATCAGTTGGGTCAAGCCAAAATCAGGCACCACGGCCTTGCTAAAGTTCGACCTGCCGATGACATCTCGGGACTTCTGTATCGCTTTGTTGAAAGAAACAGGCGTCATGCTCACCCCCGGCTCGGCGCTGAATATGGAAGGTTACGTGCGGATTGGCTATGCGAATAACCCTGCGATCTTGAAAGAAGGGCTAAAGCTTGTCTCTGCTTTCTTGGCGAAACAAGCCTGAGCTCAAGAAGCATGAAAAAGAAATGTTATGCCCGCCTCAATATGCGCGGCACTCGTCACGCCTGTAACATCGTCATAGGACGTTGATATTCCAAAGCTGGCAAAGCTGACGGGACAAGTGCTCTTTTGAGCGCAATTTTGCGTCAAAACGGAAATCATGTATCATTGTTTCAATGCTGGTTCCCCAAAAGAAATTTCAAAACACTCAACTTGAATAAGGAAAAAGGAATTTAGATGTCCATTTTACCCCTCCCCATCGAAGAGCAAGTCGATGAGATTATTTCGCAGCTTGATCATATTTTCCCCCCAGCCAAAGGTGAACGCCTTACAGCAACCGGCCGAGAGATACTGATCGTTCAAACGTCACAATTTTTCACAGCAGGGCACGCAACGAACGGTGTCGCTGGAAGTCAGGGCTATATTCGATTGCTGGGGTCGCCTTCGCCAAGCTCGCAAGTCACGAATGGCTACATACGGTTCGTCCCTCCGGATCAGATCCGAACGCCAACCTATAGTACTGAACGGAAGCAGATCAATATTTGGACCGACCAAAGCAACCTGCCTATGACCTTGGCTCAGATGGCGCATTCGCAACGTTATCTTTGGGTCGGCTTTTTTGGTGCGCACACATATGGAGACCTGCATTCAGCGCCCTAGAACCCGACCTAAATCACGCCGCCAAAGTTGCAGTCTTGAACTTGTCTATGATCATTGTTCGGGAGATCGAATTGGTAAATGGATATGACAATTTGGGCCTGCTTTTGACGCGCTTCGGAGTGATCAGGTGACACCCATCGGAACCTGTTGCGCTTCGCCCCACTGTCTGGGCGATTGGCCATACATGCGCTTGAACTCTCGGCTGAATTGCGAGGGGCTGACGTAGCCCACGCCTATTGCCGCCTCGTTCACTGTCATGCCGCCTGCAATCTTCATGGCAGCGTTGTTAAGGCGCATTGATTTCACGAATTGGATCGGGGCCATTGTTGTGACTTGTTTGAACTTGCGATGAAACACCGCGCGGCTCATGCCTGCTCGGGTTGCCATATCGTCAATCGAAATTGGCTGGTCCAGATGGGACGAGACATGCGAGATGGAGCGCGCGATGGCGTTGCCAGCGCCAAAGGCCTGACGCGCAAACGCGCCCGCTTCCCCCTGAAGGACCGCATAGTACAACTCGCGCAGCCTTGCATCCCCAAGCACGGCTGCATCCGTTGGGTTTGCCCCTAGCTGTAACAACCGTAATAGCGCATCGGTGAAACTCTCATCCCACTCTGCCAGTCGAATACCCTGCACGCGCAAATCGCCCTTGATCACGGGGAGCGCGCCGCCAACATTTTCCATCTCAAGCACCAGTTCCGCCATGACCCGTTGGTTTAGGGAAATGAAAACACCATAGAGAGGATTATCTGTGGATGCCTTAGGTGTTCCAGCTTTCACTGGCATCGACATGGGGCAACATAAGTATCGGTTGTCGTCGTAGACATATCTGTGACCATCCAAAACGGCTTCCTTAGAACCGCTGACAATGGCAACGATGCTGGGTTCATACACAGCCGGCACACAAGGGATCGCCTGTGTGGCCCGAAACATGCGCACACCCTTAATGCCGGATTCAGTCAAACCGTCTTGGCTGGTACGGCTTTCGATAAGCTGTCTGATACGTTGTTTGCTCATACGGCCAATTTAATGCGGCGGAAATCGCGCTGACAACCCAACTGATACAATCAGGCAAGTATTCAAGACAATTCCGCCTATTTTCAACAGACAGCGAGAGTTATCTACAATCCCAAGACACCACCACGAACCCTGCGGCTAGAACGCCGACGTCAAAAGGAGCAACACAATGGCAGATACGACATTCGGACCCAAAGGTTGGACACCAGAACGCCTTGGGTCTCTTACAGGCAAAACTTACTTAATCACCGGCGCCAACGCAGGCGCTGGTTTTCAGGCCGCGCGCAGCTTTTTGTCAAAGGGTGCAAAGGTGGTGATGCTGAACCGTAGCGCAGACAAATCCAACGCCGCCATTAAAGAACTGAAGGAAGAGTTTGGCCCAAATGCCGATGTGCGCTTCATACGTATGGACCTGTCTGATCTGGCAAGCGTGCGCGCAGCTGCAGCTGAGGTGAACAATACTGTTTCGCAGATTGACGCGCTGATCTGCAACGCGGCTATCGCCCAAGTGCCGAAACAAAAGTTCACCGTTGATGGGTTCGAGAGCCAGCTTGGCACTAATCACTACGGCCATTTCGTGTTGTGCGGGATGTTGTTTGACAGGATCGAAGCCAGCAAAGGACGCATCGTCGTTGTCGCCAGTCTCGGCTATAACTTGGGGATCAAAACCATCCAGTTCGATGACATAAATTGGGACAAAAACTACAGCGCCAATCCCGTTTATAGCCAAAGCAAGTTGGCCCAGATGATGTTTGCCTATGAGTTGCAAGATCGTCTGAAAAGGACTGGCAAAGATGTTCAGGTCTATGTCTGCCACCCCGGCGCTTCGGCGACCTCCCTGATAAGCACAAGCGGGGGGCTTCTGACGCGGTTGACGTGGTGGTTTATCAGTAAGACGCCTATGGTTCAAACCGCCGAGAAAGGTGCCTACCCCGAGATCATGTGCGCGACTGAAGATGGGCTGGAACAACGCGCGCTTTATGGCCCCACAGGTTTGATGCAAACGGGTGGTCCGGTTGGGAAAGGCACGCTAAATCCCCACGCTTATGACAAAGCGGTCATGGAAAAGCTTTGGGAAGTCTCTGAACAGGCCACCGGATTCAGATGGGCCATATGATGTTCCACCGCAAAAGCTGAGCTTCAGGCCTCGTTTACCTGCCCAACAGTGTCGTGTTGCTTGGCCCGTTCGTTCACTTTGACCCAGACAGCGCGTTTTCCAGAAACCGGACAACTTTTCCAATCTGCTCTTCGCGCTCTTTCAACTCTTCGATTTTACGCTGGATGACGGCGCGCGCGACCTCGCGGTCGCAACTCTCTGCGGTGGCCTCCACAATTGAGCGCAGGTCAGCAACTGACATGCCTGCTTCTCGTGCGCCTGCGAAAAATTGAAGCCAAACGAGGCTGTCGTCTTTGTAATTGCGATAGCTATTCGTCTCACTGTCGCCGACGGTCGAAGTGATCAGGCCATTTCGTTCGTAAAACCGGATTGTATCCCGACTAACGCCAGATTTCTGTGCAAGTTCGCCAATGCGCATCGCTAAATCCTAAACCGTGGACAATGGTCTATTGTTTTTATTTCCGTTTCGTTTACATGCATCCAAGAACATCAAAATGCAATCAAATTAGCTACTGGGGCATCGCACATGACAAAACGTATTATTATCGTCGGTGGGGGTTATGTTGGTGTACAACTGGCCAAAGCGATGGACTCAAAGGCCGAGGTGACACTGATTGAACCTCGCAGCCATTTCGTCCACGCCCCTGCGATGATCCGCGCGGTTGTTGACCCGCAAATTCTGGATCAAGGTTTGATCCCCTATGATGATTTGCTCAAAAACGGCCAAGTCCTGCGCGCCCGCGCCCATAGCATAACCTCCGCGGGAGTCACTCTTGACGACGGAACTGAGGTGCTTGGCGATTACATCGTTGTCGCGACAGGCTCTAACAATGCGACGCCCTTCAAACCGACCAGTGACAGCATCGAAGCCTTTCGGGCGGATAACGCGCGCATTCACGCGATGCTGGAGGCCGCGCAAAGCGTCGCCATTGTTGGCGCAGGGGCGGTCGGGACAGAATTGGCCGGTGAAATTGCGCATTTCATGCCGGACAAAAAGGTCACGTTGATTTCGTCAGAGCCGTCGCTGTTTCCGACCATGCCATCGAAGCTTGGGACAACCCTATTCGGTAAACTCAATGATGCTGGCGTGACGACGATCTTTGGTGTGCGCGCCGAAAACCTTGAGAGCCTAACAGAACCCTATTCTGGCGCGCTGGAACTGAATAACGGTGACAAAATTGCCGCTGATCTGATCTTCCCCGTTATCGGGTCTCGTGCCTCATCCGCCATTCTGGACACGCTGCCCGGCATCTCCAAAGGGGGTGCAAATAGGGTCAAGACAGACCCGTGGCTGCGCCCCTCTGATCTGCCAAACGTCTTTGCAGCAGGAGATGTGGCAGAGTCCGGAGATGCGATGACAATCGTCGCCGTAAGCCGCCAGACACCTTGGCTGGAAAAGATGCTGACGTCACTGATCAACGGCAAAAAGGTCGAGGAAACGGCCAAATACAAGCCGTGGGGCAAGGCGCCTTTCCTAGTCCCTCTCGGGCCGCTGAAAGGCAGTTCTTTCCTCGTCTTATTCACCGCAGGTGATTTGATGACCCGCCTCATGAAGGGCAAGGATCTGTTTGTCTCCAAATACCGCAAGATGCTGAACAGGACCTAAGGCGAGGAACTCACTCTCGGGACCAATCTGAGTTTTTGATACGACCTCGATTGGCAAAGCAGACGCAGAAATGGGCTCATTGTCACTCTTGGCCAGCCCTATGGTTTGGCGGGTTTCGCAACCACGCCAGAGTTGGGCCGCAAAAAACCTGCAGTGACGGCAGCGATCGCCACCATCGCAGTCGCCGTGCCCAACATAAGGGTCAGCCCGCCAATCTGATAGGTCACGCCCGACAGAACCGTGCCTGCCAAACGCCCGCCTGCATTGGCCATATAATAGAATCCCACGTCCATCGTGACCCGTTCAGTCTCGGTAAAGGCAAGGATCAGATAGGAATGCAGCGCCGAGTTCACCGCGAACACCCCTCCAAATACAAGCAGACCAATCACAAGTGACATGGTGAGCCATGTCTGCGGCTCTGAGGCAGAAAAGGCGACGGCGGTCAGAAGGGCTGGCACCGCCGCCAAAGCCCACGCCCAAGCGCGTGCGACACCGATCAAATCGGCCTCGGTGCGGGTACTGGCACGTAACAAACGAGGCGCTGCCGCTTGCACCGCGCCATAAAGAATGGTCCAGATCGCCATGAATGTGCCGATCAAGAAAAACGCAGTGCGATTACCCTCTGTCGTGCCATCGGACAGCACGGCGTAGAAATAAATTGGAATACCAACGACAAACCACACGTCCCGCGCCCCAAACAGGAACACCCGCGCGAGCGACAGCCAGTTCACATTCGCCGATTTCGAAAAGACTTCGGAAAACTTCGCCCCCTTCCGCCCTTTTGGCAGCCCCGCAGGCATCGCGATCAGCACCACCACGAGAATGGCGAAAAGAACCGCCGCCATTCCAAGCACCGCAATTTGGAACCCGAACATTGCGAGAAGTGCCGCCCCTAGCAAAAAGCCAAGCCCCTTCACCGCATTCTTAGAGCCCGTCAGCAGGGCCACCCAGCGGAACAACCCGTCCCCCTCTTGAGGCGCCAGAAACTTGACGGCGGATTTGGAAGACATCTTGGCCAGATCCTTGGCCACGCCGCTTGCGCCCTGTACCAGCATAACAAAGGCTACCGAGGCTCCGATCGCCCATGTTGGGTCCAGTTGCGTCAGCGCCAAAAGCGCGAGCACCTGAATGCCCAACCCCGCATAGAGGGTCGAGGTCAACCCAAACCGCGCCGCGATCCAGCCAGCCGCCAGATTGGTAACCATGCCCGCGATCTCGTAGAGCACAAAGAGATAGGCCAGCTGCACAGAGCTGAACCCCAACGTGTGGAAATGCAGCAGCACCAGCATCCTGAGCGCCCCATCGGTGAGCATGAACGCCCAATAGGCAGCAGTGACAGCGATATAGGCTAACAGACCTTCGGGGCGGGAGCCGGTTTCAGTCACAGGCTGTCCCCGACCATAAACGCCACATCGACAAGGCGATGAGCATAGCCCATTTCATTGTCATACCAAGCATAGATTTTCACCTGCGTTCCGTTGATGACCATTGTGGAGAGCGCATCGACGATGCTGGAGCGTTCGTCGTTGGTATAATCTGTTGAGACCAACGGGCGTTCCTCATATCCAAGGATACCGGCAAGCGGCCCCTCTGAAGCTGTTTTGAACAAGGCATTGACCTCTTCAGACGTCGTCTCGCGTTCAACCTCAAACACGCAATCGGTCAGCGATGCGTTCAAAAGCGGGACACGGACAGCGTGGCCGTTCAAACGCCCCGTTAGCTCGGGGTAAATCAGAGTGATGGCCGTTGCACTGCCCGTTGTCGTCGGGATAAGTGAGTTCAGCGCCGAGCGGGCGCGGCGAAGATCTTTTGCTGGTCGGTCCACAATGGTTTGGGTGTTCGTCACATCGTGGATGGTGGTGATCGAACCGTGCTTGATGCCCAGATTCTCATGGATCACTTTCACCACGGGGGCGAGGCAATTTGTTGTGCAACTGGCCGCGGTCACAATGCGATGCTCTGCCGGATCATAGGTATCGTGGTTCACACCGTAGACGATGTTGGCCGCATCGCCGTCCTTCACAGGGGCCGAGACAACAACCTTTTTTACGCCAGCATCGAAATACGGCGCGATCTTTGCTTCGGTCTTGAACACCCCCGTACAGTCGATCACCACATCAACACCTTCAAGCGGCAGGTCGGCAATGTCGCGCGTCCCGATGAACGGGATGCGGGTGCCGTCGATGGTGATGCTCTCCTCATCATAGGAAAAATCCGCCTGCCACCGCCCATGCACGGTGTCGAACTCTAGCAAATGCGCATGCATCTCAGGGTCACCAACCGCGTCGTTGATCCATGCAATCTGCGCGCCGCGCGCAAGCAGAGGCTTTAGGGCAAGTTTTCCGATACGGCCAAGGCCATTGAGGGCATAAACGGTCATGTTGCAGGTCCTTTTTCTTGTGACTGAGCCAGATCATCGACAGCCTTTTGCAAAGACATACGGTCCAGCGATGCGATGGGCAGGCCCGTAAAGCCCGTCATTCGATTACGAAGCGCGCCATAGGTCTGATGGAACGCAAGGTTCTTTTCCGCGTCAGAGCCTTCGACCTTTACCGGATCGGGCAACCCCCAATGGGCGGTAACAGGTTGGCCCTGCCATGACGGGCATTCCTCGTTCGCGGCGCCGTTACAGACAGTAAAGATGAAATCGAATTTGGGGGCATCGGGTGTTTGGAACTCCGAGATGTTTTTCGAGCGCAACACCGACACGTCATGGCCCTTCTGTTCCAGCACCTCAACCGCGAAGGGATTCAACTCCGAGCGGGGTTTGGTGCCTGCTGAATAGGCTACAAACCGATCCCCCGCCATGTCACGCAGAATGGATTCAGCAAAGATCGATCGCGCTGAATTTCCGGTGCAGATGAAAAGGGCATTGAACTTACGGTCACTCATGGCGGTTTCTCCGAATGAGGTTGGATAAAGGTCGGGCGAACAGATGTCGGGGCGGCCTCGGCAGCAGTCGATGATGAGATAATCGATGGTCTCGCGGGCCGCCTGCATGTGGATGGCATAGCGCAGGGATGTCCCGACGCGCTCTTGCGTCACCAGACCTGCGTGCATCAACGCATTCACGTAAGTGGACAGCGTGTTAGGCTTGATCATGAGGGCTTGCGCCAACTCAGTCGCAGGAACGCGATCGGGATAGCGACGCATGAGCAGCCGAAACAGGGCCAGCCGCTGCGGGTGGCCTAGGGTTGAGAGGCGGGTGAGAATCATTTCTTCCATAATTCGTGAATATGTGAATTATGAATTTTCACCAAGTGAAGGTTTTATGACAACGTCCGTTTTCTACGATGTCCGATGAAACGAAGCCGCCATAGCCGCAAACCACGCGCAGCGGGATTTACCCTTTTGTATCTGCGGCCAGATACAGACAGCGGAGAGCAAAAGGTTTGGCATCAACCCTCTTTCGTTCCAGAAAATCAGCAGACGGAACGCGCCTTTTGAACAACTGCTAAGAATGGCGATGGTTCAGCTTGGCGTGCCTGCTGAACTTCAACGACCAATTGCTGCTCATACGCAAAGGCCTGCGCGATTTCGGCCAATGCAGAGACTGCAATCAGGTCGGCATTTCGCAGCGAAGGGACAAGGCCAATTGGCCCCCGAATGCGCTGCTGATCCCGTTCAGAAATACCCCTGTCAGCCAACTGGGCAAGCCGCGCCGCGTGCGTACGCTGGCTGCCTAACGCCCCGATAAATCCAGCTGTGGTAGCCAGCGCCGCGACAAGAAATGCAGGTTCCCAATCATGATCGTGAAACAGAGTTAAAAATCCACTGGTTGCGTCCAGTTCCAGCGCAGTGATGCCTTGTTGAGAGGTCACATGCGTTGGTGGTTTATTACAGTAGGCTGTGATCGCATCGAGGTCATGGAGGTCGGGGGAAAAGGCCGTCACATCAAACCCGATCGCATGTGCAATTTTGGCGGTCGCGCGAAAAATTGCACCCCGTCCAGCAAGGGTCAGCGCCACCTTGGGCTGATAGGCAATCGTGATCGGGGCAAGAGCCCCCCCTGCCGTTTCAGGGAAGAACGTCAGGGTTGCAGGCGCACGTGCCAGCAAGGCGTTGTAGGCCTCCACAAGTGCCGCGGTATCGGGTGCGGGGTCGATCCACACCGACAATGCCCCGCCGCACGGCAAAGTCAGATCACGGAAGGGAGAC
Source organism: Sulfitobacter donghicola DSW-25 = KCTC 12864 = JCM 14565 (assembly GCF_000622405.1). Taxonomy (NCBI): domain Bacteria; kingdom Pseudomonadati; phylum Pseudomonadota; class Alphaproteobacteria; order Rhodobacterales; family Roseobacteraceae; genus Sulfitobacter; species Sulfitobacter donghicola. The sequence continues at coordinate 888,377 of NZ_JASF01000005.1, forward strand.
CCATCACCATACCGCAACAAACGGGCTGAACCCGACCGCAAGCATTCCAACGCTTGAAGCAGGATATCCTGATCAATGCAGCCATTAGACATATAGCCCGTCATTTCGCCGGCATCATTGACGACAGCCAGTGATCCCAGATCACGTGCACTGCCGCCCTTGATATCCACCGACGTAATCAACACAAAACGCTGCCCTGTTCGCACATAGGCCGCAACCTGCGCCAAAACTTCGACCGCATGGTCATGATATGTGATGGGGTTAACCAACGGTTTCGCCATCCAGCACTTCGGCAAATTTCTTAAAGAACTTGGCCGCGAGTTTTTTCGATGTGCTCTGAATGAGCCGGCTGCCCAGTTGCGCCAGCTTACCGCCGATTTGCGCCTTGGCGTCATAGGTCAGAATCGTGGTGTCACCCTCGGCCACCAGCGTGACATCCGCGCCGCCTTTGGCATGCCCCGCAGCGCCGCCACTGCCTTCTCCGGTGAGGGAAAACGCGTCTGGAGCGCCACTTTTGTCCAGCGTGACATTACCGCCGAAACGCGCCTTTACGGGCCCGACTTTCAGCAAAATTTTTGCTTCTAGCTCAGTATCGGAATGTTGGATCAATTCTTCGCACCCTGGAATGCATTCGCGCAGGATATCGGGATCGTTCAATGCTTCGTAAACGCGGGTCATTGGCGCATTGATGGTGATTTCGTCTTTAAGTTCCATGTTTTCTCTTTCTAACAGCAGGGAAATTTTACGGAGGCAAGTGTTTCTACTTGATCCGGTGAAAGGGCCCATTTTTGACGATAGGCGTGTAAAAGGCTGCGTAACTTCTTCATATCAGGTCCTTTAACGTTGTTGATTTTTTGAAGGCTTCAAACGCGGCTGGCGTGTCGATGTCATTGAAAAACCCCGATTGTGTCATGGGGTGATGTTGGGCCAGTTCAGGATGGGTGCGGGTGAATTTCCCACAACCAGGATTGGCCTGATCTAGCAGCAACCTCTTCCGCATCGCGGCAGGAACAATGATTGGATTGCCCCGTGTGGAACCTTGGTAAGGGATGGAAATCTTCTGAACATCCCCCGCCAAATGCGCCGCCATCAATGCGCGCAAATCCCCATCGGTTAGGTCTGGCTGATCTCCAAGGCCGATTAGATAATGCTGCGCGCCGCGTGCTTCACAAAGCCCTGCGCGAACTGAAAACGGTTGCCCTGCCTCGAAATTTTCGTTGTGCACAATTTGCACATCCAACCCGCGCAGCGCAGCTTCAATCCGTTCGCTTTCATATCCCGTCACAACCCAAACCCGTTCATCCACAACGGACAGGTAGGTTTCAACGACGTGGCGGATCATCGGTTTGCCGTGGATCGACAACAGTAGCTTGTTGCGATCTCCCATGCGCCGCGACAGACCTGCGGCCAAAATTATCGCGCCAAAACTACCCATTTTGGGCGAGCCTCGCCAAAAGATCACGTTTGACCTGTGTCAGCTCCGCAAGTATCGCCAGCGCGATTTCGGCAGGGGTGACAGCACCAATGTCCAGCCCAGCGGGCGCACGAACAGTGGCGATTTGTGCGGGGTCGGCACCTGCCGCGATCAGCTTTTCAGACAGGCTCGTGAACTTTTTAGTGCTCCCAACAAAGGCGATGTACTCGGCAAGGTCCGCCAGCCCTGTTTTTAATGCAGCAAGATCACCCTGCCCCTGCGTCGCGATAACAAGATAGCGCGCAGAACTGGGTGTGCGTGGGGGCAATGGGGCATCCGCACTTACTGTGGTGGCGCCCCAACCAAACTGCGGAGCAAGCTCGATCAGTTTTTTTGCCACTGGGGATTCCCCAAAGACCAGCAAGTCAGGTTTCGGGAGATGAGGTTCGATAAAGATGTCGATGGTCCCCTTGGACGGGCATCCGTTGCGTGCAAATCGGACGCCATCAACGTCATCGCCTGCACGCACGCCTTTTTCCGCCAGCTCTTCTTGCGGGGCGACCGAGATAAATTGGGGTTGGCCCGTTGCATAGGCCCGCAAGGTCGCGTCCTTGATCGCCCCGCGGACACAGCCGCCACCGAGCCACCCTTCAAGAATTGTTCCGTCTTCGCGCATCAACGCCTTAGCGCCAGGTTTGGCTGAGGTGGTTCCAGTGGTGCGCACAATCGTGGCGATGGCAAAGCATTTTTCGCCCTCGTTCAATCCGTGTTCCATGATCTGTTTTGGTGTCATAGCCGCACCATTTCGCTCTCAAGCGCCGCAAGGTCGCCCAGCGTATTGGCCGCGCGAAACAGATCCAGATGCGGCAAGGCATTAGCCATCGCGCGTGCTGTCGGTTCATAGCCGTCCCAACCTTTGAGAGGGTTAAGCCAAATGATCTTGCAGCCACGTTTTTTCAAACGGGCAAGCGCGTCAGAAATCAGCTCAGGCGATGCGGTGTCATAGCCGTCCGACAGGATCATAACGACCGTTCGATTATCAACAAATCGACGGCCATAGGTGTTTGCAAATGTTTCAAGACTGTCCGCAATCTTTGATCCACCAGCAAAGCCTTCGGCCAGCAAAGACAACCGCGCCAACGCGCGCAGTGCATCTTTGTCACGCAGGGCCTCGGTAATCCGCACAAGCCTCGTATGAAAAAGATAGGCATCCGCCCGAGTATCGGCGCGCATGAGGCCTGCAAGGAACGCGAGAAAAATGCGTGAATAGACGGTCATCGACCCTGACACATCGCAGATCGCCGTGATCCGCATCGTGCGGTCGGGTCGTTGGCGTTTGGGCAGCGTAAAAGGTTCGCCACCTGTCGCAAGGCATTGCCGCATGACTTTGCGAAAGTGGATTTGATCCCCCTTGCGCGCGTCTTTGCGACGACGTGATCGCCTATCCCTTAACGCGGCCCCAAGGCGCTGCGCGATCTTTTCCGCTTCGGCAATGTCTTCGGGGTGAACAAGATCGCGCAAGTCTTTCTTGAGCAGGTTGGTGACATCCGTTGCAACTAATTTGCCTTCCCCGTCGCTTTCCGCTTCGCCATTGCCACCGTCAGGCGCGCTGATGTCACCCGTGCCGCTGCTGGCCTCTTCGCTGGCTTCACGACTGGATTTTACGTTTTCGCTTTGGCTTGGCGTCGCTGTTGCGGTCACGCGGGTTTTGACACGTCCGCCGTTCATCCAAAAGCTGTCGAACAACCCGTCGAACTGGGCGGCTTCTTCGGCGCAGCCCGTAAACACAGATTTCAGTGCGCGGCGTGCATCATGGGGGTTTGCTGCGTTGATATGGGTCAAGGCGTCCAGCGCTGCGCCCGTTTCGCCCACGCCAAGCCGCAAGCCGTGGTCACGCAGATGCGCAACAAATCCAGCCATTCGGGCGGCAGGGCCCGGATCACGGGCGGCAAATTTGGTCACGAGGCTCATGCGGCTTTGCCCGCCAAGCGTTGCGCGATTTCTGTGGAAATTGCGTCGCGGTCTATCTGCGTTTTTAACAGGGTCGTCAGCGTTGCCTGTAAAATTGCCGGATCGCTCGTCAGATCGGCCACGCCAAGGCCCATCAAAGCAGCGGCAAAATCCAGCATCTCGGCAATGCCAGGTTTCTTTTCCAGCTCTTGTTTGCGCAGGGCCTGAACAAACCCGACAATCTGCGCGCACAGACGATCGGTGATGTCAGGATTACGCGCAATCAAGATCGCCAGCTCGGTCTCGTGATCGGGATAGGGCACGTGAGCATACAGACAACGACGGCGCAGTGCATCGCTTAGATCGCGTGTGCCGTTGGCCGTCAGGATAACCATCGGCCGCGTCGTTGCGGTGATGGTGCCCATTTCGGGAACGGTCACCTGAAATTCTGACAGGATTTCCAGCAGGTATGCCTCGAACTCTTCATCAGCGCGGTCAATCTCGTCGATCAGCAGAACCGGTGCTTTGTCTTGGCGGATCGCCTTGAGCAGCGGACGTTCCAGCAGGAATTCATCCGAGAATATCCGCGCCTCAACGGATTTACCCGTCTCGCCATCTTCAGATGCCGCGCGGATTGCCAGTAACTGACGCTGATAATTCCATTCGTAAATTGCCTGAGCAGCATCCAGACCTTCGTAGCACTGCAAACGGATCAGCTGCGTGTCCTCAACCGCCGCCAGCACCCGCGCAACTTCGGTTTTGCCGACCCCTGCAGCGCCCTCCAGCAGCAAAGGACGGCCCAGCGACAGCGCCAAATGCAGCGCCATCGCCAGATCCCCAGAGGCAATATATCCCTGATCGGCCATGGCCGTTTGTAACGTATTCCAAGTCATCATTGTCCTCCCAGACGATGCGGGCCGCAAAGCGCAGCCCGCATCATTATCTTAGTCGTGCATGCCCAGATCGTTGGCAGTCTGCCAAATGCGCCAGTGGTCATGCGGCATATTGGTGTGGGTGTTGCCAAACGGGCGGAAGGCATCCTGCACCGCATTCGAGAAGCAAGGCACGCCGCCCACATGCGGGCTTTCGCCGACACCTTTTGCGCCAATCGGGTGGTGCGGGCTGGGCGTCACGGTATAGTCGGTTTCATAGTTTGGCACTTCCCAAGCAGTCGGCAGGAAGAAGTCCATCAATGTCCCCGTCTTGACGTTACCCAAATCGTCATAGGCAATCTCTTGGCCCAAAGCGACGGCAAGCGCCTCGGTCAGACCGCCATGGATTTGCCCCTCAATCACCATCGGGTTAATCCGCGTCCCGCAATCATCCAGCGCATAGAAGCGGCGGATTTCCGGCACACCCGTATCAACGTCGATGTCCATGACGCAAATATACGCGCCAAAGGGATAGGTCATGTTGGGGGGATCATAATAGCTAACCGCTTCCAGACCGGGTTCGAGCCCTGGGATGGCCTGATTATAGGCAGCATAGGCGACTTCTTTCATCGTCTTGAACTGCTCAGGCGATCCTTTGACAACAAAGCGGTCCACGTCGAATTCCACGTCATTGTCGTGAACCTCTAGCAGATAGGCCGCGATCATCTGTGCCTTGGCGCGGATCTTCCGCCCCGCCATCGCCGCCGCAGCACCCGCAACCGGAGTCGAACGCGACCCATAGGTGCCCAAACCGTAAGGCGCCGTATCTGTGTCGCCTTCTTCAATTGTGATGCTCTCAGCGGATAGGCCGATCTCGGTTGCGAGGATCTGCGCAAAGGTCGTTGCGTGGCCCTGACCTTGGCTGATCGTCCCCAGCCGCGCCACAGCCGACCCTGTAGGGTGGATGCGGATTTCGCAGCTGTCAAACATGCCCATTCCAAGAATATCACAATTCTTGACCGGACCCGCGCCAACGATCTCGGTGAAGAAGGACAAACCAATGCCCATCACCTTACGCGTCTTGCCTGCCTTAAAGTCCTCTACCCGCTGGGCTTGTTCGGCACGCAGACCTTTGTAATCGACGGCCTCCAGTGCTTTGTCCCATGCGGTTTGATAGTCGCCTGAATCGTATTCCCACCCCAGCGCAGCCTGATACGGGAACTGCTCTTTCTTGATAAAGTTGATCGAGCGTAGCTCAGCCGGATCCATATTCAGCTTGATCGCAAGAACTTCGATCATGCGTTCAATGAAATACACCGCCTCGGTTACGCGGAAGGAACACCGGTAGGAAACACCGCCTGGCGCCTTGTTGGTGTAGACACCGTCCACCCCCAGATAGGCGACAGGGATGTCATAAGACCCCGTACAAATGTTCATGAAACCAGCTGGGAATTTCGTCGGATCCGCGCAGGCATCAAATGCACCGTGGTCAGCTGTCACATGGCAATGCAGGCCGGTGATCTTACCTTCCTTGGTGGCGCTGATCTGACCCTTCATCCAATAGTCGCGGGCAAAGGCCGTCGACATCAGGTTTTCCATCCGGTCCTCGACCCACTTCACAGGCACGCCTGTGACAATGGAGGCCACGATTGAGCAGACATAGCCGGGATAAACACCCACTTTGTTGCCAAACCCGCCGCCAATATCGGGAGAGATGACGCGGATGTTGTGTTCTTCTATGCCAGACAAAAGCGAGGCAACGGTGCGCACAACATGTGGTGCCTGAAACGTGCCCCATAGGGTCAGCTTGCCGTTGACCTTGTCCATGGAAGCGACGGAACCGCAGGTTTCAAGCGGACAGGGATGGGTGCGGTGGTAATACATCTCTTCGGTAGCGACGACTTCAGCGTCGCCGATCACCTGCTCGGTTGCTTCTTTTTCGCCTGCTTCCCAAGTGAAAATATGGTTCGGGTGGTTGCGTGGACCATGCGCGCCATTTGGAACCGATCCATCTTCGGCCACCATGTCTTCGCGCAGAACAACATCCGATTTCAAAGCCTCGAACGGGTCTACAACCACCTCAAGCTCTTCGTAGTCGACCTCAACCAATTCAACCGCATCTGCTGCAACATAGCGATCAGACGCCACAACAAAGGCGACCTCCTGACCTTGGAACAGCACTTTGCCGTCGGCCAGAACCATCTGTTTGTCACCCGCCAATGTTGGCATCCAGTGCAGGCCCAGCGGCTCTAGATCTTTGGCGGTCAGAACCGCAGTCACACCCGGCAGCGCCATCGCAGCATCGATGTTGATCGATTTGATCCGCGCATGCGCATAGGGCGAGCGCACGAAATCACCGTGCAACATGCCAGGCAGTTTGACGTCATCGACGTAGTTGCCCTTACCTTGGGTGAAACGGGCGTCCTCAACGCGCTTGCGTGAACACCCCATCCCTTTAAGATTGGCAACCCGTTCTTCGCGTGTCATTTCGTCCTTCATTGTGCCGCCTCCTTGGCTGCGTTCAGCTCAGACGCGGCTGAGAGAATGGATTTCACGATGTTCTGGTAGCCCGTGCAGCGGCAGATATTCCCTGCAATGCCAAACCGGACCTCTTCTTCGGTCGGGTTCGGGTTCTCTTCCAGCAACTTGGCCGCGCGGGTGATCATACCCGGCGTACAGAAACCACATTGCAGGCCGTGGTGCTCTTTGAAGTTCTCTTGCAGGACGTGCAGCGCATCTGGGCTACCGAGCCCTTCAATCGTGGTGACCTCTGCGCCGTCGGCCTGAGCCACAAAAACTGTGCAGGATTTAACAGATTTACCGTTCATCGTAACCGTGCAAGCCCCACAATGGGAGGTTTCACAGCCCACATGCGGACCCGTCAGGTTGAGCTTTTCGCGCAATGCGTAGATCAGCAATTCGCGTGGCTCAGCGAGGAATTCGTGATCTTCGCCGTTGACGTTGAGTTTAACGTGCATCTTTTTTGACATGTGTTTTCTCCCTTACGCCCGTGACCAAGCGCGCGTGATGGCGCGGCCAAGAACGATGCCAGCAGCGTGGCGTTTGAATGCGACGGGGCCGCGGTTGTCCTCGGTTGGGTCGATGTCGTCGAGCATCGCAGCGATGGCAGATTTAACCGCCCCTTCATCACAATCCGTCCCAACCAACGCATCGGCCGCCGCTTCGGACCAGACGGGCGTATCGCTTAGGTTTGTCATCGCAATCGAGGCTTGGGAAACCTTGCCGTCTTCTTTGATGATCTGCACCGCAGCAGCCGCAGTGGCGTAATCTCCGATTTTGCGTTTTTGCTTCTCATAGGCGTATCCGCCTTTTGGCGCATCAAAGCTCACTGCGGTCAGGATTTCTTCATCTTCACGATCGGTCATAAAAGCCGCTTCGTAAAAGTCGCGCGCTTGAACTGTGCGCTCGCCATCGGGACCAATAAGGTGGAGCTGCGCATTTAGGCATTGCATCAGACCCGGCATATCGTTGGCCGGATCACCGTTTGCGACATTGCCACCAACGGTTCCCATGTAGCGGACCTGCGGATCAGCGATTTGGCGCGCTGCTTCGGTCATGATGGGGGCCGCTTTTTCAATTTCAGCCGAGTTGATAAGTTCATGCTGCGTCACCATCGCGCCGATCTTGATGGTTCCGTCTGAAATGGTGATGCCATTTAGGCTGTCGATCGCTTGTAGATCGATCAGATGCGGCACATCGGCCATACGTAATTTCATCATGGGGATCAGGCTGTGCCCCCCCGCAATCACGCGCGCATCGTCGCCATGTTCTTCAAGTATGGCAATTACGCCTGCTATGTCTGTGGGCCTGTAGTACTCAAACTCCGCTGGTATCATTGCTTCACCTCCCGTTTCCGCAATCAAGTGTCAGGAGGACAGACTGTACGCAGCGGTATGCCAGCGCTTGCGTTAATCAACGAAATGATCGGGATTTTTCACGAAATGCGCCCACGGCTGCACGAAATGCGAAAGGCTAAAGGCCAAGTACGTCGCGGACACCAGTGAGGTGCGAGCGGCTGACTGGGACGGGCGGCAGATGCTGCGCAGCAAAGCGGCACAGGCCTGTGTCTTTCAGACGTTCAAAGTTATTTACTTGCGTAGGGTTCACCAAATAGCTGCGGTGGGTCCTGATAAAGCCAGTGGCTTCTAGCCGCGTCATCGCTTCGCTAATGGACCACCCGCAAAAGTACTTTCCGTCTTTGGTAAATACGTTCGTGTAATGCCCCTCGGCTTGAACAAAAGCGACCTCTTCGGGGGGTATCAATTTCGTAACGCCATTTTGGTCGCACGGAATTCGGATGGTGGTTGGCGGCAGATTGGAAATAATCTGGCTCGCCTGTGGGACGGGGCCGGATGCAGGGGCTGGCTCCGCCTGAGAAACAAGGGCGGCGCCCCCAAATGGGGGCTGTGTTGCCTTAACCGCCGTTGGCGCCAAGAACGTAACCCCCATCCAAAGGAACGCACCAAAGATGACAAAGCTTGAAAGAATAACGCCCATCGCAAGGGTTTCATTGCTCATTACGGGGCCAAATTGTTGCAGCGTTGGAACGGCAACAAAATTCGTGCCAGCCATCGCCGCGAAATGAACCGCGCTGACGGCAACCCCAAAGCACAGCGTTCCCAATAAGATGTTGCGATTGGTCCGTTGGCCATAAGCAATCCAGAACGCGGCAATACACAGACCCACGGCGGACACGACAGCCAAAAGAATCCCAAGGGGCGTATAAACAGCGCGGCATAATTGAAGGCCCGCCATCCCGATATAATGCATCGCCAGTATGCCACATCCAACCAATGCACCCGCTGCCGACAAGGTGAAAGGCGTCCGTTCGCGAAAGTGAAGAAGCAGCAAAGCCGTTCCCACAATGAGGATAGCCAGCAAAGCAGACGCGAGCGTAATCGCGGCATCATAGTAAAATAGAACCGGCATTTGTATCCCAAGCATTGCAACGAAATGCATCGACCAAATACCACCGCCTAAAGCGATAGCTGACATTGCAATCGACACTTTGCGACGCAAAACGCTTTGCTTGGAAAGGTCCTTGGACAACGTCAAACCAGTGAAGCCCGCGATAATGGCAACTACGATCGATGCAATGACAAGTGCAGCGTTATGGTTAACGTCTAGAAATTCCATGCCGCTTGCATGCACCAAAATTTGCAAAAATCAAACCAATAAGATTGATCGCCAACTCAATCCTACACCTCCAACCAAGTTTCCCAGACACCGCCTACAGTTATTTTGCCCGTCTATCTGAGTGCGCTTGCGACCCGACGAGACGCACCAAATTGGCTGTGTGGCATGCTGGGTTTCTCCGATGCGCCTTGTGCGAATAATGCTGGTGCGCCGTCGCAAAAATCTTGCAAACCTTGGTTTTGGAAACGCTCGTTTTCAAAAACAGAGAATGGAACAGCCGCAGCGAATTCACCCATTTGTAAACATTGCAGACCTTGAACCGGACATCCCGGAAGGTCCGGTTTTGGTGAGTGCTGCGTGACTCCGCCACTTAATAATATTCAGAGCTCGCCAGCCATCGAGTAAAAGGGGCGAGCCATTCCATACCTCGTTTAAGAGGGAATTTATCAACAAAAAGTAAAAGGCGGATCCTGAGGATCCGCCTTCATCGGGGCGCATCGCGATGAGTTCGGTGTACGTGCCATGTGTCGGGTGCTGCGGGTGCATTTCAGCGGCTTCTACGCTTGGGCAAAGAATCCGTTAAGCCACCCTGCGCAGGAGTATGCGCGCCAGACCGTACTGATCCGGCAGGCCTGAGCCGACAGCGGCAAGGTTTATGGCTACCGGAAACTGACGGATGATCTGCGCGACCGGCGCGAACGCATCGCGGATCAGGCGGCGCACATACCCAACGCGCGACCACGCAAGACAGGACGCATTCGACGACATCGAGATGTTCTACAACCCGAAACGCAAGCACTCGAACAACGGCATGCTGTCGCCCGCTGACTTCGAAGAAAGACAGCTCAAACTGGAAAAGGCAGGCGTCTAGGAAACTAACGGGACCGTTTGCGAGGCCGTCCATTGGCGCTCGGGGGCGGTATGGGCGGCGAGCTTCGGCTTTCCGGTTGTCGCCGCTCTGAAGGTTTCGTTGCCCAACGTGTCGAGATACCCGCGCACAGCGCGGGGTTCATCTTTGGGATCTATCTCGCGGGCTGCCCAATCTTCAAGGAGCCACTTTCTGCGCTAGAAACACATTGCTTTTCAAAAGTATCCGCCCATAGCCGGCTTTCATTCCTATCGTCAATTTGGAGCAATTTGGAGTGAAGCCTTCCGGAAGAACGCAAAATAGAAAACCGGTGCTGCAATCAAGGTTAAGATCGATGCAAAAGCGAGCCCCCCCATAATTGTGACGGCCATCGATTGAAAGAAGGCATCCCAAATCAACGGTATCATCCCCAAGATCGTTGTTGCAGCCGCCAAAATGACTGGCCGCAGACGTGATGTTGAGGCGGTTACGATCGCTTCCTTGAGGCTCTCTTGCGGATTTTCACGGCGCACAATGTCGATTTCTTCGACCAAAACGATCCCGTTCTTGATCAACATACCCGACAGCGAAAGCAGGCCAAGCAAAGCGGTAAACGTGAAAGGTAGGCCCGTCCCTACCAGAGCAAGACTGACACCGTTCACCGACATCGGCACAAGCAACCAGATGATCAATGGTTGGCGCAAAGCATTGAACAAAAGGATCGAGATCAGCACCATGATGATCATACTGAGAGGAAGTTGACCGGCAAGGCTGGCTTGTGCCTCACGTGAGCTTTCATATTCGCCACCCCATTCCATTTGATAGCCCAAGGGCAGAGGCATCGCGTCCATTGCTTCTTGAACTTCTGCCTGTACCTCTGCAGCGGTGCGATCCGGTGAAATATCTGCGCCCACCGTGATGGTGAGTTTCCGGTCCCTTCGCAGCACAAGGGTATTTTGTGCGTCAAAGACAAAACCATCAATGACTTGTTCAAATGAAACAAAGGTTTGACCGGTATCGGTGTAGATTACATGGTCTGTCAAAGCCAAGTTTGCATCTTTCTCGGCACGCATGACAATTGGGATTTGGCGATCGCCTTCGCGATAAACGCCCGCTGTGACGCCCTCTGTCGCAAAAAGCATTGTCTCCGCAATATCCTCTCGGGAAATGCCCGCCTGCTGTGCGCGATCCGTTGCATAGATAGGGCGCAAGACCTGTTCCATTTCGCGCCAATCAGTCCGAGGCGCAATGATGTGGGAAGATGCTTCTGTCAATCTGATGATTGCAGCCTCAGATAGCTCTCGTAATACCGACGGATCGGGGCCAGAGAAACGCACCTGAATAGGGTCACCACCGCCTGGGCCAAAGGACAGACGCTTTGCGCGGAATTCACCTTGTGGCAAGTTTTCAAAGGAAAACTGCGTCATTTCTGAGATCAGGGGGGCAATTTCGTTGATCGTGTCTGTTCGAACAATGATATGCCCATAACTCGGGTTAGGATCTTCGGCTTGATAGGTCAGCATAAACCGCGACGCACCTTGTCCAGCATAGGACGTAAATGCGACGACATCTTCCTGTTCGGACAGCCAACCTTCCATGATGCCTAGGTCGCGCGACACTTCGTGGATCGAAGCGCCTTGCGCGAGCTTATAATGCACAAAGAAGAGCGGCGTGTTGCTATCAGGGAAGAACTGTTGCTTCACCTGTCCAAACAGAGCGAAACAAGCGACGGTCACTGCAAGCAGTGCGGGGATGATCAGCCACCACAGTTTTAGGCAAAACCGCAGCAATCCCTTGTATGCACGAAAGAGGAACCCTCCATAGGCGTCGGTGCCGCCCTCTTGACCTTGCTTGAAAAAGTAATGGCCCAACAGAGGCGTCACTGTTAGCGCAAGCCCCCATGACAAGCCAAGCGAGATCGCGATAACCGCAAAAAGAGAGAACAGGAACTCACCCGTCGCGTCAGGGCTAAGTCCAATCCCCGCGAAAGCCATGATTCCAATGACCGTCGCGCCTAGCAGGGGAATTTGCGTCTTGCTCGCCGTGTCCTCGGCGGCTTCCCGTGATGTCTTTCCGCGTGCCATCGAAATCTGCATGCCTTCAGCCACAACAATGGCATTATCCACCAACATACCCATCGCGATGATCAGCGCACCAAGCGAGATACGTTCCATTTCGATCGAGAAGATCCCCATGAACAACAAGGTGCCAACGACCGTCAGCAACAATGTTGTGCCAACAACGACTGCTGCCCTTGGCCCCATAAAGAGCGCGAGAACCGCGACCACGATTCCGACAGACAACGCCAAATTTACCAAGAACGAACCTGACGCTTCTTCCACAATAACGTGCTGTTGGTAGATCGGTGTCAGTTCGATCCCCAATGGAATTTGCGGCGCAAGTTCTAAAAGTTTGGCATCAGTACGTTCCCCGACCGTGACGATGTTTTCACTGGCAAGTCCTGCCACACCCATGGTGAAGGCCTCAACTCCGTCATGGCGAATGATCAAATTTGGGTTCTGTTCGCGCGCTCGGGTGACGGTTGAAAAATCGAATAGGTTCAGGATCTCGCCCCCGACCCCAACAGTCAGACCCGCAATATCCTGCACGCTATCGTTGCCTTCTGGCCCCTGAAGCAGGACACGCCCATCGGTCGACTGAAACGACCCTGCATCGGATACAGGATTGGCGTTTGCGATTGCGGCCTGTATCGCTGCGGGGGGGACGTTTTGGTTTACGGTTAGGCTCAAGTTAGGCTCGACATAAACGACTTCGTTTGGAACGCCAGATAGGCTGACATCAGCAACACCATCCACTGAAAGCAGCTCGCGGCGCAGAAATGTTGAAAGTCCATAGATTTCAGCATCCGAAAACCCAGGTGCCGTGACCGCATAATAGATGCCGTAGACATCGCCAAACCCATCATTCACAAATGGGACGGACGTGCCGCTCGGCAAATTGGCATTGCCCACTCGATTGCGGAGCTTGGTCCAGATTTCAGGCAATTCTGTGCCGTCATACTGATCCTTCATGTCAACGGTGATCCATGACAGCCCCGGTTGGTTCATCGAGCGCACTTCTTTAACTTCGCCCATTTTCTGAATTTCAGATTCAAGCGGCTCTGAAACTTCCCGCGCGACCTGTTCTGCATCCGCGCCGGGGTATTGTGTGACGATTACAGCTGTCTTGATCGTAAATGCGGGGTCCTCTAACCGCCCCAAAGATAAGAATGCCCAGATCCCACCAAGCAAACAGCCCAGCATGATCAACCACGTAATGATAGGACGTTCGATAGAACCGCGTGCGATATTCATGATACGTTCCTTAGTTCGCGAAACCAGTGAACCGGCGCACTTGGTCGCCGTCAGACAAGAGGTTCGCACCACTTGCGACAAACTCTATTCCGTCTTCCAAGCCTGACGTGACGATCACCTCGCCATGGTTACCAGGTGTGATTTCCACAGGCACGGCACTCACCGTGCCGGTATCATCACCAGTGGATGTGAAAATCATCACTTCAGTTGTGCCGTTTGGCGCATTAACGACGGCTGAATGTGGGATGATCTTCTCTGGTTCCAGATCATTTTGTGTCGCAAAGACTGTGACAGAAGATCCTGGGAGCACGACCAAACCTTCAGGCGGGGTCATTCCAAGCGTAATTTGAAATGTTTGACCTACTTCAGAGGTTTCTGCGTTGAACTCTCTAACTTGTAGCGGGAACATTTCGTCGCTTGCAGGAAATTTTGCAGAAAGTGTGATATTCGGGTTTTTACCTGCTTGCTGAAACAGCACTTCTGGTACGTCTATTTCAATCCGTAAATCCGACATATCGTGAAGGCGCACGACGGGTGTCCCAGCGTTTATCGTGGTGAAATTCGCAACATTGCGAGACGCAATCAAAGCCTCAAATGGTGCCGTAAGCTGCGCATTGCGCAATGCGCGCTCGGCATCGCGGACGGCAAGTTCTGACAGTTCCAATTGGGTTTCAGCGTCGTCCACGCTGACCTTACTGACCGTACCCCCTTGAAGCTTCTTTAGGCGTTCGAACGTCCGTCTTGACTGCGTTCTTTGTACCTGCGCCTGATCCAAGGCCAGCTCAAACGGTTCAAGGTCTAGAACCGCGATCACGTCGCCAGCAGCGATCGTCTCACCCTCGGTGATTGGCAGCGAAACAATCTGGCCACCAACCTGGAAGGCAATATCTACGGTTTCTTTGGCGACGACATGGCCAAAGAACTGTCGTTCGGCCTCCGGAACGCTAGAAGAAACTGTCATGGTTTTGACAAGCCTTGGCACTGTGTCTTGTGCATCGGATACCGATGCGACCACCAAAAGGGATAGAGCAATTGTGATTTGGCCAAAGATACGCATGGGCATTTCAATTTCCTGTTTTGTGAATGAGCTTTATTCTGGTGGATGATTGGATCGGTCTAATTTGACCATTTCGTAGAGAAGGGGTGAGTAGAGCCGTCATAGTCATGCCACCACACTTGCATTCACCAAGAACTGACTCATCGTTTGCGCATCCGGAGTACACCCGGCATCAATCCATTCCAAAAGCACAGCGACGAGAGCGCCCGCGTGGAGCGGCGCAACAAAGCGTTGAAGCTCTGGTGTGGCGGCGTCAAATCGGTTGTGAGGGGCCATTTCATGTAGTTTCTTGATTTGGTCATGAAAGTTTGTCAGCGCATTTGGCCCAGCTTCACCGCGAAGGATCGTACGCGCGATAAGCGGTTCGGCCGCAACGCGTTCGAACGCAAAACGGTGTATCGCAAGCCTCCAATCTTCGTTGTCTTCCAAACTTTTCTTTACGATTGAAAGCTGTTCTTCCTTACTTTTCTGGAAACGCACATCCAACATGTCACCAATACTTTTGAAGTGTCGATAGAAAGTCTGGCGTCCAATTCCGGCCTGTCGCGAAAGATCACTTACAGTGATCTCGAAGAATGGCTTTTCAGTCAAAAGATCACCCAAAGCATCAAAAAGGGCCGCTTGCGTTTTCTCAATACGTAGATCTGTCAACATTACCCCCAAAAAGCGTTTGCAGGAGTGAATATATGGAACAAGTGATCCATAAGGTCAAGCTGGCAAAAATTGACCGTGAGCACTTTCGACCAGCGCTTTGTTGAGGAACATCAAAAAGCTAAAATCATTCGGTTCGCGGTTTGGACTATTCCCTTGCTCTCTAGATGCCAGGCAACCGATCTTACTCAAGGGACAAGGGGTCGTTCTTGATGATGTGCAAACTTAAGGAAGCTAACATTCAAACAGGTCTTTTGCCGAATAGCTACTAATAGACAGGATAATGTCCGCGTTGAGGTTGGCTCGACACGATAGCGCATCCGCAGCGAAAATCCGCTTCCCTCCCCTTGTGCCAAACCGTCGCTTGCAGCCCGAAGCCGACGTTGACCTAAAGAGCCGAAGCCGCATCGCAGCGTCACCGAAGCTGACATTCATGGATGGCGCAGTATTTTTAGAGATCAGGCGTCCGCTATGCGGACGAAGCCGACGTTTGCTGCGTTTGCGCCAAGGGCCGCTTTCAGAAAACAAGGCCAAGCGGATCCAAAAACCTGCAAATCTGACATGCACAAGATATCGGAATGTTTAGCGCGTGCGGATTAGGCCGCTTTGCAATACTGCTCAATCAAGCCATTTAACTCAACGGCTGTAATAGGCTTAGCTATAAATCCATCCATGCCATGTTTACTCACCACCGATTTATCGTGATAATGCGCATCGGCGGTTACGGCAATGATTGCAACATTGCGCGGCGGATCATTGGGATTCTGTCTAATCAGTTTGGTCGCGTCTACGCCCGACAGCTTTGGCATGTGAATGTCCATTAAGACCAAGCCATATGCGCCCGGATTTTTGTCGAGCTGGTCGCAACCTTCTTGGCCATTCGCTGCTATTTCGACATCAATACCCAACGTATCAATGATTTCCTTCATCATAAAGCGAGTGAAGTAGTCATCCTCAACCAGTAAGATTTTTTTTGTTGTTGTCATTGAGGTTGTTCTTTTCATTTGTTTGATTGCAACCGTAGCGAGAAGGTTGTTGTAAAGCTATCGTGAGGCGAAGGACTCGCTACGTCAAGTGCCGCCCCCATAAGCTCTGCAAGTTCGCGACTGATCGCCAGACCAAGACCTGAGCCTCCGTGCTCTCTCGTTTGTGCATCGTCAATTTGAACAAAACGCTCAAAAATTGCTTTTTGTTTGTCTTGGGCGATGCCACATCCTGTATCAGACACCGATATCTCCAATTGCAGAGGCTCAGATGTATCAGTCTCAAGCACGGGGTTAATCTGAATGGAAACGTGGCCCTCCTCTGTGAATTTGAGCGCGTTATCCGTTAGGTTGTTCAGTATTTGTGTCACCCGTCGTTCGTCTAGGCTGGATAGTTCAGGAATAGCTTCATCAATCGTAAGCGATAATTCGATGGATTTCCCGAGCCGATGGTTTGTTGCGGTTGCGGCCTCTAACCACTGCTCCGCCAAAGATCGAATGTCTGTTGGTTTGGGCACGATTTCAACCGCATTGGCTTCCACGCGAGAAAGCTCCAGAACGTTTACAAGTTGCGCCAAGAGATGGTGTGATGCATTCAGGCCAACCTCGGCCTGTTTCTTTTGCCGTTCCGGCACGTCTGCCATCTGAATAAGCTGAAACAACCCCATGATGGCATTAAGCGGTGTACGAACTTCATGGCTCATGTTGGCAAGGAAGATCTTGCGGATTTCCATCGCTTTCTTGGCTTCTTGCACACTTTCTTCAGCGAGCATTTTCGCTGAATGAAGTTCAGTGACGTCACTGGCAATGGAAAAAATTTTGGACGGTTGGTCATTTTCAAATACCACCAAGTTCGACCAAAGCAGGATTTTTGGTACCCCGTTCATCTCCTGCTCCATAAGAACGGAGTAAAGAGGGTTTTCAGGCGTTGCGCTTGAAAAAGCCAGTTGGACTTCTTGCTTGTATTGTACGGGAATATAATCGGCAAACTGGACGCCCAAGAGATCTTCAGACGCCAAGCCGAACAATTTCTCACAAGCTGGATTGGCTTGCAAAATGGTTGTGTCCATCGCTGATACCGACATCGGTTCAGGCGCGTAATTGAAGAATGCCGAAAAGTTACTGGTTTGTTCAGCGAGTGCATGCTCCAGCATTCGCCGCTCGGTAATGTCTTGAACAAATGCGATGAACACATCATCTTCATCGCTGTGGTATTCTAGTCTTATCGATACCGGATAGGTGCTGCCGTCCTTACGCTCATGCTTTGTTTCGAATTCCAGGTTGGGGACTTCTTTGTTTAGAAGCGGTTTTATGAACTCTTCAAACTCTTGCTGACTGTACTCAGGCTTTATATCGACAGGCGAAAGCATCTGTAATTCTGCTAATTCGTAACCAAGGTTTTCGCATGCACCTTTGTTAACACTCCTGAATTTGAGCGTGTTGGGTTCAAACGTAAAGACTTCGTGGTGCGCATTTTCGATAATGCGCCCAAAGCGCGCCGAGGTTTTTCGAGCTTCCTCACTTGTCAGCAACGCCGCGCGCAATCCGATCTGACTGGTAACCGAAGCGGCCAGATCAGTCAGCGTTGAAATATCTTCATCAGTCCAAACGCGGGGCTGGCTATCAATTGCACATAAAGCACCAAGACATGCACCGTCAGGAGCAGTAATTGGTATCCCCAGATAGGCAATAACATTTAGGTCCGGTATGGCGTGATTACTGCGCACAAGCGGGTGGGTTCGGGCGTCTTTAACCACAAGAGGCTTGTTGTCGGTAACGACATGTTGGCAGAATGAATGCGACAATGGTGTTTGCCGTTGGCTTGCCCATGGCTCGCCTAGTCCGTAGGCGCTAGTGAAAAACTGCCTGTCTTCGTCAAAATCAACAATTGACACAAGGGCTACGGGCACGCCGAGCATCTTGGTCGCAAGTCGCGTGAAGCGGTCAAAATCCTCTGACGCCGGACTGTCGACTAATGACAATTGTTGGAGATAGTGACTCATCGTTTCTATACCTCTGCTTTGGCATGTGCGCTCAATTGGATGTTAACAAATCCTTAGGCCGAGCGCGTTAATACTTTGTTAAGAAATGCAAAGTGGTAGGGCGTGTTTCAGGTCATCAGAACATTCACGATTTTTTAACTTTGAGCGGTAATAGGTTGTCAATCTTTTACCTGATTGAAGGAAAGAGCTTGAAAATTTTAATTTTAGAAGATGATTCCGCTCTCCGATTTGCGTTAACCGAAATTCTTGAAGATGCAGGACACTTAGCCTTTGCAGCAGCCAGTATCCCTGCCGCGTGTGAAATACTGAACCAAGTTACACCTGATCTCCTTTTGTTGGATTTGATGATTGGTCCTATCGCCTCCATTCAAGTTGCCGATCTTGCTGGGTATAGGGCTCCTGGCGCAGAGGTAATCTATGTGACTGGCAGCAACAAATTCCCGAATGGTGAATTGTTTCAGCTTTCACGAAACGCCTCTTGGGTTTTGCGAAAACCTGTGGACTTTAGGGAGTTGAAGTCCATAATCGCTCATTTTGACAACGCATCTTTCGCGCAACCAATGGCTCTCGTTTCGTAACGAAGCAGATGAGCCGCTGACGTGTTGATCTTGTTCTAGGAGTTGGCATGTTTCGGCAGTGATCGAAAATCGAACCCAACCTTTCAAGCCTTTCAAGCTTTTCAACGAAACTGTCGCGTTGCAATTAGTAGTGAAAAGAGCTCACGTTTCCATGCTCCCATGCGCTTCCATAGGCTAAGCGGTCATTGGTGAACTACGCAGCATCAGTCGCTTTTGGCCGATTGTGTTGAAAAACTCGTTGCTTTCAGCCTTTCGAAGTGGGTTATCGCATTGATTTTTCTTGGACGTCTGTATGGCGACCACGATGTTAGCCTGTGGCGGGCACCAAGGGCTTGAGCTTAGCGAGTTTTCGGAGGTTTTGGGCGGTTGCTGCGAGGGTAAATTCGTTTTGTCGCGATAAGGATTTCCCAAAGCGGACTTAGCCCAACGACGCAGAGTCAATCTTATGTTAGATGTGGTCAGATCCAGACATTCTGCAATAACCTCACCATTCAGACAACTTGGGCAACCGATAGAAATTCACTAATGCCTCGGACCACGAACTCTCTTTGTATATCATGAATTAACATCAAGTTTCCGCCTGCGCCAAAAACCAAGCCATCACTGTTTGAATCGCAGTGTTTTTCTTGGCTTTACGCGAGGCAAGAAGGTAAAAATCTTGTTTGCCGGACATGGTTCTAGGCGTAACTTGGATCAGCCGTTTGGCTTCAATGTCCGCAGCCACAAGGAAGCGACTTACCAGAGCGACCCCTTGTCCAAAAAGCGCGGCATCCACAGCTAAGGCTGTCTGGCTCAGGCGCAAACCATGCCCTCCGTTGTCAGGAATATTGTGCAACTTAAGGAATTCAGGCCAAAGATCATGGGTATCGTGAAGCTTAGGCATAAGCGACAAGGCGTCTGTGCTGACGGGTAAGGTCTGTTCGTCAACAAGGCTTGGCGCCGCTACGGCAATCACCTCCTGACGAAACAGCAGCTGCGCGCCCAGTGAGGCACCGAAGGGTGGCTCCCCTTGGCGCACCGCAAGATCAATACCATCGCCGTGAAAGCTCGATACTTTTTCTGTAGCCAGAATACGAAGATCGATCTCGGGGTGTTTGGCCGAGAAATCAGGGAGGTTGGGGATCAGCCATTTCGCGGCGAAGGTTGGCGTAACACTGACAAGGACTTTGCCGGGCTCTGGCTTTAGGTGGCCGGTTGCGACGCGCAATGCCTCAAACGAAGCGGCGACATTCACATGATAGTTTCGCCCTGATGATGTGAACGCCAACCCCTTGGGCAGCCTTTCAAACAACTGAACCCCTAAATAGGCCTCAAGGTTGCGCACATGTTGCGCGACAGCGCCTTGGGTTACGCCCATTTCGTCAGCGGCCGCCCGAAAATTCAGGCACCGGCCAGAGACCTCAAATGCGCGCAGTCCGTTGAGTGGAGGGAGTTGTGCCATTCGGCAATAGTATTTCTATCGATAGGAAACATCAATTCTCAATCGAAAATCCGAAGATGCCCTCATATAACATATAAATCACAATGATGGAGGTCCCTATGTCAGTAGAAAAAGTAGCACTTATCACCGCAGGCGGAAGTGGCATGGGCGCAGATGCAGCCCGTCAGCTGGCCGAAGATGGATTTAAGGTTGGGATTCTGTCTTCGTCAGGTAAGGGCGAGGCGCTTGGAGTTGAATTGGGGGGCTTTGGTGTCACCGGTTCCAATACCGATGTCGACGCCCTGTCTGCGTTGGTGCAAGGCGCTGTTGACCGTTGGGGGCGCGTTGACACCTTGGTCAATTCCGCGGGCCACGGCCCCAAGGGGCCAGTTCTGGAAATTTCAGACGACGATTGGCACACTGGGATGGAGGTCTATCTTATGAATGTCATCCGCCCGACGCGGTTGGTGACACCCGTCATGCAGACACAGGGTGGCGGTGCGATCATCAACATCTCGACTTTTGCGGCTTTCGAGCCTGACCCGTTGTTCCCAACCTCAGGGGTCTTCCGCGCAGGCCTGGCCGCTTTCACCAAGCTCTATTCGGATAAATATGCCGCTGACAATATCCGCATGAACAATGTCCTGCCGGGCTTCATCGACAGTCTTCCTGAGACCCAAGATCGCAAGGCGCGCATTCCTATGGGTCGCTACGGACGCTCCCAAGAAGTATCCTCGGTGATTTCGCTGCTCGCGTCCGAAGGTGGCGGTTACATAACGGGCCAAAACCTGCGTATCGACGGGGGGCTGACCCGTTCCGTTTGACGTTACATCGAGGGATCAGAGTTTATCCGCATCGTTTTGCGGTCAAATGGGGCGCGTCAATCATTCAGGTTATGGGCTACACTGCTACGGGTTTTGGATGGACGCCTTGGAACCTCTATCTTTTCTTGATCGGTGTGTTGGGGTGGTTTGTAGTCGGTGCAATTTGGAATGACAAAGCGTTGATGCTGGTCCATCTCGTCGCGCTTGGTGCGATGATCGCAGGAATGACAAGCGGGTCTTCGACGTAGAGCTGCCATTCAAACAAGAACAGTCAGTGTGTCAAAACCTGATCCAAAAATGCACGAGTTCGTTCGCTGGATGGGGACGTGAAGAAAGTCTCAGGATCATTTTCTTCGATGATCTCGCCTGCGTCCATAAACAACACACGATCCGCCACTTTGCGCGCAAACCCCATTTCGTGGGTGACACAAACCATCGTCATGCCTTCTTCGGCCAATGTTACCATCACATCCAGCACTTCACCGATCATCTCAGGGTCCAGCGCCGAGGTCGGCTCATCAAACAACAAGATTTCAGGCTTCATGCAAAGCGCCCGCGCGATTGCCACGCGCTGCTGTTGCCCACCAGACAATTGCCCGGGAAACTTTGCCGCCTGATTGCCGATCTGAACCTTGTTTAGAAACGCCATTGCAGTTTCTTCAGCCTCAGCTTGTGGTGTTTTGCGCGCAAGCATTGGGGCCAGCGTGCAATTCTCAAGAATCGAGAGGTGCGGGAAGAGGTTAAAGTGCTGAAAACACATGCCAACCTCACGACGCATAATTTCGATGTTGGGCGCATCGGCATTAATAATTTCGCCGTTAATGAAAATATCACCTGACTGATGTTCTTCCAACTGATTGATGGTACGGATCATCGTTGATTTTCCCGACCCAGACGGGCCGCAGACAACGATCTTTTCACCTTTCGCGACAGAGAGGTTGATGTCCTTAAGGGCATGAAACGTGCCGTAGAACTTATTCACATTTCGCATTTCAACAGCAGCAGTCATCCGGTTTTTCCTTCAAGTTTCCAATTTTTCGGCAGCGGTAATAATGATCTCGACCTTCAGGACATCACGCGCCAGTTTCGCTTCTCCGCACGCGCGGGCGGGTGCGTGCCCCTGTGGCACCCATGCGTCCCACACGGCGTTCATTTCAGTAAAATCAGACATATCAGATAGCCAGACTATGGCTTGCAGGATGTGCTCACGGTCGGATCCCGCCTCAAGCAGCAACGCGTCAACCCGCGACAAACAATCTGCGGTTTGTGCCGCGACGCTGTCCCCCGCCCCGACTTGCCCGCACAAGTAGATCGTGCCGTTGTGCTTAACAATTTTGCTCATCCGCTCGGATGTTTGAAGTCGCGTAATCATGTAACTTGTCCAATCAGGTCTCGTGCGCTGAGCGCAGCCGAAATTTCATCGAGGATAACCGGATCATCAATGGCGGCTGGCATCTTGTAGCTTTGCCCGTCCGCAATCTTTTGCACCGTTCCGCGAAGCACCTTACCGGATCGTGTCTTTGGCAGCCGCTTGACCTCAACAGCACATTTGAACGCGGCAACAGCACCAATCTTGGCACGCACCAGCTTCACCAGTTCCAACTCTAGTTCGCTCGCATCCCGTCCCGCCCCGTCATTGGTGACAAATAGCCCAAGTGGCATCTGCCCTTTGAGCGCATCCCCTTTGCCCACGACCGCGCATTCCGCGATATCGGGGTGGCTGGCGATAACCTCTTCCATGGCTCCGGTGGACAAACGGTGCCCCGCCACGTTGATGATGTCATCCGTGCGTGCCATGATGAAAACATAGCCGTCTTCATCAACGATCCCTGCATCCGACGTCGCATAGTACCCCGGATATTCCGCCATATAGGACGAGATAAACCGTTCTGGCGCGTTCCAAAGTGTCGGGAAACCCGACGGTGGCAACGGCAACTTGCAAACGATATTTCCAAGCGTTCCTGCCGGCACGGGATGTCCTTCGTCATCCAGAACATGAATGTCATAGCCGGGCATTGGTTTGCCCGGAGACCCGAGCTTGATTGGAAAGGCACCCAAACCAACAGGATTGCCGGACATCGCCCAACCAAGTTCTGTTTGCCACCAGTGATCGATTACAGGACGGTCCAGTTTGGCCTGAGCCCATTCTATCGTTGCCGGATCGGAACGCTCACCCGCAAGGAAAAGCGTGCGAAAACTACTCAGGTCGTAATCTGCGATCAACGCTCCTTTTGGGTCGACCTTCTTGATCGCACGAAAGGCTGTTGGCGCAGTGAACAACGCCACGACGCCATGATCTTGTATCACCCGCCAGAATGCGCCCGCGTCAGGCGTCCCTACTGGTTTGCCCTCATAAACAACTGTGGCCGCGCCGTGCAGCAATGGCCCGTAGCAGATGTAGGAATGGCCAACGACCCAGCCGACGTCTGACGCAGCCCAGAACACTTCACCAGGTTTCACGCCGTAATGGTTCTCCATCGTCCACTTCAGCGCCACCATATGCCCGCCATTGTCTCGTACGACACCTTTGGGCTGCCCCGTCGTTCCTGATGTATAAAGGATATACAGCGGATCGGTTGCCAAGACAGGCACACATTCGGTGCCCTCACCTGCCAAAATCGCGGCGTTCACGGCTTGGTCGTAGTCCACGTCCCGATCTAGGGTCAGATCACACCGCAGCGTGTCGCGTTGCAAAATAACGCAGTGGTCAGGCTTGTTGGTGGATAGCTCGATCGCCTCGTCTAGCAGCGGCTTATACGCGATCACTCGTCCCGGCTCGATCCCGCAGGATGCCGAAATAATAACCTTGGGCGCGGCATCGTCAATGCGGGTCGCCAATTCCTGCGGGGCAAAACCACCAAACACAACAGAATGAACAGCCCCAAGTCGCGCGCAAGCGAGCATGGCGAAGACCGCCTGCGGGACCATCGGCATGTAGATGACAACACGGTCACCCTTTTCAACGCCCAAACCACGTAATACGTGCGCCAGTCCGCTGACGTGATCCTTCAGTTCGCCGTAGGTATACCGCTCAACCGTGTCCGTCACTGGGCTGTCATAGATGACCGCTTGCCGATCTCCATGGCCCTCCTCTACATGGCGATCCACGCAATTGTAGCAAGTATTACACGTCGCACCGTCAAACCATCGGCCATAGGCGCCGCTGTCCTTATTGAAGACAGACGTTGCAGGCGCAAACCAGTCGATCTCTTTGCCGGCATCTTCCCAAAAGCCAATTGGGTCGGATTGCCAAGCGTCATAAGTTGCGGGGTATTGCGACATATTAATTGACCTCAGCAGGTGTAGTTCAGGCCAAGACGGCCGCCGTCGACGTAAATCGTCTCGCCGGTGATGTAACTGGCTTTCTTAGAGCATAGGAACGCAACCACATCGCCAATTTCGCGCGTATCACCTGCACGACCCAGCGGGGTGCGCGACATGGCCATTTTGAACGCCTCTGGATTGGCGTTCACACCCGCCATCATCTCTGTGTCAATTGAACCTGGCCCAACCGCGTTCACGCGAATGTTGTTTTTCGCCAGGGCCAATGCCGCAACTTTGGTCAGCTGCATCACGCCACCTTTCGACGCGCAATAAGCGGGGATCGCGGGGATCGCGACCTGCGCGTTGATTGATGACATATTAACAATCGCACCCGCGATCTTATGCTCAACCATCACCCGTGCCGCCATTTGCGTTGCAACAAAAACACCGCGCAGGTTGATGTCGATCACCTTTTGAAACGTCTCAATATCATAGCTCAGGAAATCACCCGGCATCGCTATACCAGCGTTGTTGACCAATGCGCTTAGCGGACCATGATCCGCCGCGATTTGGGCGAACATCGCTTCAACTTGCTCAAGATCACCCATGTCACAAACTATAGCAGTGCCGCCGAGCTTTTTAGCCGCTTCCGCGACACCGTCCGCGTTGATGTCGGAAAGAATTACGTTATAGCCGTCTTCAGCCAAGGCCTCGGCGCAGGAAAAACCAATGCCCTGTGCGGCCCCTGTGATCAATGCGAGTGGTTTCTGTGTCATGGTTTATCCTTCAAATCCGTAGTCTTTTTTGGCTTGCTCGACCGAAATCAAACCAGCACGTATATCTTCTGCAACAAGTGTCTTTTCGCGGCCTGCAGCATCGCCATAGCCGCCCCCACCAGGCAAACTCAGCCGTAGGCGTTGGCCGTTCTTGACCAATTGCCGACCCTTACTACGCAGTTTGGTGCCATCCGACAGTTCTACCTGCCCCGCCGTGCCAGCCCCGCCGCCATCTCGGCCGCGCGCTGGATTTTCCACACGATCAAACATCGCGTTGAAAAAGAAGTCATACCCTTCGCGCGGTTCGATCTCGATGGTTTGACCAAGCCCGCCGCGCAATGCGCCTGCGCCACCAGAGCCTTCGCGCAGGTCTTTGCGCCAGACGGTGATCGGGCCAACGTGTTCTGTGGCTTCAACGCTCATGGTGGACACACCTGACGGAAACGCCGTAGCAGACAGCCCGTCGAATGCAGGCCGCGCGCCAGTGCCGCCAGAGTTGAACATCAACACCTCGGCATTGCGCAATCCGCTGTTTGGGTCACTTGGTCGCGCAGAGATTTGAATGTTCCACAGCGCGCTGGCCCCTTCGGCCGGAACGGTATTTGGCAAGGCTTGGTGCAACGCGCCAAGGACGACGTCTGGCACCAAATGCCCCAAAACGTGGCGAACCGATACGGGTGCAGGGCGCTTGGCCGCCAAGATACATCCCTCTGGTGCGGTGATCACAAACGGCTCAAGCGACCCTGTATTGTTGGGAACCTGCGGCGCAATCGCGCATTTCAAACCATAGCAGGCATAGGCGCGGGTGTAGACTTCGGGAACATTGACGCCAAAGCGGTTCATGCCGGATGTACCGTCGAAATCCGCTTTTATCGTGTCGCCCTCTACATCCAACTTAACCGCCATATGTACTGGATCGTCGTAGCCATCGACTTGCATGCTGTGGGCAAATGATCCGTCAGGCACTTTTGCGATAGCTTCATGCGTGGCTTTGCGGCTGGTTTCGATCACAAAATCCGCAAGCCCGTCCAGATTGGCGATGCCGAATTCAGCCATCATCGTTTGCAGACGGCGATCACCGGCTTCGTTGCAGGCAGCCAATGAATACATGTCGCCAACAACCTGATCCGGCTCGCGCACGTTCGCCCGCACGATGCGGATCAAATCTTGGGCGACGTTGCCGCGTTCAGCGAACTTCATGATCGGGATCAGCAGGCCTTCTTCGTAAACCTCATTCGCGTCTGGGCCAAAACCGCGCCCACCGATATCAACCACATGCGCGGTGCAGGCGAAAAACCCGATATGGGCGCCATCGCGGAAGGCGGGCGACACAACAGTAATGTCATGAAGGTGCCCCGTGCCAAGCCAAGGGTCATTGGTGATGAAAACATCGCCTTCAAAGATGTTCTGCGCGCCGATTTCGCGGACAAAATGTGTCACGCTTTCTGCCATCGCGTTCACGTGGCCCGGTGTTCCGGTCACAGCCTGCGCCATCATGCGGCCATGCCGATCGAACAAGCCCGCCGACAGGTCGCCAGCTTCGCGCACAGATGTGGAAAAAGCGGTCCGGATCAGTGTCGTTGCCTGTTCTTCGACAACGGCAATCAAGCGGTTCCACATGATTTGATAGTCAATCGCGGTGGGGGTCATGAGGCATCTCCTTTGCGGATCAGGCGCAAACTTCCGTCGCCTTGGCCAACGGCGCGATAGCCGGATGTGACGATTGTGGTGGTCTCGTTTTCAACAATGATCGCGGGGCCTTCGACAAGCTGCCCAGCACTCATTGCTTTGCGATCTACTTCCTGCGCATCGACGGTCCTACGCAAAGCAGCATCAAAGAACTGGCGTGTCTTCAGCGGTGCGGCAGGCGACCCAGACGTGTGACGCACAACAGAAGGTGTTTCAGGCAGAACCGAGGCCACGACAAGGGACCAGTTGGTGATTTCAATTCCAAGCCCGTCAATGACGCGCCCGAAAAGCGTTCGATAAGCGGTTTCAAATGCCGCGAGTATTTCGGACATATCCGCATCAACAAAGGTCTTGTATAACAGCGGAACTGGTATCTCCCAACCTTGCCCCGTATAGCGCATGAATGCCGTCAGCTGGGTAGTGGTTTGCGCATCTTTCGCACCAGCCTCTACAAAGGCTTTCGCCTCTTGCTCCATCTCCGCCAATGCGACATTGACCGAGGCCGCATCAAACGCGTCAAGCCTCTGGAATAATCCCCGCGTTGCCTCATAGCTGAACGGTGCTTTTAAAAAACCAATGGCCGACCCCACACCTGCACCGGGCGGGATGATCAACTCTTTGATGCCGAGTTTCTCGCACAAACGGCAGGCGTGCAAAGGCGCGCCGCCGCCAAATCCAATCATCGTGAAATGTTCAATATCGCGGCCATTCTCAACGGTGTGAACGCGCGCGGCATTGGCCATATTTTCATCCACCATTTCAGTCACGCCAAAGGCGGCCTGATCGCTGGACATGTCCAAGCGGTTGGCCAGTTTATTGGTCACCGCCGCATCCGACGCAGATACCGACAATGGAATTGCGCCGCCCGCGAAATTATCGGGGTCCAAGCGACCAAGCAAAAGATTGGCGTCCGTTACGGTGGGTTCTTCGCCGCCCTTACCATAACACGCCGGACCGGGTTCGGACGCGGCAGAGCGTGGCCCGACCTGAATGCGGCCAAGCGTGTCTATCGACGCAATGGAGCCACCCCCTGCCCCAATTTCAACCATCTCAACCACAGGCGTTGAAACGGTCATACCGGACCCTTTTTTAAACCTGTAAGTACGGGCAACCTCAAAGGTGTTGGCGGTCTTGGGCGCGCCACCTTCAATCAGGCAAATCTTCGCGGTTGTGCCGCCCATATCGAAAGACAGAACGCTGTCGAGCCCATGCCCCCGCGCAAAGTCCGCTGCAAAAATAGCACCGCCAGCTGGGCCGGATTCCAGCAAGCGCACGGGTTGTTCGGTGGCAACATCAACCGAGATTAGACCACCACCTGAATGCAGCATGAACACAGGCGCACCAATGCCGACCTCATTCAATCGAAGAACCAATCGGCCCAGGTAATCGGCGACTTGCGGCTGCACATAGGCGTTCGCAATGACCGTATTGAAACGCGGGAGCTCCCGCATTTGTGGCGATATCACCGATGAAATCGAGATCGACATGTCCGGTGCAGCGGCGCGCAAGGCAGCAGCCATCTGCACTTCGTGGGCGTCGTTGGCGTAGGAGTGCATGAGGCCAATCGCGACAGCCTCGTAGTCACCAGCCAGCACCGTCGCGACCATTGCATCAACCTCAGCGGGATCAAGCGACAAAAGAACTTCGCCATTTGGCCCCATCCGTTCGTTCAATGTCAGGCGGTCCTCGCGCGGGACCATCGGTTTTGGCAGCGTCAGGTTGAGATCATATTGCTCAAACCGATTTTCCGAGCGCATCTCAATCACATCACGAAACCCTTCTGTCGTGATAAACGCGAGCTTCGCGCCGCGCCGTTCAATCAATGAATTGGTGACAAGCGTTGTCCCGTGGATCACCTGCGTGATGTCCGCCAATGCAAGCCCCGCTTTATCCGCCGCGATCTGAATACCATCGATGATCGCTTGCTCGGGCTGGGCATAATTGGTCAGAACCTTGCAGGTTGCCAAGCCACCAGCGTGCTCCAACGCTACATCAGTAAAAGTGCCGCCGATATCGACGCCAACGCGGTTCATAAGGTGTGTCATTTAAATGGCCTTGAGTATCTGTTTGGCAGTGAACGCGGATTGATAAATACGCGACACGATGGGTGCCGACGCCACAGTCGACATATCCGTCATCGGAAGTGGCAGGTCAGCCCGATCCATACCTGTCAGCAATCCGGCCATGGTTTCACCGAACATCGTGCCCGTAGTGATGCCACGGCCATTATAGCCGATTGGCGTGAACAGGTTTGTCTCAAGCTCGTGAATACGTGGCAAATGGTCGGGCGTCATCGCAATCTGACCGTGCCAAGCTTCTTCGAATTCAACCGGACCCAGTGTCGGGAATATCCGCGCGATTTGTTTCTTTGCCCAACGATGCGAAAGACCGCGATCTTTGGAGCCAACAACTTTGCCCATGGACCCAACGATAAGCCGATCATAAGCATCGCGCCGAATATTGAACATAATCTGGCCTGTATCCCAGAGACCTTGCTTGCCCGGCAAAATGTGACCCGCATCAGGACCTAGGGGCTTAGTGGCGAGCTGAAAGTAATGGATCATCGTGAAGACGCGCTTCAGGTCAGGCCACAAGTCGTCCGTGTAGGCGTTTGTGCCTAGCACGACGGCCTTCGCCGTGATTACGCCCTGATCCGTTTCCACTTTCCACAAGTCACCGTCACGCCGTAGCTTTGTGGCGCGTTCCCCTGTGCTGATTGTCGCCCCAGCGCCAAGTGCGGCGCGGGCTAGACCACGGCAATAGCCCATCGGGTTGATCGTCCCGCAGCGGTTGTCCAACAGTCCGCCGTGAAAATGATCTGTTCCGATCATGTCGGATACTTCGGCACGCGAAAGCAGATCGACCGGTTCGCCCAAACGCTGCCATTCCTTGTGGCGCTCTTTAAGGTCGGTGAAACCGCTTGGCCCGTGGGCAGCGTGGATTGTCCCTGTACGGGTCACTTCGCAACGAATTTGGTGTTTCTCGATCAGCGAGAAAACGTATTCCGGACCGCTCCCGAATTTTTTGATAAAGCGGGGGCCGTATGTCTCGCCCAGCTTCTCGCGCACCTTCTGGGGCGGCAACCAAAGCGCGGCATTGACCAACCCGCAATTGCGCCCTGACCCACCAAAGCCAATTTGCTCGGCCTCCAGGACATGTGCTGACAAACCCTTTTCGGCACAGTGCAATCCCGTCGACAAACCCGTGTACCCACCGCCGACAATTGCAACGTCCACAGTGATATCTGCGCTCATTGGAGCGCGGTAGTCCTGTTCTTGTGCCGAAGCATCCCACAGCGAAATGGCATCCCTATCTGTCATGTGTCGCTTCTCCACGTCCGAGTCAGAATCCTGTTATTGGGGGAGGTTGCACGAGTACGCTGTTTGTGTCAATATTCGAAATGATCGTTCCATATACCAATACAAGGCAGACCCATGAACAGACTCAAGATGTCGTCCTCACAGATGGTTTCCGATGCGCGCGCACGGATTGAAGAAATCGAAACCGCCGATCTTATTGGTATGTTGGATGACCCGAATGTTGTCGTGGTCGACATCCGCGATGTGCGCGAACGCCAGCGCAGCGGCTACATTCCCGGTAGCTTTCATGCGCCACGTGGGATGATTGAATTCTGGGTTGATCCAGACAGTCCCTATTTCAAGGACATCTTTGCGCAGGACGGCAAGAAATTCGTTTTCCACTGTGCTTCTGGTTGGCGTTCCGCCATCACAACTGCGACCTTGCAGGACATGGGCTTTGACGCTGCACACCTAAAAGAGGGATTTTCCAATTGGGAAAAACAGGGCGGCCCTGTCGAATTTCCCGAAAAGAAATCCTGAGCGCGCCCTAGCCGCGGCCCAGCTTGGCAGAAACAGAGCGGGCCGCGAGCGACACCAATCCGCCATACTGATCGACACCACCTTCGGGCAAATTGATATCCGGCACAGATATCCCAAGCGCGCCGACAGGTTCACCGCCTGGCAATGTTATCGCCGCACCAAAGCTAAGGATACGATCTCGGAACTCTCCAGTATCAAAGGCATACCCACGGGCCAGAGTTGCGGAAATGTCTGCGTCGAGCGAGGCAAGATCGGTCAGGGTCTTTTCGGTGTGATGTGTCAAGACACCGCTAACCTGGTCCCGCAGTTTGTTGAAATCCGCGGCCAAGATGGCTTTGCCGGTGCCAACACAATGCAACGGAGCTGAGCCACCGATCGCATTCCATGATCTGATGGGTTTTTGGCTGTCTATCTTATCAATGTAGATCACATTGAGATTTTCGCGCACAGCGAGGTACACCGCCTCGCCGGTCTCTTGGGACAGGTGCAAAAGTTCAGGTGCAGCCAGTTCCCGCAAATTCAGGTTTTCAACGGACGCACGCCCGACCCGCCAAGTCTTCAGCGTTGCGGCATAGCTTTTGTCGGGGCGATGTTGCACGTAACCTAACGTGGTGAGCGTTTGCAGCAGACGAAAGGTGTTCGATTTGGTGAGCCCCAGTTCCTTGGACAGTTCGGTGACGCCTTTGCCATTTTGCGAACCAGCAAGGTTTTCAAGGATCAAAAGCCCCTTGGATAGGGTTGAGTCGACTTTCGGTTCTTTGGGGGCTGCATCGATCATAGTTTTCCGGTCCTGTTTTGACCTTGTTATCAGCTACCCTTCCTCTCCGAAAGGCGGCTGTTCATGCGCTTCTATTGGCGGCAGCGGATCTTCGAAGGCACGTAATTCAATCATCGCCGAATGCGCCGCCGGACTTTGCGTCAGCAAAGACGTGCGCAGGTCGTGGGTCAGGACGTTTGGATTGCCGTGCCGATCTCTGGCCTGCGGTGCATCAAAGTCCGGATCATACCACGCGCCGGTCCAAAGAAAAACACAGCCTGTGCTAATCTCGTCGGTGACCTTGGCCCCCGCCAAACACCGCCCCCGCGCATTGAACATCTCAACCACGTCCCCCGATTTGATCCCCCTTGCCGCCGCATCGTCTGGGTGGATCAAAACAGGTTCGCGGCCCGCGATCTTGTGACTTAGACTATAGGCGCCATTATCAAGTTGACTGTGCAGCCGTGTCTTGGGTTGGCCAGAAAGCATTGCGAGGGGGAATTCACCGTTCGGATCATTGGCGCGGTCACGCGGCGGGAACCACGCGGGATGCCCTTTGCAGTCCGTCAGATCAAATCCTGCGATTGCTTCGGAAAACAGCTCGATCTTGCCGCTAGGCGTTGGCAAGGCAAATTTCTTGGGGTCAGAACGATAGTCCGCCAAGAACACCTGTTCAGGGCTTGGATCAGGAAGGTGAACCACATCCCCAGCAAGAAAGCTCTGCCAATCGGGCAAGGTAATCCCTGCCTTTGTTGCGCGGCTGCGGGTGGTTTCCCAAATGTCGTTCAACCAGCCGTCAATGGATTTGCCATCCGTAAATTCTTCTTCGTTCCCAAGTCGCGCCGCGAGGTCCGCGTAAATGTCGTATTCTACCCGTGCCTCGCCTTGCGGCGTGACAAGTCTTGGCATGGGCACCAGCGCATTGTCCGACTTCCCTGCCCCAAAATCGGTACGTTCCTGCGCCGCAGCGACAGGCAATACAATGTCCGCATGGCGCGCCGTGGCGGTCCAGTTCAACTCATTCACGATAATGGTTTCGGGTGTCTGAAACGCATCGTGCAATCGGTTCAGGTCTTGATGATGGTGAAACGGGTTGCCCCCCGCCCACCACACCATCCGCGCATCCGGGAACGTCCTGTCCTGGCCCTGATACTGGTATGATCCAGCGGGGTTCAAAAGCATCTCGCTGATCATGGCCACCGGAATGAACTCACTGACAGGATTTACCCCCTGCGGCAGTGTCCCCCAGCGAAAAGGCCGTTCAATGTTTCCTATATTGGCGTTCACACCATAGCCAACCGTATACCCCCCACCCGGCAGACCGATTTGGCCAAGCATCGCAGCAAGCGCGATCGCCATCCACATTGGTTGTTCTCCGAAATCGGTCCGCTGCACGCCAGCCGCGACGCTAATCATGGTGCGCCCGCCCGCCATCCGACGCGCCAATGCGCGAATTTCAGTGGCGTCGACACCTGTCAGGTTAGAAGCCCACTCAGCGTCTTTTGGCTGATCGTCAGTCTCGCCCATAAGATAGGCGCGGACCTGTTCGAACCCGACTGTATAGTTCTGTAGGAACGCCAAATCGCACAGGTCTTCCTGTAAGAGCGTATGTGCGAGCCCCATCATTAACGCCGTATCGCTGCCTGGCTGAACCGGAAGCCATCGTGCTGCTAAGACGTCTGCAGCATCACTACGCAGAGGGCTAATATTGACAAAATCAACGCCCGCCTTGGCACAGGCCTCAAGGTTGTCAGACATACGGTGCTTGGAAACGCCACCGTCACTCACCTGCGTATTGCGCAACGCCATGCCGCCAAACATGACAACCAAATCCGAGTGTTTTGCGATCACCGGCCAGCGTGTTGCCTGCGCCACATGTTGGCGATACGGGCCAACAATATGCGGCATCAACCCAAGGGCCGCATTGTAGCTGTAATTCCCTTCGGAACGCACGAACCCGCCTTGGGTGTTAAGAAAACGCTTAAGCTGGCTTTGGGCGTGATGAAACCGACCAGCACTTGACCACCCGTAAGACCCGGCAAAAATCGCTTTGTTGCCATGTGTCTTTCGAACCCGCGTGATCTCTTGCGCGATCAAATCCAAGGCACGGTCCCAGCTGACTTCGACGAACACGTCACGACCGCGCGGCACAGCAGCAGGGCTACCATCAAGCCAGCTTTTGCGAACTGCGGGGCGCAAAATACGGGCCTTGCCATACAGGCTTCCAGCGATGTTCGCGTTAATTTCCGAAGCGGCCGGATCACTCTCATGCCCTTCGACAGCGATGATACGGTCATCAACTACGGTGGCGACCCCGATGCCCCAATGACTCGCAGTCAGCTTTTTCTTGTGGTCGCTCATCCGCCTTACCCTTGTGCCATTATACAATACAAACATTCCAAATATTGACACGACGCACTCTGACTGGCATCGTATCAAAAGACAATACACGTGAGTCACAAATGCCCAATCCCACATCAAACATCGCAGACGACCTCGTCCAAATGGGGCGCCCAGACCGCACCGCAGGGCGGCACGTTAATATGCCGCTCGAACTGGGTTCGACCCATGTTTTCGACACGCTCGCTGACTTTGAGGCCGCACGTGACGCGCGGTATGTCAGCGGCACAATGTATTACGGACGCTATGGAAACGCGGCCTCGTTCAAGCTCGAAGAGATGCTCGCGCGCCTTGAACACGCGGACGCTGTCACGCTGACGTCATCAGGCGTTGCGGCCATTACCATGGCCCTTCTGACCTTCGCACGTCCGGGCGCACATCTGTTGGTTGCTGATCATGTCTACGGCAACACCCGCGCGTTTTGCGATGGTGTCTTGACCCGTCAGGGTGTCGATATCGAATATTTTGATCCAATGATTGGCGCAGATGTCGCGGATCTGATGCGCGAAACGACCTGTGCTGTAATGTTCGAAGCACCGGGATCTGGCACATTCGAAATGCCCGACATTCCGGCAATCGCCATTGCAGCGCGTGCGGCCGGAATTCCCTCGATCTTAGACGGCACATGGGCGACCCCGATTTTCTGCCAACCACTGACACTGGGCGTTGATATTGTCGTGGCCTCTATGTCGAAATACCTCAGCGGGCATTCCGACTGTATGATGGGGATGATCGCATCCGGTGCAAAACACGCCAAAGACATCCGCCAAACCACTATGGCGATTGGTGACAAAACCGGCGGCCAAGAGGTGTTCTTAGCTTTGCGCGGCTTACGTACACTCAAGATGCGGATGGCGTATTTTGATACAGTCGGGCGCGATATGGCGAAGTGGTTCTCGAACCAACCGCAGGTTAAAACGGTCTTGCATCCCGCATTTGAAAGCTGCCCCGGCCACGCCAATTGGAAACGCGATTTTAGCGGTGCCTCGGGCCTGTTTGGCGTTGTGTTTCATCCCTGCACTGATGATCAAATCCGCACCTTTGTAGATGCCCTGCACCATTTCGGCATCGGCGTCAGTTGGGGCGGTTATGAAAGCCTTGTTTTGCCCGTCACGCCACAGCGCAGCGCAAACACATGGCATGAGGAGGGCCAGCTTGTCCGCTTCAACATCGGCCTTGAAGAACCTGAAACCCTCAAAGCAGACCTTATGGCCGCCCTTCCACATCTCAACACTGCACCGGAGTAAACCATGCACAACAAGATCGACCATTTCGCAATCGGCGCGGACACGCTGGACCAAGGCGTTGCCGATATGAAAACCAAGCTGGGCGTGACAGTGCCGCGCGGTGGCAAACATGACGCGATGAGCACGCATAACTGCGTAATGCAGTCCGGCAACGAAAGTTTCTTTGAACTTATCGCGATTGATCCCGATGCACCAGCCGACCCCGGCCGGACACGCTGGTTCACCTTGGATGACCCCGCAACGCAGGAACGGCTTGCGGCGCGGCCCCGCGCGCTCTGCTGGGTTGTTGGTACGGATGATCTGGACGGCATAATCGCCGCCAGCCCTGTTGATCTGGGCGAGGTGGTCTTGTTCACACGCGGCGAACGCTCTTGGCGGTTGACTGTGCCCAAAGACGGCCACCTACCGATGGGTGGCCTGTTGCCTGCGTTCATAGAATGGTCGCCTGGGCCGCATCCCAGCACAGGCCAGCAGGATCTGGGTGTTACCCTTGATGCTGTCCAGCTGACACACCCAAACCCAGATGAACTGACAGGTATTTTGCGGGCGCTTCAGGTGGATCATCTGGCGCAGGTCAGCAAAGGCGATGCCGCACTTTCGTTTGCCTTGAACACACCAAAGGGCCTCGTTGTCGTCGACTAGTCATACCGCAAAACGACAAGACGGCGCCGCCCCACCCAGGGCGGCGCCGTTTTCATGTCGGCATCTAATGCGCCGCGAGCGCCATCCGACCCTTTAGGTATTCCCCATACTGGCCCAGCGAAAAAATGAAGACCCAATAGATCGCCGCAACAAAGAAGAACACTTCGATGTAATAAGGTGCCCAGGCAGCGGTGCCAAAGGCCGTCTTGCCGGACGCGAGGATGTCAAAGAAGCCAATGATCGTCACAATGGCCGTTTCCTTAAACGTCACAACAACCATGTTGATCGTGCTGGGCAACGCATGACGAAACACCTGCGGCAGGACGATGCGCCCCATAATGCTCCAATAGCTGATGCCTAATGCCTTACCGGCCTCAAACTGGCCCTTGGGGATTGCCTGAAACCCACCACGAAAGACTTCGGCCTGATAGGCTGCGAAAAACAACGCAAACGCGATGATCACACGCCAGATTTTATCCCCTTCGAGCCAGTCCGGCAGAAGCAACGGCACAACAACCGCGGCCGTAAACAGCGTCGTCACCAATGGCAGTGACCGCACCGTATCAATGATGATCATTGCGAACCAACGCACCACGGGCATGTCTGATCGACGCATAAGCGCGAACCCCAGACCCATCGGCATGCCAAGCAAGACAACGGCGGCAAACAGGAATAGCGTCAGCGACAACCCGCCCCATCCGTCCGTTGTCACCTGTTGCAGCCCCAACAGACTCCCTTCCATCAACAGGTAGTATGTGGCGAACCCAGCGCCCCACAACACCGCAAGACGTTTTGCCTGCCACATCTGGGGCAAACAAGAAATCAGCACGGTCAGAACAATCGCGACCGCCGCGAGCGTCGATCGCCAGTGTTCTTCAAACGGATAGGTGCCAAACAAGATCAAACGATGGCGCGCATCAATGACCGACCAGCAAGCCCCGGCATGTTCGTCACACATGCCGACGTTTTCTTCGCTCCAGACCGCACGGAACACCGCCCAGTCCAGAAAGGTCCACGCGATATAGACTAATATCGCGAACACAATGACAGAGATGGCCGCCGCCAAAGGCGAACCGAACCCCTGTTTGACAAAGGCTTTGCGGGCTAGCTGAAAACGGCTGGGGGGTGAAATGTCGGTCATGGCCATGCTAGTGTTCTTTCAATTGCAAACGCGCATTCAGCCAGTTGGTGAAGATCGCGATGGAATAGTTAATGGCGAGGAACGTCAGCATCAAAATCAGGATCAGCTCAAGCGTTTGACCGGACTGGCTGATAGAATTGACTGTGATGTAGAAAAGATCGCTAAAGCCAATCGCGATGCCAATGGTTGTGGCCTTCATCATGAATATCCACTGATTGCCAAGCGGTGGAATGATGCTGCGCAGCGCCATCGGGACTTTGATCCGAGACCAGATTGACACACGAGACAGGCCCAACGCCTGCCCCGCCTCAACCAAGCCGCGTGGCACTTGTGCGAGGCCACCGCGCACGATTTCAGCGATATAGGCGCTGCCATACAAGGTGATCGAAACTACAAGCGCCAAGAGTTCGATTGGAACAGAAATGCCGCCCTGAAAGCGAAGCCCTTGCAACGCTGGAATGGAAAAGAAAGGTGCGCCAACCGGCCGTAGAACAACCGTAGTAATCAGGCACAAGACGACCGACGCCCCGAACCACGTTGCCAGCCCGCGCCACAGCGAGGCCTTAGAGACAATCAAGCCCACAGCGATTGCGATCGACGCCAGAAGGAGGCCAACAGCGACATTCGGGCTGATATTCAAACCTGGCAACATCAATCCCCGTCCAGAGAGGAACGCGACATCTGCGAGGTTTACCGCCTGACGAGGCCCCCCCATGTGGATTAACACCGCATACAGAAAAACCGCCTGAAGGATCAGTGGAATGTTGCGAAAAATCTGCACATAGACGTTGGCAGCCAAGCTGAGCGCGGGATGACGCGCGTCACGCAACGTTCCAATGATGAACCCGAAGAACGTGGTGGAAATAATGCAAATGAAGCCAACGAATAATGTGTTCAGCAGGCCGATGAACAAGGTGTAATAATATCGGTCGCTAATGGATCTCTCGATCAGGGAAAATGAATAGTCCCAACCGGTATCTCGCTCCAGAAACGAAAAGCCGCTCGTCATGTTCATCTGGGTTAAGTTGTATTGCGCGTTTGACACCGCCCCCCAGACAACAAGGACTGTTAGAACGACAATAATGGATTGAATAGTAAGACTGCGGCGCTTTGCGCGCCCGCGTAATTCTTCGGCAGTCGCCATGATCTCATCCCTCAAGAGCCAAAGACAATAAGGATGGACCGCCCGACCAACTCGGGCGATCCACTGGTTCAGGTTCGCTTAGTCAAGGATCGGCGCGTACAGGACACCGCCATGGCTCCACAGGCTGTTAAGACCGCGCTCAAGGCCATACGGGCTGTCCTTACCAAGGTTGCGGTCATAGATTTCCGCAAAGTTACCGACGGCCGCGATCATCTCTTTGGCCCATGTGTCGCGCATGCCCAAACGCTCACCCATACCCGGCTCAGCACCCAGCAGGCGTGCGACGCGCGGGTTTGGCGGGTTAGCAGCCATTTCTTCAACGTTGGCAGATGTGATGCCTTCTTCTTCGGCGATCAACAGGGCGGCAATCATCCAGTTAACCGTATCAACGAAACCGTCGTCGCCTTGGCGCATCGCAGCCGAAATAGGTTCGCTCGACAATTGGTCGTTCAGGATGACGTGCGCATCAGGATTGTCCAACTCGGTCGCACGCAGAACCGCAAGGTTAGGCCCCCAGCCTGCAAACGCATCACAGCGGTTTGCCAAATAGGCAGAGCGCAATTCGGCTTGGCTTTCGTAAGACACCATCGTGTGTTCAACACCGATAGAGGCCATGTGGTTTGCCGCCAGACGTTCGATCGTCGTACCCGCTTCTACACAGACAGTGCCGCCTTCAAGGCCGGTTGCATCCGTGATGCCCAGATCGCCATGCGCCATAAACTGTGTGCCGCCAAAGAAGTATGGCAGGCTGAACTGAAGACCCAGCTCTGTATCACGCCCCATGGTCCAGCCTGTCGCCTTGATGATGACATCGACATCGCCGGACTGAAGCGCCGGAAAACGCTGTGCCCAGCTGAGCGGCACGATCTGGTTGGCGTCGGGATCACCCAGAATGGCGGTGGTCAGCGCGCGACACAAATCAATGTCGAGGCCTTTCCATTCGTTCTGGTCGTTCACTTCGACGAAGCCGAAATAGCTCCCGTTATGACCCGAACACAGCATCGTGCCGCGCTCCATGATTTGTTGGACGGTCGCACTTTGAGCAGACGCAATCTGAGGCGCGATGACACTTGTTGCCGCAATCGCACCGGCTGCAATAATATTCTTCATTTCACTCTCCCTTTTGTGCCGCATATCAGCACGATTGTATCGATATTCAGCATGTAAGGGAAAATTCATTGAGTCAACAGTTTTTGCCAATCGCTGCTTGTTGGGAGTTTTGAAGATCAGTCCTGCACAATAATTATGCGCGACTTGCGCCACATGCATAAATTCGGACGACAGCGGGTTCGACCCCCATGTGTTTGGGGGGGGGTGGCAATTCTATCGAAAGACCGTTGCCCATGTTTTGGAGCACAGGTGTTTTTGTTGCAGAGAAAAGAAAGGCAAAGAAGGCTTTCTGCGTACATATGCGCGCCTATAAGAACATGTGTGATCTTTCGCGCTACAAGAACACGTCGCAAGCAGGCACTCTGAATGAAACACACGCGATAGGTGAATGGCCAAGGTCCGCTTTGACAGTAGCGCTCCAATCAACTCGCAACCTCAGCGAGGTCGACTTCCCGCCCCGCAGTTCTTCGCTGCACTTGCTGCACGAGACGAGCAGCCATTAGCAGCAAATCGTCGAAGGTCGGCTGCGTCCGCATAGCAGACCTTGACCCTGACCGTGCTAAAGGTCCGGTTTGGGTCAGTATTGCGTGACGCCCCCCTGATAGCATTCAGAGCCTGCCAGCCATCAAGTCAAAGATCCGCGACGTTCCACACCTCGTTGATGAGGGAACATATCGACAAAAATTTAAAGGCGGATCCTAGGGATCCGCCTTCTTTGGTTCTATAGCCTTACAGACTGAAAAGTCCGATATGACGCTATTTCGATCATCCGCAAAATTCGCCAGAAAACCCGTCTTTTGTCGTAAAGACGGTCTTTCGATGTCGAACATCAACACCTGTCAGACACACCATATATTGGCCAGTGGTGACTTATCCCCCATTGATTTCATTCACTTTATTACGCCGATATCCACAATTATATTTAGCTTTGTCCATTACACCCATATAAAATGACCATCGATTTTTCAAGAAAAATGCCGCCCGAAGGCGGCATCATATGTTTTTTGAAAAATCCTACGGTGAAGTAGACTGATGGATCAGATCAGTCCGCCCGTAAATTCAGACATGCCTATCGTCACATCATGTGAAACCGAACTTCATCAGAAACGCCGTCCGGTGGCGAAGCAAGTAAGGCTTTGATTTCTGCTGGTGACACCAACAGAGATGCGAAGCCCTGTTTCGATGCGAGCCGAAACCCCGACGGAAGATGTCCCCCGAACAGCAGTTCCAATATTACATACAGTTTTGCATGGCACTGCTCAGCAGCCTTTGCCAAGTCCACGAAACCAACCGGGGCATCGGCAACTTCTGCGAACTGGGCCTTAATGAACTGGAACAGATTTTGGATCCCGCGACCATCCACAGACTTGCCGATCTTACTCTTCAGAATGTCGTGATCCTGAAGACGTTTCAGCAGTCCCAAGTCAATCAATGACTGCACCATTGGCCGTGAAGCATGGAGGACATATGGCAGCTGCGACACTGGCACTGAATGTTTGGTCAACTCAATGATCTCTTTTGCGTCTGCATAATTCACGAGTGTCCGCTCCGCTTTTGAAGCCCCCTTCCCCTCTGAAAGTAACCCGGCAGCACGCAGGATATTTCTCAAGGTCACCGGATGGATATGCTCATATGAAGCGATGTAGGCCACACTGCTTATCTTCGGTTCAGTGACAGCTGACCCCAGTAACATCTGTCCCTTTGTGACTGCCATATTGTTGATAATCTGCTCCCGCAGCAGCGTGCGGATCGGCCCCGGATCCTTTGACAACCGACTGGCCCCCAACCAGCTGTAGAGCATCCCGTAGGTAGGGCCCGGACGGGCCAGATGTTCCTCTTCACCACCAGCCTCTATCATGGCCAGCAAAGCCTCACTGATCGCTTCTGAACCCTTACTGACGATAGGAAACGCGGTTTCGCCTGCAACGTCCCACAGCGCCTCCGTCATCTTCGCAGCGGACTGCTTTGAACCAAAGGCAATCACCCCGCCAAGCATCTCAGTCGCACGTGCCGCCTGATCAATATGTTGGCGGTCAAGCCACTCAGGACCTTGTTTGCCTGCAATGCGATCAAGCACATAAGACTGCAAAGCAGATACTGGTCGCGGCGCACTATCATAAGGCGACACCAACTCAGTTCGGATCTCTGGCATCATCGCCTGAAGCTCGAGTGCAATATCATCCCAGATGCCCCGACGAACATCGCGGAGCGGCACCCCATGAGTTTCACATGTACGCACAGAGGCAAACCGCCAATGAAGGCGATGACGCAACGCTGCCATCGGGCGCTCTTGGCCAGCCATATCCTCAGCAAGGCAATGCGGGCAGATACGGGTGACAGCCCCGGTGGTGAACTCAGCTGAAAATTCAAGGTTGCGCAGCGTGAAGCGGCGTTTTCCAACAGCAGTTATTGTGTTGTGGAAAACCGGTGCTGGATCTTGCCCGGTGATGTCGCATAAGCGCGCCACGGCATCATGCTTCCCACGGGAAAGATCTAACAGCGGGATCTCCAAATCATTCAGAAACGGGACGAGGCGGCCTCCCGTATGGAAGGCCGCCTGGCGTGATGCCCAAGAGAGGGGCGTTTCATCGTTGATGAAAGGCAAAAGGGGAAAGAGCTTGGCCATGATCAGCTTACCCGCT
Source organism: Sulfitobacter donghicola DSW-25 = KCTC 12864 = JCM 14565 (assembly GCF_000622405.1). Classification (NCBI taxonomy): domain Bacteria; kingdom Pseudomonadati; phylum Pseudomonadota; class Alphaproteobacteria; order Rhodobacterales; family Roseobacteraceae; genus Sulfitobacter; species Sulfitobacter donghicola. The sequence goes on from NZ_JASF01000005.1 coordinate 930,098, forward strand.
TTCGCGTCTTGGAACGGCGCTTCACGACCAGCTCATCATCCTCATCAGCATCCGGTTTGAGAAGCCAGAACTGCTCTGCATAGAAGACGTTCTTTTGCGCGGTACAGCCCTCCTGCATGCCCCAAGCGCGTGCGAAGTGATCAATCGTAAGGTCGGCATCATCCGCAACAAGAGCCATCTCAATAGCATGCACAATAAGTTCAACGGCGCGACCGAAACGGTACCTGGCCCCATGAAACAGGCGCGCAATAAGATCGGCCTCAACTGGCGCGCCACGCCCTGCCCGGTCGCAATAATAAGTCAAGATGTCCTTGAACAGTTCACCGTCGACTTCCTCCGACAACGTCGGCAGGATGATGGTCGAGAACCGGCGCTGGACCTGAGGGTCCGTCCGAATAATCTTGCCGAGATCCTCCGTCCCGGAAAGAACGACAACAAGCGCGTCATCGCCCTGCATCAATGACTTGAGGGCGCGCAAGATCATGCCACGGTCAGCGCAGAAGAGATCATGTGCTTCGTCGATCCAAAGTACAGCGGTTCCCATCAGGCGCAGGCGTTCCTGCAAGAGCTCCCAGAGTGCCCATGCCTCTTTGCGTTTTGAAGCCTCGACGTATCCAGTCTTCTGCAGCAGCGCGAGCGTCATACTCTTGAATGTCGCAGGGCTGGGCACCGAACATTTGATGTATCGCGGCTGACCGTACTCGCCCTCGGCCAAAACCGGTTGCTTGGCCAATGCACGATCCACAAGGTGCGATTTCCCGCTGCCAGGGCCACCGATCATCAGGACACCCCGGGTCTCCCCAGTTTTTGTGACACGGAGAGGTTCAGGCATCAAATTGCCCAGTTCGTCCCGCTGCAGCAGCCGTTCGAGATGCTCTGTGATCTCGGCGTCACGCTCAGAAGCAATGTGGAAATTTCGTACTGTTTCGAGAGTACGGGCGATGGTTGCGTGGTCAGTCATGATCAATCTTCCTCAACTTTGAGAGACGGTGATGTCGTCGCGGATGCGACCTTGGGTGCAGGGGCGTTCTGGGTGGCATCAGTGCGTGATGAAGGGCCAGCTGCTGGATCGGCAGACTGTGCATCAATGGCATCGGGGAGTTCACGTCCGACTTTGCCGGCGGTCTGCTTCGGGGCCTTGCGCTCAAAGAACTCAACACCTGCGATTACCCGGGCTTCGGCGCGGTCCGCAGCATCGCCAGACCAGTCCTCAAGATTAAGGCTGGCGGCGGACATTGCCTTGGCATTTCGTGATGCAATCGCTTTGATCGCCTCACGGACGGCAACCATGTCCACACGGTTCGAAGCTGGGCTTGCTGCACGTACATGACGTACTGCGGTCAACCACGTCTGCGCAGCTACCCCTTCGAGGGATGGATCTACCGCAGGGATTTCAAACCAGTCCGGCCCCATCTTCACCGAAATTGCTCCGATGTCTTTCGGATGCCAACGGACATCCACTTTGTGCGGGTCCTTGCGACGCATCCAGGTCGCCAAAGCTTCAGATTGGTACCGCACGCCGAGAACGGTGATCCCCGTTTTCTCAAGGTTGTATTTCTGGCGCTGGCCAAAAACGAGCCGCGAATGATACATGTCCGGTGGGCTCTGAACGCCATACTTCTTGCTCAGACGGCGCCAGCACTCGATTGGTGTTTCTCCATCAAGGCTCCGGTGTGGCGTATTGTGATAGATATCAACAACCCAGCGAATGAAGGCGAAAGTGACGTCCTCCAGCTTCATTGCAGCCCGCTTCTCAGGGTCTGCATCCCCTTTTTCACGAATGTTGGAAAACGTTCGTCCCGGCATGCGTGCCGCCAAATCCGTAGCCATCGTCCCGAAGACCCGTTCAATCATTCCGCGAAGCTCTGGCGTGCCGTTGATTGCGATTTCAGCCGCAATGCCAAGGTCGGCACAGGCAAAACGGAAGCGCTCAGACTTAAAAGCAAGGCCACCATCGGTCACCAGAAGCTCTGGTGTACCATGCATGTCCCAAGAGCTCAGAGAGCCGGTAGCATCCGCCCAGAGACCCTTGTTCGACACCACCATCTGCAATGCTTGTACTGCAGCCTCTCCTCCTGGATTACGGCTCAGTACCATCGCCAGAATGCATCGAGATGTGCAGCAAATTACGGCTGTCAGCGTCCATCGAGTCTTCGAGCCATCCAAACCGAGGGATTTCTTCTCCTCTTCGGTAAGAAGCCCGTAAATCTCAGCGCTCTCCATGATGGAGATGGCATCAACCGTCCACTCATCCATCTCAACCCGCTGAAGCAGCCGCGTCAGTTCCAGTCCATTAATAACCGGACGAAACTTCTTACGAGCTGCCGCCTCACCATTTCGGGCAATTTCGACGGTAAAAGGGTCAAGGTTCCGAATTGCGCGGCGCACCGTTTCATAGCTCGGAGCTGTAAGCGGCTCCCGACCTTCGGCAACCCGTTCCTCGTTCCGATCATGAAATGCGATCAGAACATTCTCATGGGTCAACTTAATCGACGGCTTTTCAAGTGACAAATACCCGCGCACTTCTTTCATCATCAGCCCATAAGCCTCTGGCGACATAAGCTTGGTCCGGTTGCCGCGCCGTGCCATGCCGTCAATAAGCCCAGGCAACCCAAATTCAGCCTTCGCCGACAACCATCGGCGCAGGGTTCGAGGACTTGGCAACTTTGTGAAGTCTACAGATTGGTCAATTTGGTTGGAGCCGAAGCGGTTCAGGTTCTCGACATAATCGAGCGCCATCCCGCGGATCAGTTTCAAATTAACTTTGATACTTTCATCTGTCCGGTTGACCTTCCGGTCGCGCTCAAGCTCTAAAAACCCTTCGCAAAATGCATCTTTCTTGGAGACACGGGCATGCGGTCTGCCGTCGAGCCCAGAAATTAAAGTGGTGCTTCCGCGAAGCCGCCGCTTGGCCTCATCAGGAAGGAAGAAGTTACGCTCAACATGAATTCGACCGAGCCCACCAAGACGGCTGAGCTGATCATGACTGAAGGAACGCGACAAGCCTCGGCTGTCATCCAGTGTCATGACGTAGCCCTCCTCGTTGCGGGGACCTACAGTCCAAGGTGAGCCTTCAATGTGAACACGGTCGTATTTACCGAAGGCGTAGTTTGCGTTTTCGTTGCGAAATGAGAGATCCATGATGAATTCCTTTATGCGGGATCTGAAAAAGATGGCTGCGTCGGCCCATGCCGACGCGCCGGAAGATGAAAAGACCGATCAGTCTTCAGTGCTGGCCATATCGGTGACAGGATTGGTCGGTTCGAGCGGGATGCTCTCCGTTGTTGTCCACAGTTGAGAGAAGACGCGTTCGATTGTGCCTCGAATCTCAGGGGCAGCATCAATGCCAATTTTAAAATCGACCTCGAGACACTCGACGTCGCAAAACTTCCGTCGGAATTCCGAACCTGAATCAGATACAATAGTCTCTGGTGCCCCATCAAACCCGAAACCTTCAGGCACAGCCGCAACGTCATTCAGACTGGACGCTGCTCTCTTCTGGAAACCAGCGGCTGACCCGCAACGGGCAATTCGAACAGAATACGGGTCCAGATCGTGAATAATACGACGGACAACCTCGCGGCGCGGAGACGGGAGAGAACAGAAACCCTTCGCCATACGACGCAAGTTATGGGCAGCTACTTGGCGCTCGATGCCACTATAAACTGCAGAGATGGTCAGCAGGTCCGGCGACAAATACGACGCTACGCAGTCCATCACGATTTCTACCATATCCGGATCCATCCGGTCATAGTGAATTCCGGATCTCTTTCTCTGAGCTCCATCGAGGATAATCTGCATCAGGGTTTGGACAGCATTTTCGGCAAGGTGATCTTCAAACATGGGTTCTTCTTTCGAATTTGTTGTGACTTGAGACGGCGCAGCGAAATGCTTGATGCCATTTTGTAAAGGAGCGAAAATATCATCCATGATCACACCTCCTGCGCTTTAAAGAGTTCGGTCGCATGGGTGATGCGTTCGTGCTGGACGAGCTTAAGATGCCCGGACCGGATGAGCCGGACGATGGCGCGAAACCCCATGCCATCGAGACCTGTTTCAGCAACGAGAGTTCCGATTGCGGTGACACCTGAGCACGTACTGACAACGCGTTTCGCAATCTCATCGGCGTCAGGATCTGTCACACGAACCGAATGCAGCAGCTTTGCATTGAACAATTCTGTCGGATCGACGTCCTCTTCAGTGAAGAGGCGAAAATCTGACAGAAAGCCCTGAAGCATGGCCTGTGCTTTGATGCGGGCCAGCTTGGCGATATACTCGGCAGTCGCATATTTCGTCGGGCGAACGGCGTATCCAACCCACTTCCCGTCGCACTGTTGCACAACCAAATCGATAAAGTGCTTATGATAGACTCCGTCATCATCGTACCATTCGAAAACAATCTGATCGAAGATGGCCGCAGTCTCAGGTCGTGTAGAAAGGATCAACGCTCCCTTCATTTCGAGATGGCTTTCGGTACCGAGGCACCGACCAGGTCCGTCGCCGACAATGATCTGCCCTGTGAAATGATACGATGAGCCGACTTGTGTTGAGCGGTTGCCAGAACTGGCTTCGGGAAGGCGGAAGCCGCCGGGGTGGAATGGATATGACATAGTAATGTCCTCGTTCAATCAATGAGGCGAAAACCGGGACGTCGGATTTCGCTGTGACCTCACAAGCAACTTTCAGGCAAAGCTCCGCACCGCGGCTCAAATGAGCCGTTTTTCGTGGTTGCTGACCGAGAGAGCCAATTTCCATCAAGTCGATGGAAATGAGGTCTGTGTGAGGGAAGAGGCGTTCCTTGAAATCGATGGCGTTAAACGCTACGATTTCAGACGAGAGCGGTGGAACTTGTTCTTCCGTGGTAGACACCTGCATCGTTGGCGCTTTGCGGGTGTCTTCTTTTCAATCAATCGTCAGGCATGTTTGTCTCCGGTGTGATTAGAAGTTCAGGTTAAAGTATCGGCGGGCTGCTTTCTCGCAATCAGATCATACGTAAATCCGGCTTGAGTCCACGTTTTTATTTATATTATTCAGATGCTTGCGGGAATTTCGTTCTTGTTTCGGTTTTCGCATTAATCGACCCCATTTCTTTGTCGGTTCGTTTTTCGGCACCACCACATTTTGAGATGCAGTCTATTTCTTGTCGTTTTTTCGGCGTTGCGAAGAAGCGGTTCGCACCACTCATTTCATGTTTTTTTTGACGTTCAGCCATTTGGGAGCTGTTGGAATCCAATCTCCAGGCGAGAGTTTTAAGTCTTCTTGACCATCAACGATTCGCAAATCTGAAAAGATATTTTTTCAAATGAGCTGACCTGACCACGAGGCTGGTTCGGTTTACTATTCCGCATGATCAATCTCCTATCCACCAGGTTGTTTGGGCGCTGCTCTGCAGATGCAGTGTCCGTTTCTATGCTCTCAATGTACGGCGGAAAGTCACGCAAATGCCAGCGTTTGATACCTATCAAACAAACGTCTATCAGGTGCTGATAGATATTTTACGGAATCATGCGTATTGCGTTTTATCAAGCCGTACGTTCATGCAATATGAAAAAGCAGGGAGACTATAAATGCAGTCTACAGAGATACCTTCGGAGGTTGATATTCACAGCTATGAAGGTCTAACTCGCTTGTTCCGATTTGGCGTTAACCTCCGGAACAACGAAGCTGATCGCGCTGCTCTTGCGCTAACGGAAGGACGCTTCGGTCTACCTGCCTACATTCCAAAAGCACGTGGCGCTCTCGAAGATACGGCCAGGCACCTCGATCATCTCGGAAGCGAAGCAAAGTTCGAAAAAGTGTGCGCACTGATTGCAACGGCAAGCACCAAAATGAATACGCTGACTGATGATCTATGCCGTGAACTATCCATACTCACTGCTTCGCAAGACATCGTCAGGTTTTCTTTTGCTCCTGCGATCTTGCCCTGCCTCTTACACGCCAAGGCTGCCAAGGCGAGCCGAAGGGTAACATACCCGATGTACGCGATAAGATACGCTGGTATCGGCCCAGACGTCCATTTAATGGCCTTTGCATCGCTGTTTTTGAACCTTCCGATATATACTGAGAAGAATCCCCCGTGGGATCCTGACACAATTTTCGACGACGGTGTGCCAAATACAGAATTGCCAGACATTGAAATCACATTCCCACCTGCAGAATTTCGATTGCAGGATAAGCTGGACCTGGAGGAGAGTGTACGAAAGTCGAAACTACCACGAGTTGTCGATCGCGGAAAACTTGATCTTGAAAGCACTATGATCGACTACCTATGTGCGGCACACAGGTATGCGTTTGCATTCGTCTCAGAAAGTTTCGCCTCGTCCACCAAACAATCGCGCTTGAAAGCCCGTCAAAACCTTCTGAAGGAAATGCGTGTTCGTCGTGTGGCAGAGTTAACGACAACAATGCCGCCAATGATAATGATAGAATTCGGCCGACCCGGTGAATCCGTCGAAACCGTCAAGATAGTGTCTACTGATGATGTCGAGAACTTCTGCGAGGCGGGATTTCTTGTTCGAGAGCGTCCTGGTAAATCAGGACTCGTTTCCATCGAAGAAATACAGATCTCTGGCGATAATCTGGCTCCAAAACGATATCTCGCAAAAGGGCCTGCTGGGGGGCGCAGTATTGCGGACGCATTTGCAAACATCCGGAAACCTCTAAAATACAGGCTCGCAGATCTTTTTGAGGTCATCAGGCCTAAAACAACAAAAAGCAATCCTACCGGTGAGGAGGAAATTAACGAACTACGCCCGAGCGACATCCATGAAAGCGGTGATCTTTCCGGAACATTCCGGAAAATCGCTCTGCGGGACACTGTCACAATCGGATTACAGGAACAGAGGATTAAGGCTGGCGATCTGTTATTCGCGCACCGCGGCCCCGTCGGCCGTGTTGGATACGTGACAAAACAGAACATTCAAAATAAACACTTATGGGCAGCTCAGTCTCTACTGATTATTCGACCCCGAAAACAAAAATCTGGACGGGGTCCGCGCCCACACTGTGATCCTCGCGTCCTATTTATGTACCTTTTGTCGCCAAAAGTTCGCAACCACTGGGTCGAGCTTGCCATTGGTGATCGCAGTCCTTCCATACCGATAGGTGAGGTTGAGAGGTTCGGCTTACCAGAAAACCTGATACTACAAACAAAGCCCAAAAAGGCAGACCCCTCTCAAAAAGAAGCCCGACTCGAAAGCCATATTGATGTGATCATAGCTGAATTTGAAGCGCGTCAGAGACACATGGCAAGTATTCAAGAACTTGAAAAGAAGATTACTTCAGGAATCAATCATGTTTGGGAAACCGCTTGGGCAAAATCGCTTGAGAAGTAGGTTTCTGTTCGACCTTCTGTGGGTCTTGAATCTGAGGTGCCGATGACCGTAATGTGACGCGCCTCGTATGGTGCAAGGTCAGCTTTGCGGACCAAGCCGACCTTTGCGACCTTAGAACCAATGGCCGCTTACTCTATGCTGCACTTGCAGCAAAACACAGCACGGGCGGGAAGCAGACCTTTGCAACGCTCTGCACCGAGGTCTGCTTTGCAGGGCGTGTTAGACTTATGCTCTACCTACGTAAAAATCTGGTTTTGCAATCCGTTCAGCGTCAGGGCTCTGAACGCTGCAAACGCCACCATCCGAAGAGTGTAAGGCTTAGAAAGACGAAAAGCAGAAATATGCTCAGTGCGCCCCATCCCTCAGCTACGGCGCGCTCGATTGCAGCACCAAAGTAGTATCCAGCGCCCACCAGAAGCGCCGTCCACAGCAGCGCAGAGGATGCATTCAACACCGTGAACACAGGCCATTTCATTTGTGTGAGACCTACCGGCAATGCACCGATAGTGCGCATCCCCTTGGGGTAGCGGTAGATGAAGATGTAAGCGGGCCCGTAAACGTCCAGCATCGCTTCGGCTTTGAGCATCAACGCTGACAACCGTGGGCGTGGTGCCAAGAAACCTGTGCCATACTTGCGCGCGACCGCAAAACGCAATTCATCCCCCAGATATCCGCCTGCAAGAGTTGCCAAAGCGACCAGTGTGACATCTAAAGCCCCCGTGTGCGCAGCGTAACCGCCAAACAATGGCAGAGAGCCACTCTTTAAGGCACAATAGGCAAACAAGAGCAGGTAAACCAATGTGCCATATTGTGAGATCAGGGTGAGGAAGGCTTCCAAGTAGATTGCTCCTGTGGGGCAAGGATCTTTGATGTTTGCGAGCGCTCTGGGTAGCAGAGATCACCGCGATGTCGCCATAGCAGATACCGATAAAATCTATGTTACGGACAAGGCTCTTTTAGCTTGTCAGGAAATGCACAGCTTAACATTAGCACCGCCGTTATAAGTATCGCCGCACCCTGGTTTTATATGCCCTGTAGTTTGCCCCGTAGATGTCTTCCAACCAAGGCTCTTCAGCAAATGGTGCGGCGGCAAGGACCAAGATGCCGAACGCTGCTACGCCTGCCGCCCATCCAGATGCAGACAGCATTGCCCACCCGATAAGAATGGCCATGTCAGCGACGTATTGCGGGTTGCGGGAGTAGCGATAGAGACCGTCCGTCTTCAACTCGGCGACTTCGCCGCTGGTTGCTCCGAATCCGATTTTGCGGACTCCAATCGAGACAACAACATTTCCGATGATAATTAGCGCAAGACCAATGCCCCACCGGACAGGTGCTGGCCAACCAAAACTGTTCCAGTCCGCAATGCCCAGCACAAAGGTCGCTGCAAATATCGAGATCGTGGCAAGCCAGACCCGAAGCTTGATGCCTGTTGTGGCCTGCTTTGGGGGCCAGATACGACGTTCGGGGAATGCGATGGACCACCCAAATGCGACAAGAAGATAGCAACCGGCAATCCCGCCGACCGATATGGCAAGGACTTCGGTGTTACTGAGTATGGTCATGTCCATGGTTGTCCAGCGCCCCCGTGTCTTCGCCTGAACGGAGTTCCTGCCATGCTTGAACCAAAATGAGCTGAGCCGACCTCAGGAACAGGCCCGCCATGATGATTGCGACAATGAGGTCGGGCCATGCGGAGGCGGTCACAAGCACTGCGACGCTTGCGATCATGACCGCGACATTGCCGATGGCATCATTGCGCGAACATAGCCAGACCGAGCGCACGTTTGCATCGCCATCTTTGTAGCGCATCAAAAGCAGGACACTGGCCAAGTTCGCGGCGAGTGCGAGCAGACCGATCAACCCCATGATCTGTGCGCTGGGAACACCCAGAATGAAGATCTGATACACTGTGGAGCCGAAGACCCAGAGGCCCATCAACAGAAGGCTGAGCCCTTTGACCAGTGCGGCGGTTGAGCGGACCTTGAGGCTCATCCCAATAACCGCAAGGCTGAGGCCGTAGGTTAAGGCATCTCCGAGAAAGTCGAGTGCGTCTGCTTGCAGGGCCTGGGAGCCAGCAAGTTTGCCTGCGGACATTTCCACAAAGAACATGGCGGCGTTGATGAAAATAACGACCCACAAAACCCGCTTATAGGCAGGGTCAACGCCATCAAACTTCGGATTGCCAGAGCACCCGCAAGCAACGTCCATTTTACTTATTGGTTCAGTCATGTGTTGTTCCTCGTGTTATGGAAATGAAAAGCCAGCGTGGGACACGCGCGGCATAGTCCTCAAAGTGTTTTCCGAATGTCTGGGTAAGGGCGGCTTCCTCACCCCTGATCTGGCCTCGATCAATCATCAGGTAGAATGCGAGCACTGCCGAGACTGCACTGACCGCGCCAAGCCACAGGACAAAGGCCATCAAGACGATCAGCATACCAACATACATCGGGTTGCGCGTTACGCTGTAGATACCGTTGGTCACCAGTGTTGTTGCCATATCGGGCGACTGAGGGTTCACGGTAGTCTTATGGCGGATAAAGCTCAGAACTGCGGGTAGCAGAAATAGCACCCCCGCCAATGCAGTAGCGACAACCAGCCACGGAGATGCCTCGAAAAGTGCAATCGGAATGAAAGCAGCAAGCAAACCCGCGATCACGATGCAAAGGGCCAGTTGTGCGAGTGGGGGTATATTCATGAAGAAGCTTCCATATTTGATTCTTCACAAGTATAATTCCTCTAGTAACTAGAGGTTCAAGAGGAAAATTTGATGTTCTCAATCGGCCAGCTTTCCAAGCGCACGGGGGTCAAAATTCCGACTATCCGATACTACGAACAAATGGGTTTGATTGATGAGCCTGAGCGTTCAGAAGGTAACCAGCGCCGATATACAAAAGCAGGTCTGAGCCGCTTGTCCTTTATCCGTCACTCTCGTGATCTGGGGTTTTCGGTCGAGGACATCAGAGGGCTTTTGGAACTGAGCCAACACCCCGAAAAACCATGCAGTGACGCGCACAGTATTGCAGCCCAACACCTTCGAGATGTTCAGGGCAGGATTGCGAAGCTGCGACGATTGGAACGTGAATTAAAACGCATCACAAAATGTGACGCTGGCAATGTAGCCGCCTGCGCGGTCATCGAAACACTTGCTGACCATGGGCTGTGCGAAACGGAACACTGAATAGACCTTTCACAGGTTGGCAAAATGACAATTTTTAGCGTCGTAAACTTTCGATCAAGTGCACCCAAAGCTGTCTTTTGCTGCACTATCCATTAAAGTCCGCTTTGGGTCGGAAGTTCGGAGGTGATTTAACCAGCCACCCTAAACCCGACCTTTGTGCGCGGCGCTGCATCAGCGACTCTGGGCTCAAAGCAGCCGTTCGCTGCGGTTGCGACCGTCGCTTGTCAGAATGTCGCATGCCAATGGCGGCTATTCGACGCTGATAGTCGATGGCTTCGAAGGGTGGCAAGTAGCGCTTCTTAGAATTCGAGACCTTGAGGCAGCGCTGGAAGGGGCCTTAGATCAGGCTTGGATCCTGCCTTGGAGAGGGCCATAACGAAATGCTGACTGGCAACTTCCCTGCCTTCACAAATTCGTTCAACTTCTTAAGAAGATGAGATCTACATAAATGGCGATTCAACCTGCCATTCAAAATAGAAGGGAATTCCCATGAGACGTCCAACATTCGAAGAATTACGCGAAGAAGCTGATGCATTCATCGGGCCTCCCCAGCCGCCAAAATTTCAATCCTCAAGCACCGATTACGAACTGTCTGACGAAGCCCTTGCAAGCCTGCCAGATCTGGCGGGCCGCTTCAGTCAAAGACAAAGCTCGAAAGGGACCAAGTAATCAAACGAACGCGTAGCACCCGAATGAAAAGAAGGCCGACGTCAAGAGTATCAACTTGAGAATCGCGTGCTACCCTTTTTCCAACACCTGTTGACCTTGCACTTGAAGCGTAGAGACGTAAAACTCGCCATACCGTAACAATCTAAAAGATATACAAAAAATGAACCTGATCGACTTCGCAAAGACCCTGCCAGCTGACTTCGACGAACTCGAATTCGTAACCCACCTCAAGCAGTCTGTGGATCTAAGCCAGATAAAGAGTCTGTCCGAAGCCGAAGTGAACAACCTCTTCGACGCGGCACAGTTCTTGACCGACTACATTTTGCTGGTACGGGAACATCAGGGGCAAGAGGTAGAAGAGGACGGACATCCATACGTCATGTACCGTGGGCCCTACATCCAGAACGTCCTCACAAATCAGACCGATGGGCCGAGTGATTTCGATCAGCTTGACACGTTTGGCGTCGGTGGTGCGGACAAATATCTGGGCTGAGCCACCCCCATACCACCTCGTCATACTTGTTTCGTGTGGCGGGGCAGTACAGTCCTAGATCTAGCGTAGTATTGTTTAGAGAGATTCGGACATTGAAACGAACGCCGATTTTGAAAAAAACCAACGCCTCCTTCGAACCCACATTTCAACAACATACATCTCAGCTCCCAGATCAACTGAAACAACCTTTCTTCCCATTTCTCTCTTCGGAACCTTCGAAAAACTTTGCGTTTCTAGGATGTGAGCTCAGCGTGCGCCATTGCAGGATGTCAGTTTCCTCATCAGTCGTCAGAGGCATTTATGGGCCTTCTTTACCATATAAACGGGCATCAATTACTGCCTGTAGTACATCCGCAATTCCATGCCCATGGAGATGGATACCTATCTCGTCGAGCGGCTTATCTTCGGAGGCAGTCTGAGAACCCCAATTGAAACTTGTGACGACAATGTCGTCACGGTCCCATAGGAGAGCCTTCCCGTGCAGCATAGAATCTCGGCTCTGCACTTTCCGGATGTCGATACCTTGATTGCTCTGTTCAACTGCGGCGCGGATGTCGCGCTTTTTAACTTGGCCAGAAGGCACCGAATAAAGTGCCTGAACGCTTGCGATACGCTCTGACGCCACCTGAGCTGGATCAAAAATATTTTGAACCATTGACGACCCCATCCTGTGGGTCATCACTACGAAGCGTTCGAGAGAATCATGCGCAGCGCGCCGCAGCAAAGGCAAATGGTCTGTCGCGGCCAGTATTCGAAGCGTTACCTCGATTTCCTCAGCCTTACGCGGCATCTCTATGAGACAAGCGCGCTTTAATAGTAACTCAGCCCGCATAGCCTGCATCGAGTCCCGAGATTCACGCGCCGTTGGAACCCCTGCGGTGATGGCTCCCAATAACTCGAGGCAGCCCGCGACGGCGGGCCCATCTTGCAACTCAACTGATAGTTCGTGAGCGCGAAACGGTGATTGCAGCCAGTTGCATGATCCCAGCAGCGCACGGGCACCACCTGCCCCGTCATCGGCCATCAGAATCTTCGCGTGACTATGTACTGGGGCAAGATGGGCAGCAACAGACGCACCAGCGGTACGCAACCGGCCTTGGAGCTCGGCCATCGCCCGCATATGCTTACCGTCTTCGTCCAGCGAAGAGCCGAAGAATAGATGGACTCGTACCCCGCGGCGAACGGCACGTTCAAATGCCGACCAAACGCGTTCTTGCCTCAAATGGGCTTTTGGATCGTCCTGCGCGGCCACGAAAGTCGAGAGTACAAAAATGTCGCTCCGCGCGGCGTCCACGACCGCTTCCAAGCAAGTGAGGTGATCGTTACCTCCAAAAATAATCTGTTCCGGCGATAATTTGGTTTCAATTGGCGTGTCAAGGCACACCGGCCGTGATGGCTGAGCAGGCTGCGCTACCGGAAGTTTACCAGATTGAAAATGATCGCGCAGTGAAACGCGTAATGCCTCACTTGCCCCTTCAGGCAGGACACCATCTTTTGCTCGGTCAAAGTCAATCTCAATAAACCGTTTTTCGATAATTGAGCGGTTGGCTTGAACCATGGCAAATACCTCACCTGCTCGTAAGTCCGAGCTTACAAGATGGCGGACACGGCTCTCCATTGACGCATCTGTTTCAATCTCGTCGTCTCCTGGGAAGTCGACGATCTTTGTACCCTTTCGGCGATGCTTCGGTGTTTTAAAGACTACATCGCGTTTGCGGAACACCGAGCCACCCAATTTGTCGAAGACGAGGCTGACAATCATCTCACGCCGCTGAGCGCGCTCTGGCAGTGATCGACCAGCAACCAAATGGGCACGAGCAGCTTCGGAGATCGCAAGGGCCGGCACAGGCGCAATGCGAACTTCGATTAACCCAAAGCGCATAAGCCGGCTTACCGCCGCCTCTACAACTTGATGCGCAATGCCAAGTTCTTTCGCCACAGATGCGCTTGTTCCAGGATTCTCTCTTAGAACGAGGAGAATCTCCTCCTCCACCGGGCTCCAACCCCATCGCCGCTCGATGACTACGCGTGCACGATACCATACCACCGGAATCAAGAAGCTCATCAGATTATCCTTCCATCTTCGCCGCAAACGACAATCGAAGCTTGCGGTAAGACATCTGGAACTTTGGGCTCTGCCATCCTGTCAATCCGCCGCAGCATCCCCCCCAGAAATCCGAGATCGCTACCGGACTCTTGCTCATTCTCTGACCATTGGATCGCATTCCACAGAAATCCTGTCGAGGTGACGAGAACAAGCTTGTGTCGTGCGCGGCTCAGAAGCACATTCATTCGCCGGCGGTCTCCAAGAATGCCAAGCGCGTGGCGTCCGACCTTTTGATTATTCCGCACAGTGCTCACAATCACAACGTCGGCCTCGCCGCCCTGAAAGCTGTCAATTGTGTGAACAAACAATCCGTCGCCTTTCGGGCTGGCGAAGCCACCCAGCAATCCAGTGTGTTGGTCTGTGCGGGTCGCTACAAGAGACCTCAGGAGATTGCACTGCGCTGTATAGGGCGATAGAATCGCAAGAGTCGGCATTTCTCCTGAGGCTGGGCCCAATATATCAAGTGCCTCAAGTACAGCAGTAGTCTCTGCCCTATTTGCTGGTGAAGTGCCTTCGAACGTCTCAAAAGCCTCAATGCGCGATCGGCTGAGCGAAGGTAAGTCAAATATTACCAACGGGGCAGCAAGCGCCCCAGTGCTTGGAATTATCGGACAGGCACGATTAACAATGCGCTCTGCCGTCGTCAGTCGTCCACCATAGAAAGTCTCAGAAACCAATTCGCAAATAGTCGGGTGCATCCGGCTTTGTTCAGTGAGCATTGAGACTGGCCCGCTACGCACATTGTTTGAAGCCTCTTCCGCTGTTTCTGCGATTTCTCTAAACGGTTGCTCAAGCCGAAGAGCCGCTCCGAGTACGTCCAGGCGAAGACTGCTGTTGTCTGCCAACGCAGCAAGCGAAGCACCGACCGCCTCGGGCAGATCCGATACCGCAGCGATAATATCTACCGCGTCCTCAAGTAACGCCTCGGCGGCGCCCGCAGAATAAAGCCGTGCCTTACGTTCGGCATCGAACGGAGCCAGTTGGCGATGATCTCCAATCAATACGCGCCGGCTACCCAAAGACAATGGCCCGATAAGCTCCGGACCACTGGCCCTTGCGGCTTCCTCCACGATCACCCAATCGAATTGCTGACTCTGCGCAGCCATCTCCTCGAGCACAGACGAGTTCGCTGTCGCTAAAGTTACGTCAGCGCTGCGCAGAATTAGATGTTCCGTGTCCCGCAGAATAGCCTCACCTTCAGAGTCAACAGCTTCATCGGATTCTTGTACTCGAAGGAGCCGCTCAATAGCTTTACGTCGGACACGGGAGAGTGGGCTTGTCTGACTTAAAACGAAGGTATCCAGAAGGGACCGCGCACGTGCTTTTAAGCGAGTTTCCCCCGAGTTCTTTTCAGGGCGTTCCATGCGGACGACGATTGCGTCATTCCCCAGCTCAGTAAAATGCTTTCGTAGTGTGCGCTCCATTTCCGCAAGCGCCTCATGGTTCTGTGCGGCAATAAGGATACGAGCGGTTGGTCGATCTTTCAAAATACTGCCGATAAGCCTCGATATAAGGAAAGACTTTCCCACACCCGGAGGACCAACAACGAGATTGAGGGCATGCCCGTGACAGATTATATCCCACGCTGATGATTTTGACGGATCCAATTCGGTGGGTGCGGCACCCGGAGGGGCCATAGCACGGATTGCAGGGTCCAAACCGACACTGCGTGGGTCGCCAATAGCACGAAGTAGATCAAAGTTATCGCGGGAATTGACTATGTGGTTAAGACGGCGGCGGACCTGCGTTTCAGTCCCTTTGTCCGGACGTGGACGTAGCAGAACGTGCCCCTCAATTGGTATTCTTCCTTCATGTCGGAAAACATAAAGCCTTCGTCCATCTGCATCGACGACATCTTCAAGCGAGAGTTTTGGTGCAGAAGGCCCCAGCGTCAGCGCACCAGACGCTGTGAGCGTCCACTCCACCGAACCGTCATCGCGCAGCATCTCGCGTTGAAGGTCAGCGGCCGCCTCATTGCGTCCGAACTTTGCACGCCAATGATCCCGCTCCGCGTCAGTTCGCGCCGCGACACGAACGAGGCCGGTTTCAGGAGTATCGACAATTTCGACAGGATAATGGTGCAGTCGTCCCTCAAGGAGGGTTGCAACCTCAATCAAGACCAGCGCATGCCATTCGACGAGATCGCGATCACTCGCCTGTACTGCAGGATCTTTCCCGACGGAAGCCCACGCGATGGCTCCTCCCCCAGTCCGCGCAGCTCGATCCTGTGCATGGTTAATGTTTTGCGAGACGTGCATTCGAGCAGTAATCGGCAACGCATTCAGTGCACCATCGCCTGCACCCCGCATCCGACAGCTTACAATCCGGCCAAAACGATCATCGTTCGTCATCGGGCGTACACTATAAACGGCGCGTTGGGTGAACACTGATATCATCCCATCGCCGCGGTAAGAGTCGCGCCAAGCGATTGGGGTATCCCCCGTCAAATCGTCTTGAACAAAAGAGAGTAGCGCTTCCCTATCAGTCGCTGGAATTAACCCTTGCGTCAGCACAGGTACGTCACGCCGCAAAAGATCACGCCCCGGCAGAACGATCAATTCGTGCCGTCCACTTGACCCCACCAACTCAAGTTCTGAGCACAAAGCCTCAATCTCTGTTGCCAAGGCCTCGCCTTCGACATGCACGAACTGAGGTGGCACACGAAGGCGGTCAAGCAAGCGCTGCTCTGCTGGCAGAAGCACTGCGCTTTCTGTATCATTTTGTAAGAGCAGACCCGCAGCAACTTTTCCAAGGTCCCGCCAGTCTTGACCGTAAGAAACAACAGAACCGGGGCTCAGTAAGGCCGCACCACCGCTACCAACGGAACCGAGATGAACGCAGCCCTCGTAGCCACCGAGCTTCAGTTCTAGAGGTTCAAGGCAAGATGTGAAAACCGTGCTTTCTGCTATGCCGCCGTGAACGATGTCTGCCCCGTGGAGATAACCCACACCCCGCGCAAGTCGTGCTATTTGATACCAAATAGCGACACGTCCAGAAACCGTTCGTGCGCTCTCCTCGATTTTGCGGCGACTTCGAGCAGACAAAGCGTCAAGCGATCCGTCAGCGCCTATTAAACGAATTCCGATCTCGTGATCGTCTTCAATAACATCTATCACATCCAGCAAAATTTCATGCACCGCCTTGCGAGCCAGAACCCCGCGTACGCGCCGCACCGTATCATTCAGAAAGCGCGCAATATCTTGATCGACCGCCGCACCAGTCTTTTTGATCAGCCATAGTATATAGGTTTCACCGTCATCCCGATCGGTAACCACCCAATGGCTCGAAGTCCGCAAATAGCGTTCGCTACTGCGTCCGCCCTCCATTTCGAACCGATCGTCGAGTGGGGTCTTTGCGTTCCCAATTCGCTGTTTTTGACGCACTTGGTGACTCTCAAATCATTCTAACGATACAATATATTGTATGTAGTTCCGCATCGATCACAAGGGGCCTTCCGTCCGCTACATCACCGCGGAAACGCAGCGGAACTCATCATAAGGGATTGGATCAGCGTTCGAGCCTTCGCTAATCGAAGTAAATGACGTAAAGTGAGCGGCACAAAATCTTACCTTTTCATTACGTGCATGGTACATTCCAAACTGCTTACCTATGTTCAAATCAATGAGTAAAAATTTTCATATACTTCGCAGCTTGCAATCAAGCGAACGCGTTGTCGCAGAGAGTGAGCTTCTTCTGGAGCCCGGCGTAGTTATCGTTTTGGCTGAACCAGGGGCAGGAAAAACAGCTTTACTGGCGAATTTCGCTCGCAGGTTTGATACCAAAGCCACCAAAGCGAGCTGTTATTTTGAACCGAGCGCATCATCTTGCCAAATAGTCGATGCTTTTGATGAAGTAGCTCGACTTGGAGCTCAAGATATTGGCCAAATACTATCGAAAATCCGTGCAACCGGAGCAGATCGAATTGTTCTTTCCAGCCGCTCTGGAGAATGGGAGAAATCTCAAACTCAGTTGGTCAAAGATGTGTTTGATATCGAGCCGGTAGTCGTCCAGCTTTTACCGCTTACTGAGCATGAACGACGTCAACTTTTCGCGCACGAACTACCCGATGAGAATTTCGACGACTTCATAGTGCAGGTTCAGCGCTTTGACCTTGGACTCTTGTTGGGAAATCCAGAGTTCCTCAAGTTGTTTGCTGCCGCCTACATTGAAAGTGGTAGACTCTTTAAATCGAGGAAAGCGGTGTTCGATGATGCGATCAAACATCTTGCTCACGAAGCAAACGAGGCAATATCGCAAAGAGGAGCCCCTACGAGAAATCAAAGGGTTGCTTGGGCAGAAGAAGTCTTCGCCAAGGTCTTACTTTCAGGCGCGGTGGGGGTTTCCATCGCGGGAAGATTGCAGGACGATACGTTCCCCAACTTAGGAGATTTGGGTATAGATAGCATTCAATTGCCGTCAATACTGGACACCAAACTCTTCAAGCCAGCAACCGGTGAAGGCTTACATGAACCTATACATAGGATAGTTGCCGAATATGGTGCAGCCAGATATTTGATCCGGCTGGTTGATGATGCCGGCCATATCTTTTCGATGCGACAGTGCTTGTCAGTTATTGCTCCAAATGGGACCACACGCGATGAACTCCGAGGTTTGCTGGGGTGGATGGCCGCATTGGGGTCACAGTCGGTACAAAATGCTGCAATAGAAGTCGATCCTTACGCCGTTCTCGGTAACGGCGATCCATCCATGCTGTCAGAAAATTCCAAGCTATATCTTCTGAAAGAATTACAGAAGCTTCAAGTACACGACCCACACTTTCGCAGGAGTGACCGATGGCGCAATTTCAGCGCTGCAGGCTTTTTCACTCCGTCAGTCATTCAAGCCGTCAGACCAATTCTACTGAAACAAAACGATGATGATGAACTTCGTATGCTGTTGCTAGAGCTGCTTGAAGGATCACCCGCAAATGCGGAGCTGGTCCCTGAATTACAAGAATTGATATTTAATGAAGAAGTGCCAAAGCAGGTTAGAACTCGGGCGCAAATGCAATTGGGCAGTGTCACAACACACAATCACAAGCCTGACTTTGATCGCTTGGTTAAATCTGGAACTCCAGATGCACTTGAGCTTGCGGCAGAGATATGTGTCGACGCAGGTGTTGAGAATTTTGAAGCTGATCAACTGGCCTTACTGCTCAGAGCCAATGCACAAACAGTGCCTCGTGACTTCGATCGATTGTATGCTCTTAAGAAAGTTACCCAAAGCTTAAACTTGGAGGCTACCGAACGTCTTCTGAATGAACTTACGGATAAACTCTCCTGTACCTGCAAAGCCAAAGACGCCCACGATTGCCATTGTCGGGACAGTATCAGTAAGACCGTGGGATCTCTACTGGACAGGTTTTTCACACTTGCAGCAGATACTGCTGATCCAGCGAAGGTGTGGGGTTGGATAAAAAACCTGAACTTTCATAATCAAGCCCGTTCCAAGGATAGCGCCGCAGTTCGAGCATTGCAGGAAAATAACTGTCTTCGCCAACAAATCCAACAATCTGCATTTGCAAACGTGACGGATGAAGATGAAATATGGAAAATTTACTCAAATACCTTTGGATGGCAGGGGCACTCTGGTCTTGGGTTTCAGATGGCTGATGAACTCGCGATGGTCGAGATCGCTTTTGAAACCAACAACCTCAATCTTTGGTGCAGGTTTCTATCCGGCCACCGCTATTACAATAAACCCGAAAATCGAGGCCCCAACCCTTTGCGGCATGTGATGCGACTTCATGCCAATGCAAATCCTGAGTTTATGACCTCTTGGGTGCAACGCAACAAAATAGCGAAGAGGCAATGGCAAGAGGGGCGGTACCGTAGAGGACGATTTGATAGCCGACGCACAAGGCGAGATCGACGAATAGCGAAGCGCAACGAGCGATCCCTGCGCGAAGACAAAGAACAGATCGAAGCGGGAGAGTGTTGGAGGTGGCTGAGCTTTATGGCTTCTCTTTACTTATCAGCACCAGAAAGACTGAGTGAAGAGTTTGGCGGAAAGGTTGATGTCGAAAAATCATTGCTCAGCAGCTTTACTGGCCAAGCGGCTGACATCCCTTCCTTGGATCAACTGGGTCAGGGAGCCCAACATCGCTCAGTGCAAATCCTTCATGCGGCTTGCTTGTTACAATTCCGAATTTCAAATGACCTCTCAGCGATTGACCAAAAAATTCTGAAAGCAGTGAAGTTAGATATTGGAGGGTATAAAAACCTCCAGAAAACAGAGGTGGTAAGTTTCGAGGCAGAAGTAGACCGTTGCCTGTTTTGCAAGGTTGAACGCGAACAGTATCTCCGAGATTTGATCGAACCTCAGTTGAACCAAAACCGGTTTATTGATTTGAGTTGGCTGGATCGAAAGGTTGAATTTCAGGCGTTTAGATCGACTTTACCTACGGAATGGTTGGCTCTGCATCCAACACTATCCTACCAAGTCTTAGATAAGCTGTTTGATATGGCCGCTATGTATGGAGATCGGGACACGTTAACGGGCTTGATCCGCAAGAATTGTAACATCCTTTTTCGACAGATTGGGCCTTTTACGAAAGTGGATCCGAGAGCATTTTGGTTTTTGCGATACTTCTATTTTGTTGACGATACCAAGCCTGAAATTTGGAATTGGCTGACAGCCGATCCGAATAACATATTTGCTCTGCAGCAACACGCTGGTCGCAAGCGCCATGGCGAAGAAACGGGTTGGCCTGACCTGACAGCTCGTAAAATTCAATTTGTCTTGCAGTCGTTTATAGGCTCTTGGCCAGAAGTACATCTACCAAGTAGTCACGGTACAGGAAGCCCAAAAACAGAAACTGCTTATAGATACCTGACCGAAGTCATCTGGACGATCGGCAGAGACCAGCCGGAACGTGCCCTTCCTGTTCTCGATGATCTTCGAAAAGATTCCCGGTTTAAAACACTGGATTCAACATTGAGAACCATCAGAGCTACTGTGCTGCGGACAAATGCACATCAGGATTGGGCTCCACCAAAACCTGGGGGGATTGTTGCGTTACTGGAGCATGCCGAGATCGCCAGTGTTGAGCACATGAGAACTTTGATCCTTGAAAATCTGGAGGAATTACAGGCCGAAATTCGCGGGAGTGATCTTGATCTTTTGGACATCTTTTACTCGGGCGACGACCATCTAATGGAAAACGCATCAACCAAGCGCATCGTGACACTTTTAAGGCCGAAGCTCCAGTCCTTGAACATTTCGGATGTAATTGAGCATCAGATGAAGGATGCCAAGCGTTGTGATTTCACGGCCTCAAAGATGGTAGACGGCAGCCGACAAATGTTGGTAGTCGAGGTTAAAGGCCAGTGGAACCCAGAACTGTACACAGCTGCGAGCGCCCAGCTCTTCGATCGTTATGCAATTCACCAAGATGCCGGGCAACAAGGAATCTATTTGGTGCTATGGTTTGGTCCAAATGGAACGATTGCTGGGCGTAAAGATCCAGCAGTTATCTCTGCTGCTGATCTCTACGAGAAAATCAAAGAATCTGTGCCCCATGACCTCCGCGGTCAAATTGACGTTTTCGTGCTGGATCTCGCGCGATAACAAGGCCCAGCTTATGCGTCGGCTTGTTGTGCCGTCACGCTGTCCTGTGGAGACAGGCCGATCAGCTCGAATTTAGAAGCATCAAAATTGTTGTTGGCACTTCCAGCAGATTGACCCTGCCGCTACGCTTTTAGCCTATGCTGGTGCATCGGGCTGAATAATCTGTAAGTGCCAAAGGTATCAGCTCAAAACTCCGATGATATTCAATGTCTGTTGAGCGTTCTCAGTCAACTGTCAGCGCAGATTCTATGATGATCTTCAAGTCTTCGGCAACGACGAACCCCTCTGGAATCGCAAACTCATCAAGTAGCCTGTCGTTCTCACCAGCAGTTTTAACGATTTGCTTCAGTGCCTTGTGCAGTTTTTTTCCTTTCACCGTTGTGGGTGACTTTCCACCAGCAGCATCCCAAAGACCAACTGCGTCTGGAGAGCCGCCATCCGGCCAAAGTGCATAAACTATCTTTTTTCGTTTCTCAAGAAAGTGATCTCGGGCTTTTCCAATCGTAGCTGCAGCTTCGCGACGCCATTCTTCAGCATCCGCCTCGCTCACCTTGTATAAGGCGGCCAGGTATTTCGCTGAACAAAAATACCCCTCAAGGTCAGAACCTGCCGTAACCCAAGGATATACACCTTCAGTTGAAAAACTGTCTCGCCATTTCGCGGCTTCTTCATCAGTCATAAAATCACCATCTCGATGAATAGCAGCTTTGACTTTGAGTTCACCGTCTACAAGTAGACCCTCTAGAAATTTGTCGCGAGGTAAGTTGTCTATTCCGAAGCAACGGCATACTGATACTTGCGCTGATAGACTGGGCCATTGCCTAAGAATTGCTCTAAGGGGTCTATCATCTTCATCTTCAACAAAAAACAACACAGACTTATCCAAGCCACCCCATCCGAGCAACCGGCGAATTGCTTCATCGTCATCAGTTTGAACAACCCCGTCTCTCATCCACACAAGTTTAGAAACAAGGCTTGCTGCTCTAACGATGTTGGGGCTGTGAGTTGTAAGAATAATTTGAGTTTCCAACTCTTTCGAGGCAAGCTCTAAAGCCTCAATAAGCCGCTCCTGCTTGTCCGGATGAAGGTGTGCATCTGGTTCATCGATAAGCATCAGCCTCGGTTTGAATAGAATTAGATACGCAAAAATCTGAACAACTTGCAAAATTCCAGTCGCAGCCGTTTCCAAAGGACGAGCGTTTCCATTCTGAATGTCCGTGATGGAGGCAGAAATGTGAAAATCTTCGCGTTCATCAAACGACACGTCGATGGAAGAGTTGGGATGAACCCTCTTAATCAATCGATTAAGCGCCTTGAGCCGAATTTGTCCCTCTCCGGGGTCAGTGTCATCACTACTATCGGTGCTCAAATTGTATAGAATATTTCTCAACACTCCTCCGGCATCCCCACTTGATGCCTGGCGACGCAACGTAGGTTGAGCCAGAATAGTTTCCCTTTCGGAAAGACCAGCCAACCCTGGTATATATGCAGTTATAAACTGGTACCGTTGCTTGTAAGGGGTAACGGCACTTCCGCCTTCCATATAGGCGGTTATCCCACCTTTGTTTCGAGCCGCACGTATTCGTACTGTGGTCTGAATCTTTTCGTCTTGGTCCGAAACATGCTTGAAGTACACTTCAACAGCATCCGATTTCGATCCCGTTTTAAGCTCTCCATTGTGTAAAGTTTTCAAAGGATCACTCGAAGGAATGTAGTCGAGCCTCTCAAAGGATATCATTTCCTTCTGATTTTTTGGTAATACATAGCTTGCCGCTCTGGCCGCCCAGTGTATCGCCTGTAGCACCGATGATTTGCCACTTCCGTTTGGCCCGACCAAGATCGTTACATTCCCAAGCGGTATTTCGGCTTCTTTGGCCGCCTTGAAATTTCGAACGTGTATTCCGGTTAAGGGCGTCCAACGTTTCGCCCTTGTCGAGCGAGAGTCGACAAGGCGAGCACCTGAGATTTCTTCAATTGTCGTATCAATTTCAGGTTCATCGAAATCAAGTTCATCGAATGCATTCAGGCTTACTTCCCGCGTCAATACGCCATTTAAGAGCCCGATTTGCTTCAAGATTTCAGCGTCTGATCCCTCATCAAACCTGACAAGGAAGCCGTATACTTCCCCATCATTTCCCTCAATTTCTTCTAATTCCCAAGTGACGTCATTTAAATGGTCAGGATTCACTCCCCATTCAGCTGCAATAGCGTGAATTTGGCCGTCAGCCTCGATGTCAGATTGATCCACTTAATTTGTCCCAAAAATGCGCCTATATGTTGGGTACAGGAGTGGTCATTCTCTCGTAAAGCAAAAGTTTTTCAACCTAGATTTGGTATCATCAGCATTTTCAAAAATAAAGACGGCGAGAGGTTGGAAATCTACTCTTCACCATCAAACTGTTTGCCAAAGCGGAGCTTGGATAACGCAGCAACGCAAAGCCGCTTTCCGTCAGGCTCGGCACCACTTGCCTGCCCGGCATGTAGGGAAAGTCGGATCCCCATCGGTCAATGAAGCAAAGGCCGCGCAGTGGCAATCGCAGCCCTTTCGATCATCCGCTTAACGGTCCTCAGGCTCGGGCCACTCATGTCTCCGTGACAAGTCCAGATGATCTCTTCGAGAGCTGTGATCACCTCATCTGGAAGTTCACTCGCCTTACCCAAGCGCTGCGCGAAACCAATCAAATGCTGCTTAGATACTTGTTGGAGTTCCAACGGCGGACAGCGGCTCAAAAGGGGCTCGGGAAGGCCACGCAAACTATTCGCCGTCAGCACCCAACCGACCCACGAGAGATCAAATTGAACCCGGTAGTATGGGCATTGCCAAGTCTTCGCTGTCATTCTTTCCAAGAGAGGCAAAAGGCCATCGGTCAAGCTGAAACGCAGCCCTTTCTCTGAGGTCACGTCTCCCGCCTTTTCCACTTCATCAACAACAATAATCGGATTAGCACATCTCTCTCTGATGATCGTCTCAATGACCTTACCAGGCCCGGCACTTCCCCACCCGCGCTGCGATCCAACCAGAGCAAAGCTGGCAGGCTCACCGGTAGCATCAATGACAGTAGTCGGCACTTCAAGCAGGTTGCCCAGCCTCCGCGCCCAGTGGGATTTGCCGACACCCGGTGGGCCGAGAAGCAAAAGTGGCGCAAACTGGATGCTGGGACGGCCCTCGCGAACGGATTTCCGCATCGCGTGCCAGATGTGCTCGGTGGCAGGAGCCATCCAAGGCATCTCCTCATGCAGGGCCGCAGCAAGGACGTCGGCATCATGTTCGTTGGAAACTCTCGAGACCGTCGCACCGTTCTGTAGCCTGCGAAGGGCAGTGCGCTCCTCGGTCCTCAGGTGCTGCATCCCTGTCGCTGCTTCCTGCAGCTCAACATATCTCAAAGCGCGCCTCTCGATCTTGATCTTATCTCGAGTCGAAAGAGAGTTCGCAGAAAGTTCGAACGTTTCCGTCGGTCCATCTTCTGCAAATCTCTCAGTTTGCTCGGCGGCGCATCGCTGCTCGCGAAAGCCTCTCAGAAATCGCGAGAACCTCCGCTCAAGTTCGGCGACCGTAGGGGTTTTGTCGAAGAAGCGAACGTTCGCGATTGGGATGTTTGATTTAAGCATAACGGATTCCTTTCAGATCCCAGTACACAGCTTTGCCATGCACCGGTTGCCTGACCGAGGGTCTGACATTGAGAATGATATGAAAGGCTCCGGAGCCTTGGAACGTATAAAGAACAAACCTATCGCCGCGTCAACGCTACTCACCGATACTTAAGACAAGCAGATGAGGCAGCACTCCATCTGATAGAAAAACCCCTTAAGTCACTGATACAAAAAGAAACCACCGGCAACTCTTGCTGCCGGTGGTCATTTGATCTGGGTCGAGAGGACAAAAAAACCTACATAATGGTCATTTTATGGTGTGTCTCACAACACCCTTAGACATCCCTCTTAGCCGCATTTGCTATGGCCACAGCTACCGCATGTCATGCAGCCTTCAACCATACGCAAATCATACTGGCCGCAGCTGGGGCAGGCTTTACCCTTTGGCTGATCCAAACCAACGATTTTCGCCTGTGGGTCAGATTTCAACCCCATGCCTTCGCCTTCGATAAATCCTGTAGCAACCATATGCTGTTCGATCACACTACCAATCGCGGCAAGGATAGACGGGATGTATTTACCCCCCATCCACGCTCCACCGCGCGGGTCGAATACGGCTTTC
This sequence comes from Sulfitobacter donghicola DSW-25 = KCTC 12864 = JCM 14565, assembly GCF_000622405.1. Taxonomy (NCBI): domain Bacteria; kingdom Pseudomonadati; phylum Pseudomonadota; class Alphaproteobacteria; order Rhodobacterales; family Roseobacteraceae; genus Sulfitobacter; species Sulfitobacter donghicola. Next base: position 955,664 of record NZ_JASF01000005.1, read on the forward strand.
AGCTCTTCAACAACAAAGGACACATCGCCACCGCGACGGAACACTGCCGAAACCATCCGCGTCAATGCGACGGTCCATGCGAAATGCTCCATGTTTTTGGAGTTAATGAACACCTCAAACGGACGACGGTGCCCCCCGACGATCAGATCGTTGACCGTGATGTAGAGCGCATGTTCGCTATCGGGCCATTTGATCTTGTAGGTTGATCCCTCCAACTCTTCTGGGCGATCCAATGGCTCGGACATATAGATGACATCGCCATGCGGTTCCTGCGGTTCCTCGCCATTGTGGCTAACGACTTCTGGCGCCTGCTTTTTATCCTCGGAAACGGAAAGAACAGAACCGGTCACATCGTTTGGACGATAGGTTGTGCAGCCCTTACAGCCGGTGTCCCACGCCTCCATGTAGACCTCTTTGAATGTATCAAACGAGATGTCTTCCGGGCAGTTAATCGTTTTCGAAATACTGGAGTCGATCCATTTCTGCGCTGCCGCCTGCATTTTCACGTGCTCTAGTGGCGCCAGTGTCTGTGCATTGACGAAATAGTCGGGCAGCTCACGGTCGCCGAATTTTTCACGCCACATCTGCACGGCATAATCTACAACTTCTTCTTCGGTACGGCTGCCGTCCTTTTGCAGAACCTTGCGTGTGTAGGCGTAGGCAAAGACTGGCTCGATCCCCGAAGAAACATTGCCCGCATATAGGCTGATCGTACCCGTCGGCGCGATAGAGGTCAGCAGCGCGTTGCGGATGCCGTGGGTACGGATCGCTTCGCGCACATCCTCATCCATGGCACGCATGGTGCCAGACGCCAGATATTCTTCGGCGTCAAACAGCGGGAATGCGCCTTTTTCCTTTGCCAACTCCACCGAGGCCAGATACGCGGCGCGCGCAATCGCGTGCATCCACTGCTCCGTCTGACGCGCCGCCTCGTCCGAGCCATAGCGCAGCCCCAACATCAAAAGCGCATCCGCCAGCCCCGTAACACCAAGGCCGATCCGACGTTTGTTTTTGGCTTCTTGCGCTTGGGCTTCCAACGGGAACTGGGACACATCAACGACGTTATCCATCATGCGAACCGATGTCGCGACCAGCTCATTCAGGGCAGTTACGTCCAGCGCGGCAGCGTCCTCAAACGGTGCACTTACAAGACGCGCCAAATTGATCGAGCCCAGCAGACAGGCGCCATAGGGTGGCAGAGGTTGCTCACCACATGGATTGGTCGCGGCGATTGTTTCGCAATAGCTCAGGTTATTTGCCTTGTTGATGCGGTCGATGAAAATCACACCTGGCTCGGCGAAATCATATGTCGCTTGCATGATCGCGTTCCACAGGTCCAGCGCCTGAACAGTCTTATAGACCTTCCCGTCAAACTTTAGATCCCACGGGCCGTTTGCCTTGACCGCTTCCATAAACGGGTCCGTAATCAGAACAGACATGTTGAACATGCGCAAACGTGCAGCGTCTGATTTTGCTGTGATGAAATCCTCTACATCAGGGTGGTCACAGCGCATGGTTGCCATCATAGCACCGCGGCGCGATCCCGCAGACATGATCGTGCGGCACATCGCATCCCAAACATCCATAAACGACAGCGGGCCAGATGCATCTGCCGAAACACCCAAAACGTCAGCGCCTTTGGGACGGATGGTAGAGAAATCATAGCCGATCCCGCCGCCCTGCTGCATGGTTAGGGCCGCCTCTTTCAACATGTCGAAAATGCCGGACATGCTGTCAGGCACAGTGCCCATAACAAAACAGTTAAACAGCGTTACGCGGCGCGCGGTACCTGCACCCGCTGTGATACGGCCAGCTGGCAGATATTTAAAATCTTCCAGCGCCTCGAAAAACGTTTCTTCCCAGCCTTCTTTGTCATTCTCTACCTGCGCCAGATCATGCGCGATGCGGCGCCATGTATCCTCGACGGTGACGTCGTGGGGCGTACCATCAGCCGCTTTGAAACGGTATTTCATATCCCAAATCTGTTCGGCGATTGGGGCAGCAAAGCGGGTCATGGCGATTCCTTGAATGATAGTGTGGAGGTGGCAGACCATAGCCTAAAGCACAAAAAACACCACCATTCTTTCGATGATTTTCGGTCTTGCAACCACAAGAGTTTGCATCTAGTTCCCCATGCCCTACCCTATGATGTGGCTCGGGTGAGTCTGTGGATAATTTGGTGGGTAAATCTATGAGCAACAAGACCGTTAATCTTATCAAACTGTCCGTCGGCACCGAAAGTGTTGAACAACTGGCCGAATGGCAGACACTGCGCGCCCAAAAATCCGTTGATGGTTTCACGTTCCATACCACTCGCATGTGGCCCAAACGCGAGGCCGAAATACTGAATGGCGGTTCTATTTACTGGGTCATCAAGGGCGAAATCTCTGCGCGCCAGAGAATCATCCGCTTTGACGAAAAAATTGGCGAGGATGGCATCCGCCGTTGTTCGATTGTCTTGGACAACGAAATCATCCCGACAGTATCTGCCCTCAAACGCCCCTTTCAAGGGTGGCGATACCTTACCCCTGATGACGCGCCAGCTGACCTTCCCAAAGGGCGCGATTCAGAAGAGGCATTGCCCGTCGAACTGAACCGCGCCTTGGCCGAAATCGGTGTGATCTAAACCAGCTTTTCCAGCAATTTATCAAGGCACGCACGTTCAGCACTGTCCATGTCAGCGACGCGTGATTGCCACAGCGTCGCCTGACTGCGCAGCATTAATCCGTCCGACAGGATTTTCAGGTGGTTCGCCCGCAATGTTTCACCCGTTGATGTAATATCGGCAATGGCTTCGGCTGTTTCATTGGCGACGCTGCCCTCTGTTGCGCCTTGGCTGTCTACCAATGCGTAATCCGCAACCCCTGCTTCGCGCAGGAATTCACGCACCAAACGGTGATATTTCGTCGCGATGCGCATACGATATCCATGGGTCTCGCGAAAAGCTGCCGCAGCCGCGTCCAGATCATGCAGCGTATCCACATCCGTCCACCCTTGGGGCACGGCAAGGATCAAATCCGCATGCCCAAACCCCAGCTCGGCGACTGGTTCGACCGACTGATCCCACAGCGCCAGCTTTTCCTGAACCAAATCGGTTCCTGTTACGCCCAGATGAATACGACCAGCGGCCAGCTCACGCGGGATTTCACCCGCCGAGAGCAAAACCAATGCAACGCCATCGATCCCTTCGACCACGCCCGCGTATTCCCGTTCTGACCCCGTTCGCGCCAGCTGAATACCGCGGACACCAAACCAGTCAAAAGTCTTTTCCATCAACCGTCCTTTGGACGGGACACCCAGCTTAATGGTCATTGGCTGCTCTCCAGTTCCAACATCACACCGGGGCGCATGACACCGCCTACCGCAGGAATTTCACGCCCTTGGCCCAGACGGCGGGTTAACGCATCATACCGCCCACCTGTTGCCAGCGGTGGCAGATCAGGGCGATCAACCGAACGGAACCCAAAGACAAAGCCGTCATAATATTCCATCGACGTGCGCCCATAGCTTCCTTCAAAAGCCAGCTTATCGACATCCACACCACGGGATTTCAATGCATCCTTACGGGCAACCACACCTGCAACAGCAGGGATAATCACCGGCAAATCAACCGACAAATCATGCAGCTGCTCTATCGCATCAGGCAGCGAGGCTGAAATATCCAAAAGCGCTTCGATCAGATCGACATCTTTTTGAGAAATCGGCGGTGTCTTGGCGTCTTCTCTCAGGGCTGCGATACGGTGATCAATCTCATGCTGACGCCGCGCGCCGACCAATGGCGCCCCAGCATCCACATCCCCTGCCAGCAACGCTTCACGCGTGGGCGAAACAGGAACCCCGCCGGAAAAGCGCTCTAGCAGCGCACGGAAACGGCGCGGTCGCCAGATATGGCGCATCAGGGCCTTTTTGCGCATGTCGCTGGTATCTAGACCCTCTACAACGGCCATCAACACACCAATATCACCCGTAACGGCCCGAACGCGGTAAGGTTCCAATGCGTTGGCGATCAGCGCGAAAACTTCCGCGTCACTCGCCGCTGGATCAGCGCGTTCAAAAACTTCGTAGCCAACCTGCACATATTCATTTGCGCGAGCGGGATCATTTTCCTGCCGCCTGAAAACTTCGCCAGCATAGGTATAGCGGGCCGGTTCGGCGCCAATGGCCATATGCATCTGCACCACTGGAACCGTGAAATCCGGCCGCAGCATCTGCTCTCCGCGCAAAGCATCCGAGGTCACATAAGCGCGCGCACGAATATCTTCACCGTACAAATCCAGCAAAGTATCGGCTGGTTGCAGGATAGGCGGCTCTACCGCTTGGGCGCCTTGCGCCTCAAAGCCCGCACGCAGCTGCGCGGCTTTTGCGTTTGTTTCTGCTCGTGTTGGCATTAGCTGTAAAGCTCCAGAATTTCGCGCACTTTCGCAACCAGATCACCGCGCGCGACTTCGTATTGGCTGGGGCGGTCACGCCATTCTTCCAATGTTGCGCCTTCGGCCATCTTTGCCCCAAGGATCAGATCCTTGATTTGGATCACGCCGCGCTCATGCTCTTCGCCGCCTTCGATCACTGCGATCGGGCTGCCGCGTTTATCGGCGTATTTCAACTGGTTGCCAAAGTTCTTGGGATTCCCAAGGTAAACTTCCGCACGGATGCCAGCCTGCCGCAGCTCGGCCACCATTTCCTGATAATCCGCCATGCGCGCCTTATCCATCACCGTCACAACAACCGGACCCTGAGACGTGGTATCCATCCGCCCCTTGGCATGCAAAGCGGCCAATAGACGATCAACGCCAATCGACACACCCGTTGCGGGCACTTCCTGTCCAGTGAAACGCTTCACTAGGTCATCATAACGACCACCCCCCGCAACTGAACCAAAGTTGCGCGCGCGCCCTTTGTCGTCTTTGATCTCGAATGTCAGCTCGGCCTCATAAACAGGGCCAGTGTAATACCCCAGCCCACGAACAACAGAGGGGTCAATTTCGATCCGGTCAGGTCCGTAACCGCCCGCCGCCAACAGCTCGGCGATGGTCTCCAGCTCGGACACACCTTCGATGCCTACCGCGCTGTCACCGACCAGTTCACGCAAGCGCGCACAAGTGGCAGCGCCATCGCCACGTTTGGCCTGCATAAAGCCCATGACCACATCGGCCTGAGCATCGCCAAGCCCTGCACCATCGGTAAAATCACCGCTGTCGTCTTTGCGGCCTTCCCCCAGCAGCGCACGCACGCCATCCGGCCCAAGGCGGTCCAGCTTGTCAATCGCGCGCAAGACAATGCCGCGCTCGGCCTCTTTGTCATCGCCAGACAGGCCAGCAACCTCTAGAACGCCATTCAAGACCTTTCGGTTATTCACCCGCACAACATAATCGCCGCGAGCAATGCCAACCTCTTCGAGGCAATCAGATAACATCGCGCAAATTTCTGCATCCGCAGCGACCGACCCAGCACCTACCGTATCCGCATCACATTGGTAAAACTGGCGATACCGCCCCGGACCTGGTTTTTCGTTGCGCCAAACAGGCCCCATCGCATAACGGCGATAGGGCGTGGGCAAATCGTTGCGGTGTTGGGCATAAACCCGAGCCAGCGGCGCCGTCAGATCATAGCGCAGCGCCAGCCAATCCCCCTGCTTTTCCGATTCCGCATCTTCTTGCCATGCAAAAACACCTTCATTCGGGCGATCGACATCTGGCAAAAACTTGCCCAGCGCTTCAACCTTTTCCACTGCCGCGCTTTCCAAAGCGTCAAAACCGTATCGATGATATACGCCTGCAATCTTGGCCAGCATTTCAGCGCGCTGCGTAACTTCGGCACCGAAATAATCACGAAACCCGCGTGGCGTTTCCGCCTTTGGGCGTGGGGTCTTTTTAGGCTTAGCCATGACATACCTCGAAAAGGATAAAATCTCGCCTCGGCTCTAACGGATGCAGGGGCGCGGGGCAAGCAACAGCAGGGAGATCATCGTTCAGCGTGACCCTTTGCAACGGGCTCCAGAATAGCATCGCAGCCCTGCAGGGCTGTGTCCGTAGGATCAAGCCCATTGCGGAACAGCGCGAAGCGGCCTAGGTGGGCACCATGGAACAGTTAGAAGAACAAATCGCTCACCTACTCCGCGCCGTTGATGATCTTTCGGATATTGTTGCGCACCAACAGGATGAAATCGACCGCCTGAACAGGCGCGTTGAGATGTTGATGCGACGTGAAGGCGAACGAGAGGCCTCTGGCAGCGGCGGCGTTGTCGTCGGAGACGAACGCCCCCCTCACTATTAAGTCGTTCAGTTTACTGACTTTACCGCTGACGCAACGACCTCGCCATCGTGCACCAGAAACTCTTTCCATTTTCCATTGTGCTCGTGAAATTCATACGCGCTGACAAACGCTGCCAGACCGTCCAGCTTGTCAATCTTGACGCCACATGGCTCTTTCTTACGGGCACGGCAGACTTTTGATTTCACTTTATCATAGGCCTCGTCGGTCTTGGCGTAGGGCAAATGTTTACCTGCAGGGCTAAAGCGAATTTGTTCATAAAATGAAGGCTTCCCAAAAAGGGCATTCGCCGCGGTAAACTGACGCGGACAATTGTCACCAAAGCCCGTTATATAAAAAGTACGCTTATCCCGCACGCTGGGATTGCTGTCATACAAGGCAAACCCGCGCCGGCCAGATCCATCCAGTTTTTTGCCTAGCGATTTGCCTTTGGCTTCGCAGACACGTGCAATCTCGCCAAATGCCAAAACGGTCCCCAGTGGAACGTCGCGTGCATCAGGGCCTGTTCGCGGCTTGTCCTTTTTGGTCGCCCCGCCAAACAATCCGATACCCCGTTTTTTTTCAGGCTCATCCACTGGCGGGGTCGCGGGTTCTGCTGGCAGAGCGGCCAATTCAATGGCCGACGCCGATTCTACTGGGGTTGTTTCAATAACCACAGGTTCAGATTGTGATGCAGCAACATCGGCGGCAACGGCTGCAGCGGCATCGCTATTTGCAACCCGTTTCACCAAGCCGCTAAAGAAACCACCCGTTTCTTTGCTCTTGGGTTCTTCAGCCACTTGCGCAGGCACATCCCCTTCTGCGGCCTCGGTGCCAAGGAATCCTTCGCGTGCAACTTCTTGCGCATCGGGCAGAGCCGCAGCAGTGGCGTCTTCGCTTACGTCAACATCCGTCAGACGGTCGACACCCGCAAGCGGATCACCACAGGCGGCAAGGGTCAATAAAACAACGGCAACTAGTAAATGGCGCAAGGCGATACTCCCAAGGATTGCGGCACTGCTTAACGAAGCTACGCAGGGCCGTCCAGCAAGTCTAGAGGTGCGGGATCAACACACCAACCATGGGTTGTGGTCTAGATTTCCTCGACCTCCAAAACACCACTCAGAGAACGGATCGCACCTTTTATTTTGGGGGTCACGGGGAATTCAGCCCCCAAATCCACTTCCACCTCACCCGGCAGGGCCGGATCCATCAGACACAAGTGAACCGGTCCTTTTCCGCCTGTCCTAGCGGCCTGTTTCGCCCCTGCCAGCACTTCGGCAACCGAGGCAACGGCATTCGGGCTTTCGATAAAGATGCGCAGGCCCATCCCGCCGACATCCGCCACAGCCATTTCAATCGGCGCAACGCTGCGCCCCAATAGCTTTAGCTGGTCGCTTTCCATAGTCGCCTCAACCGTGACAACAACCTTTGATCCCGTTTCCAGATGATCGCGGCACGCTTCCAACGTATCCGAAAACAGCGTGACCTCATACGCGCCAGCCGGATCAGACATCTGCGCAAAGGCAAACCTGTTGCCGCGCGCTGATTTACGCTCTTGCCGCCCTGCGACAACGCCCGCCAGCCGCGCATTCATTGCGCCGCGATCCGCCACCTTATCCGTCAACTCATCCAGCGTCAGGAAAGGCACCCCACGGTCGTTACCCCATTTGCGTTTGAGCGGCCCCATGTAATCATCCAACGGGTGACCAGACAGGTAAAAGCCAACCGCCTTGAACTCTTCGGTCAGCCGCTCTGGTGCTTCCCAATCATCTACGGGTGACATGCGCGGTTCGGGCAGATCATCCCCTGCTTCACCGAAAAGGGAAACCTGATTAGACGCCTTCTGTTCGTGAATAGCCGCAGAATAGGCGACCAGCCCATCCAGCGCGCCAAACACGCGGCGGCGATTGGAATCCAGCACATCAAATGCGCCTGATCGTGCCAGCATCTCCAGCGGACGTTTACCGACACGCTTCAGGTCAACACGCCGCGCCAAATCATAGAGTGTAGCAAAGGGTTTACCGTCCCTGCCCTCGGTGATCAGCTTCATCGCCTCTACACCAACGTTCTTAAGCGCGCCCAGCGCATAAACCAGAGCCCCATCCACAACCTTAAACGTCGCATCCGAGCGGTTCACGCAGGGCGGCACCCACGGAAGCTCAAGCCGCTTGCGGACCTCTTCGAAATACACGGCCAGTTTGTCGGTCAGGTGAATATCGCAGTTCATCACGCCCGCCATAAATTCAACAGGGTGGTTCGCCTTGAGCCATGCCGTCTGATAGCTCACCACCGCATAAGCGGCCGCGTGGGATTTGTTAAAGCCGTAGTTGGCGAATTTCTCCAAAAGGTCGAAAACTTCCGAGGCCTTCTTTTTATCGACGCCATTTTCCATGGCGCCTTTTTCGAACTTCGGACGTTCCTTCGCCATTTCTTCGGCGATCTTTTTACCCATGGCGCGGCGCAACAGGTCAGCCCCGCCCAGCGAATAACCCGCCATCACCTGAGCAATCTGCATAACCTGTTCTTGGTAAACAATAATGCCCTGAGTTTCCTCTAGGATATGGTCAATAGACGGGTGGACGGATTCCCGTTCTTTCTGACCGTTTTTCACCTCGCAATAGGTCGGAATATTCTCCATCGGACCCGGACGGTACAGCGCCACAAGGGCAACAATATCCTCGATACAGTTGGGCTTCATGCGCTTCAGCGCATCCATCATCCCCGAGCTTTCCACCTGAAAAACCGCAACCGTTTTGGCCGCTGCATACAGCTTGTAGGACGCCTCATCATCCAGCGGGATGGTCGCGATATCGTCTAGCAGCCCCTCTGGCGGTTCAAATAGCTCGGTTCCGTCTGCGGAGATATGCAAATGCCGACCCGACGCTTTGATCTGGTCCACCGCGTTTTGGATCACGGTCAGGGTTTTAAGCCCCAAAAAGTCGAACTTGACCAACCCTGCTTGTTCGACCCATTTCATGTTGAACTGGGTGGCAGGCATATCAGATCGAGGATCCTGATAAAGCGGCACTAGCGCGTCTAACGGACGATCACCAATCACCACACCCGCCGCGTGTGTCGAAGCGTTGCGCAGCAAGCCTTCCACCTGCTGGCCATACTCCAACAGCCGCGCAACAACCTCTTCGGACCTCGCCTCTTCGCGCAAGCGCGGCTCATCCGCCAATGCTTTTTCGATGCTGACAGGTTTCACGCCCTCCACGGGGATCATCTTGCTTAGGCGATCTACCTGACCGTAAGGCATCTGCAAAACGCGCCCGATGTCGCGCACGGCCGCTTTGGACAAAAGCGCACCAAAGGTGATGATCTGCCCCACCTTGTCGCGGCCATATTTCTCCTGAACATAGCGGATCACCTCTTCGCGGCGATCCATGCAAAAGTCGATATCGAAATCGGGCATGGAAACCCGTTCGGGGTTCAAAAAGCGTTCGAACAACAGCGAATAGCGCAGCGGATCAAGATCGGTAATCAGCAACGCATAGGCCACCAAACTACCCGCACCAGAACCACGCCCTGGCCCAACAGGAATGCCCTGATCCTTGGCCCATTTAATGAAATCCGCAACGATCAGAAAATAGCCGGGAAATCCCATGCCCTCAATGATGCCCAGCTCAAACTCAAGCCGCTCTTCGTACACCGAAACTTCGGCAGCATGAGGAATGATCGCCAACCGTGCCTTTAGCCCCTCTTGGGCCTGACGGCGCAGCTCGGCGACCTCGTCATCAGCAAACTTGGGAAGGATCGGATCGCGGCGATAGGATTGAAAGGCGCAGCGCTTGGCGATCTCGACTGTGTTTTCAATCGCTTCCGGCAGGTCAGCGAATAGCGTGACCATTTCGGCCTGTGATTTGAAATAATGCTGGGGCGACAGGCGGCGGCGGCCATCCTGTTGGTCCACATAGGCGCCCTCAGAAATGCAGATCAACGCATCGTGGGCTTCATACATTGACGAGGCTGGAAAATAGACATCATTCGTCGCAACCAGCGGGATTTCCATGGCATAGGCCATCTCGATCAATCCCCGTTCAGTTGTGCGCTCGACCTCAGGTGCGCCGTTTTCTGTGGGGTGGCGTTGCAGCTCGACATAAAGGCGGTCACCGAAATAGCTGTGCAGCGATTTCATCAATTCTTCGGCGGCGGGGCGCTGGCCATTTTGCAGCAGCATCCCCACAGGCCCGTTCGGCCCGCCCGTAAGACAAATCACATCCTCGCTGTTGGCGGCCAGTTCGTCCAACGTCACCTGAGGGATCGCGCCACCATTATCGAGATATAGGCACGAGTTCAGCTTCATCAGATGCTCATACCCCCGCTCGGTCTGGGCAAGCAGGACTAACGGCGCTGGTGGGCGCGCACGCTCACCCGGTTGGGGTTTTACAAACTCCAGATCCACCTGACACCCGATGATCGGCTGGATACCAGCCCCCGACATAGCCACCGAAAACTCCAACGCCGCAAACATGTTGTTTGTATCCGTCAGCGCAAGCGCGGGCATCTCGGCCTGCGCGCACATCGCGGGCAGCTTTTTCAGCCGCAACGCCCCTTCCAAAAGGGAATACTCGGTGTGGGTACGCAGGTGAATGAATCGAGGGGAATTGCTCATGGCATGAGTGTAATCGCAATCTCGAAGAGCCTCTATAGGGAAATGAGGGCCACGCCAGCCATCCCCTAAATCCGCTAACCCTAGCGAAAGAACAGTGACGCAATTACAGGCAGTTAGGGCGCTGGAATTTCAATAGCGCACCCTTACTTGGCCAAAATGCTTGCCAAATCCCTGCTCCGCGCCGTAGCCTGTGTCAGGCTTGTGTTCTACGCCGCATCGAACGCATCTCGCTTAGAATTTGGTACCGCGGCAGAGTTCTTCCCATGCACGTTTCGTTTTCGCTCAATGGGTCGCCTGTCACTTTGACGAACCCTTCCCCGACGATGACCCTATTGGACTGGCTGCGCGAACACCAAAACCTGAAAGGCACCAAAGAAGGCTGCAATGAAGGGGATTGTGGGGCCTGCACAGTGATGGTCACCGATGCCGATGGCGCGCGCGCCCTCAATGCTTGCATCCTTTTTCTTCCGCAACTTTCCGGCAAACATGTCACCACCGTAGAGGGGTTGGCCGCGCCAGATGGGCAACTGCATCCGGTGCAAACCGCGATGATCGACCACCACGGCAGCCAATGCGGTTTCTGCACCCCCGGCTTTGTGATGAGCATGGCAACATCGCACGTAAACGGCGAAACCGATCATGATACCGCTTTGGCTGGCAACCTGTGCCGCTGCACCGGCTATGCCCCGATTATACGTGCGGCAAAAGCTGCCGAAGGTGCGGATATCCCGCCCCATTTGCCTCGGGCTGCGGGGTTCACGGCGCCCAGTCTGCAAGACACGGCATCTTCCACGCCGCCTTCTTTCCACCAACCCCACTCTTCTGATGAACTGGCCGAGATTTACACCTCAACCCCCGATGCGACGCTGATCGCGGGTGCTACGGACGTGGGTTTATGGGTCACTAAACAGTTCCGCGAATTAGGGCCTGTTATCTTTTTATCAGGGTGCCAAGACCTGCGCGGCATCGAAAAAACTTCGCAGGGGTGGCGCATTGGTGCCATGACGACCATTGCCCAAGTTGAAACCACCCTTGCTAGTGATTTCCCCAGCCTCGGCGCCATGCTGCGACGCTATGGTTCAAAACAGGTGCGCGCGGCAGCAACGATTGGGGGCAATATCGCAAACGGCTCCCCCATTGGGGACGCAAGCCCTGCTATGATCGCTTTGGGGGCCTCACTACATTTGAGGCGCGGTGCAGAGCGGCGGCAAATACCAATAGAGGATTTCTTTATCTCTTATGGCAAACAGGACCGCCAGCAGGGCGAATTCGTCGAGGCGATCACAATCCCCAAGCAAGCGGATAGCCTGTTCTGTTACAAGTTATCCAAACGCTTTGATCAGGATATTTCAGCTGTTTGTGGCTGTTTCAACCTACCCAACGACGGCAAAACATTCGGTAGCGTACGGATGGCGTTTGGCGGCATGGCTGGCACCCCGTCCCGTGCGCTTCGGGCCGAGGCCAAACTGTCTGGAAAGACCGTCACACTGCAATCCATTACAGAAGCCGCCGAAGCCATGGCCGAGGATTACACCCCCCTCACAGACATGCGCGCATCAGCCAGCTACCGTATGCAAGCGGCGCAAAATCTGTTGCGGCGGGCCTTTTTCGACATCACAGGCGCTCAAACCGATGTGCAGGGGGTTTCGCTATGAGCGCTTCGAAGTCTCTGCCCCATGATGCGGCGCGCCTGCATGTTACGGGTGCCGCGCGGTATATAGATGATGCACCGACGCCAAATGGCACATTACATCTGGCTTTTGGCGTCAGTACGCAGGCGTATGGTGAAATAGCCGCAATGGATCTGAGCGCTGTCAAAAACTGCGCTGGCGTCATCGCCGTATTAACCGCAGATGATCTGCCCTTTGAAAATGATGTCTCCCCCTCCAATCACGACGAGCCTCTATTGGCCATGGGTGAGGTTCACTATATCGGCCAGCCGATATTCCTAGTCATTGCAACCAGCCACCGCGCCGCCCGTTTTGCTGCGCAGCAGGGGCAAATCGACTATGATATCAAAACACCGATCCTAAGCATCGACGAGGCCCTCGCAGCCGACAGCCGATTTGAGGAAGGGCCGCGCATCTATTCCAATGGGGATGCAGCAGCTGCGCTCGCTAAGGCGACAAACCGGTTGTCGGGGCAGCTAGAAGTTGGTGGGCAGGAGCATTTCTATCTGGAAGGCCAAGCGGCCTTTGCCCTGCCCGGTGAAGATGGCGAGATGTTCGTGCAAAGCTCGACCCAGCACCCTACCGAAATTCAGCACAAAGTCGCCGAGGCCATTGGCCTGCCCATGCATGCCGTCCGCGTTGAAACACGCCGCATGGGTGGTGGATTTGGGGGCAAGGAAAGTCAGGGGAACGCTTTGGCCGTGTCCTGCGCAATCGCGGCCCGTGCCACTGGCAAACCTTGCAAGATGCGATACGACCGCGACGATGACATGACCATCACCGGCAAGCGCCATGATTTCCGAATAGAATACGATGTCGGTTTTGACGGCGACGGTCGGGTCACGGGGATCGCGTTTACCCACTATGCGCGCTGTGGCTGGGCGATGGATCTTAGCCTGCCTGTCGCGGACCGTGCGATGCTGCATGCTGATAATGCCTATCACCTTCCAGACATCCGGATTACTTCGCATCGCTTAAGGACCAACACACAAAGCGCAACTGCCTTTCGCGGGTTTGGCGGCCCTCAGGGGGTTGTCGGGATCGAACGGGTGATGGACCACATCGCCAGCCATCTGGATCTCGACCCGCTGGCCGTGCGGCGCAAAAATTACTACCAAGACGACGATACCGAACAAACCACGCCTTATCGGCAGCCCGTAAAAGATTGCATCATCAACAGCCTGACCAATCGGCTAAGCACAGATGCCACCTATGCCGAACGCCGCGCCGAGATACAGAGCTGGAACGCCCAGCAGCCCGTTCTAAAACGTGGCATCGCGCTTACCCCCGTCAAATTTGGCATTTCCTTTACCCTCACACATCTCAATCAGGCGGGGGCATTGGTGCATGTCTATCAAGACGGCTCGATTCATCTAAACCACGGCGGCACCGAGATGGGCCAAGGCCTATTTCAAAAACTCGCCCAAATTGCGGCATCAGAATTTGGCGTCCCGATAGAGCTGGTCAAGATCACGGCAACCGATACGGCGAAAGTTCCCAACACCTCTGCGACCGCCGCCAGTTCGGGCACCGATCTAAACGGGATGGCCGTTCTGGATGCCTGCACAACCATACGCAACCGAATGGCGCAGCACCTAAGCGAAAGCGCCGGATGCCCGCTCGACAGTATTTCCTTTAAAAATGGCCACGTCAGTATAGGCAACCAGACGCTCGGCTTTGCCGAGGCTGCGCAGCGTTGTTATCAATCGCGTATCAGCCTGTCTGCTACGGGTTTTTATAAAACCCCTGATATCCAATGGGATCGGATCAAAGGGGAAGGCCAACCGTTTTTCTACTTTGCATATGGCGCCGCGATCACCGAGGTCGTGATCAATACACTTACAGGCGAGAACCGCATTTTGCGCGCCGATATCCTGCATGACGCGGGGCAATCCCTTAACCCCGCATTGGATATCGGGCAGGTTGAGGGCGGTTATGTTCAAGGGGCGGGGTGGCTTACAACCGAAGAGCTGGTTTGGGATGATCGCGGGGCCCTGAAAACCCATGCTCCCTCGACCTATAAAATACCTGCCTGCTCGGATCGGCCAGATATCTTTAACGTCGCCCTTTGGGATCAACCAAACCCCGCGCGCACGATCTACCGTTCTAAAGCCGTAGGCGAGCCTCCGTTTATGTTGGGCATATCCGCATGGTCCGCCCTTGCGGATGCAATTGCCAACTGTGGCCCCGCCTACCCAGACCTGCAAACCCCAGCAACGGCAGAGGCGGTTCTGGCAGCTGTGGAACGGGCGCGCGATGGCTGAGGCGATCTGGATTGAAATCACCAAGGTCCGCGGCTCTGCCCCTCGTGATGCGGGGACCGTGATGAAGATCACGGCGACAGACACAAATGGAACCATTGGCGGCGGCGCGTTGGAATACCGTGCCATCGCCACTGCGCGTAAAATCCTAGATGCTAACGCGCCCGAACAAACCGAGACGATCCCACTAGGCCCAAGTTTAGGCCAATGCTGCGGGGGCGTTGTTACACTAAATTACTCCTACGCCCCAAAAGGGTTCGTCGCGTTGGATCAGTTCCACGTCCACCAACTGAAACCAAACCCTTCCCATCCCAAATTTCTTTGGGTTTGGGGTGCAGGCCATGTAGGGCGCGAGGTAATTGCCCAGTCCCATCCGCAGGCATTTAACATCACATGGGTGGACAGCACCGCAGATCGTTTTCCCAAACGCAATTACAAACACGTCACCATCACCCCAGCCGCTGACATGCCGCGCCTCGCGGCGCGCGCGCCAACCTACGCCCATCACCTCATCTTTACCTATTCACACGAGATAGACCTTGGCCTGTGCGCCGCTTTGCTAAAACGCGGGGCCGCCAGCATTGGGCTGATCGGATCAGAGACCAAATGGGCACGGTTTTCCAAGCGCCTGCGCGAAATGGGCCTTGATCCCAGCCCGATCACCTGCCCCATTGGGGATAAATCTCTTGGCAAAGCCCCCCACGCCATTGCACAAGGCACGGTGCAATCGTTAATGGCCAGCAAATAACGCAAGGTTTTATCACATGACCCAACCGCTGTTATCCCTTTCGTCTCTGACCAAAGCCTATCCTGGTGTGATCGCGAACGAAGACGTATCGCTAAGCATCGCCCCGGGTGAGGTGCACGCGTTGCTGGGGGAAAACGGCGCGGGGAAATCCACGCTTGTAAAGATGATCTATGGGTTGGTGAAACCCGACAGCGGCCAGATGCAGATGAATGGGGCCCCTTTTGCCCCCTCTGAACCGCGACAAGCCCGTGCGGCAGGTGTCGGGATGGTTTTTCAACATTTCTCGCTGTTCGACGCCCTAAGCGTGGCCGAAAACATCGCCCTTGGCATGGAGAACGCGCCAAAGCTAAACGCGCTGTCTGCACGGATCACCGAAGTCTCCGAGGCCTATGGCCTCCCGCTTGCGCCTGATCGCATCGTCGGTGACCTGTCCGCAGGGGAACGCCAGCGCGTCGAGATCATTCGCTGCCTCCTTCAAGACCCCAAACTGTTGATCATGGATGAACCGACATCGGTATTGACCCCTCAGGAGGTCGACGTTCTGTTCCAAACCCTGCGCAAGCTCAGCGCTGAAGGAACGGCAATTCTCTATATCTCTCACAAACTCGAAGAAATCCGCACCCTCTGTGACAATGCTACGATCCTGCGTTTGGGTCAGGTTGTGGGCCATTGCGCACCACGCGAAACCACCGCACGAGACATGGCCGAGATGATGGTGGGCAAGCTGCTGCAAACCCCGACACGCGCAAGCCAAAGCGCGGGAGACGTTATGTTGAAACTATCCCGCCTCAGCGCTCCGGCCCCCAATGCCTTTGGCATGGCTCTGAAGGATATTTCGCTAGAGCTTCGCGCGGGCGAGATTTTGGGCATCGGCGGTGTTGCCGGAAATGGGCAGGACGAGCTGCTGGCCGCTCTTTCGGGTGAGCGGCCCGTGGGGCGTGGCATGCTGGATTTCAAAGGCGAAGACATTGGCGCGATGGGGCCAACTGCGCGGCGAAAACGCGGGATTTTAGCCGCGCCCGAAGAACGCATGGGGCATGCGGCGGCACCAGATATGTCGCTGATCGAAAACGCGATGTTAACAGGGGCAGTGCGCGAAAACCTCGACAAAGGCGGCTTTTTGGATTGGCAAGCCGCCACGCGTTTTGCAGAAAGCATCATATCGAAATTCGATGTCCGCACACCCAGCGCCAGATCAGCAGCGCGGTCGCTTTCTGGCGGGAACTTGCAGAAATTTGTCATCGGTCGCGAGGTGCTGCAGCGCCCTGAAGTTTTGGTTGTGAACCAGCCGACTTGGGGGGTGGATGCCTCTGCTGCTGCGTCGATCCGCCAAGCCTTATTGGACCTTGCGCAAAACGGCGCGGCCTTGATTGTGATCAGTCAGGATTTGGACGAGCTGATGGAGATTTCCGACCGCTTTGCCGCGTTGAACGAAGGGCGGCTATCCGAACCTCGCCCCGCGCAGGGGATCACCGTCGAAGAGATTGGCCTGTTGATGGGCGGCGCGCATGGGATGGAGGTTGCCCATGGTTGATTTCTTGAATGCCTCTGCACGCTCTAGAGTGAAATTGGGAGAGCACGCATGATTGCCTTGGTCAAACGCCCCGAACCTAGCAAAGCCTTTTCGCTGGCGGCACCCGTGCTGGCGGTTTTAGCAACGATGCTCTTTGGTGGGCTGCTCTTTTCGCTCCTTGGCAAAGACCCCATCGAGGCGATCAAAACGATCTTTTGGGAGCCCGTTTTTGGTGAATTCGCGTTCTTCTACCGCCCCCAGCTTTTGATTAAGGGGGCACCTTTGGTTCTCATCGCGATCGGTCTTAGCCTTGGGTTCAAGGCTGGGATTTGGAACATCGGCGCCGAAGGGCAATACATCATGGGTGCGCTATTTGGCGCGGGTGTTGGCCTTGCGTTTTACCCGCTCGAGAGCGTGTTTATCTTTCCGCTGATGGTGTTGGCGGGTGCGTTTGGCGGATGGATTTGGGCGATGATACCCGCGATCCTCAAGGTGAAATTCGGGACAAATGAAATCCTTGTTTCGCTCATGCTTGTCTATGTCGCAGAGCAATTCCTTGCCTCTATGTCTTTGGGACTGCTTAAAAACCCCGAGGGGTTCGGCTTTCCAGGGTCGCGGAACCTTCAACAATATAGCAGTGCGCATAATGCCGATCTGATTGCAGGGTCGGGTATGCATTGGGGCGTGGTTGTGGCCTTTATCGCCGTCATTTTCGCCTATGTCCTCCTTTCCCGCCACCGATTGGGGTTTGCCATTCGGGTCACAGGCGATGCGCCGCGCGCGGCGGCGTTTTCTGGGGTGAACCCAACGCGGCTGGTTTTGTTTTGCCTCGGCATGTCTGGCCTGCTCGCTGGGCTTGCGGGGGTTTTCGAAGTGTCAGGGCCTGCGGGTCAGGTCACCATTGATTTCAATGTCGGCTATGGCTTCACAGCTATCATCGTGGCCTTCTTGGGGCGTTTGCATCCCGTTGGTATTTTGCTGGCTGGTGCGTTGATGGCGTTGACCTATATCGGCGGGGACATTGCACAATCCAAACTCGGCCTACCTGCCGCCGCCATTCAGGTTTTCCAAGGGATGCTGTTGTTCTTCCTTTTGGCGTTTGACCTGTTCACCAACTTCCGCTTGCGCATTGGCAACAGCGAGGTGTCAGCATGACCCGTTCGCAACCGATGCCAGCCCGTCAGAACGGAGGTCTGTGATGGATCTTTCAGCTATCAATCCGATCCTCTTTATCGCGGGCTTCTTTGTCGCTGCGACCCCGCTGATTTTCGCGGCCATTGGTGAACTCGTGGTCGAAAAGACTGGTGTGCTGAACCTTGGCGTTGAGGGCATGATGATCATGGGGGCGATCTGTGGTTTTGCCACAGCCGTCGAGACTGGCTCCCCTTTGTTGGGTTTTGCAGCCGCGGCTGTTGGCGGCGCTGTGTTGAGTTTGCTATTCGCATTTTTGACCCAAGTTATGCTCGCCAATCAGGTGGCTTCTGGCCTTGCGCTCACGCTATTCGGGCTCGGGTTCTCTGCGCTGCTGGGGCAAAGCTATGTTGGGGTTAAACCGCCGCGCCTTGCTGATGTGAACTTTGGCCCATTGGCTGAAATCCCTGTTATTGGGCCGATTGCCCTTAGCCATGACACCATCGTTTACTTGGGCCTTGCTTTGGTTGTTGCTGTTTGGGCGGTTTTGAAATTCTCGCGTATCGGTTTGGTTTTGCGCGCGGTGGGTGAAAACCATGATGCGGCCCACGCACTGGGATATAAGGTTGTCCGCATTCGCACCATGGCCATCATGTTTGGAGGCGCTTGCGCGGGAGTTGGCGGTGCCTACATCAGCCTGATCCGCGTCCCACAATGGACCGAAGGCATGACTGCTGGCGTTGGCTGGATTGCACTCGCGCTGGTGGTATTTGCCAGCTGGAAGCCGTTTCGCGTGCTGCTGGGTGCATATCTTTTTGGCGGTTTGGTCCAATTGCAGCTGAATCTACAAGGTGCAGGCGTTGCCATTCCTGTCGAATATCTGGCAATGTCGCCCTATGTTATCACCATCGTGGTTCTGGTATTTCTGTCGCGTTCAAAAAGCGCGGCACCAGGATCTCTTGGGCGGATATTCCACGCCTCGTCCTGAGGTAAAACCGCATTCTGCGGATAAAAAACTGGGGAGACTATAAAATGAAACTTACCAAACTGCTGACCAGCGCTGCGCTGGTTATGGGCCTTGCAACAAGCGCCTATGCCGAAGACAAAACCAAAGTCGGTTTTGTGTTTGTTGGCCCCGTTGGTGATGGCGGCTGGACTTACGAGCACAACAAGGGCCGTTTGGCTGTTGAAGAAGAATTCGGCGAAAAAGTTGAAACCGTATTTGTTGAAAGCGTTGCCGAGGGCCCTGACTCTGAGCGTGTTATGACGCAGATGGCGCTGGATGGTGCGGACCTGATCTTTACCACCTCGTTTGGCTACATGGACCCGACGATCAGCGTTGCGGCGAAATTCCCGAATGTGAAATTCGAACACGCAACAGGCTACAAACGTGCCGATAACGTTTCCACCTACTCTGCGCGTTTCTATGAAGGTCGCGCGATTCAGGGCCACATCGCGGGCAAGATGACCAAATCCAACATCATTGGCTATATCGGCTCTTACCCGATCCCTGAAGTTATCCGCGGCATCAACTCGGCGTTCATCCATGCGCGCAAAGTGAACCCAGACGTTCAGTTCAAAATCGTTTGGGCCTACACATGGTTTGATCCAGCTAAAGAAGCAGATGCAGCCAAGGTTCTGATCGAGCAAGGCGCTGACGTTGTTCTTCAGCACACTGACTCCACTGCACCACAGGCCGCTGCGCAGGAAGCTGGCAATGTTGTGACTTTTGGTCAGGCTTCTGACATGGCGCAATACGGCCCGTTCCCACGCGTTTCCTCCATCATTGATGACTGGGCGCCTTACTACATCGCACGCACCAAAGCAGTCATGGACGGCACATGGACCTCCACTGACACTTGGGATGGTATCGGCGCTGGCATGGTTGGCATCGGCGAAATCTCTGACGCGGTTCCTACGGATGTAAAAGAGGAAGCTCTGGCACTGAAAGCCTCTTTGGCAGACGGTTCCTACCACGCCTTCACCGGCCCCTTGAACAAGCAGGACGGCACGCCGTTCCTCGCCGAAGGTGAAACAGCCGACGATGGTACATTGGCTGGCATGAACTTCTATGTTGAAGGTATTGAGGGCGACATTCCGCAATAAGCGGCTATACCTGATAAAGTTGAAGGCTCCGCCATTGGCGGGGCCTTTTTCGTTTGATCCGCCAAAGATTGTCAGCTGATATCGTTTCAGCTGACACAGCATCAAAATTGCCATGCGTTCCACGGCCCCTCTCCGAAAAAGAAAATTGGGAAGATTGCTCTAACCGTTCGGTAAACCTCTCCTGTAAATGTAGACCACGGGAAAATGTCCCGCTGCGTCATAGGCGCTGAGGAGCGCTTTGCAGGCCCATCAAAACACCCTAGTCTATTTGGATGATCACATTACATCACCTCAACAGGTCCCGCTCGCTTAGGATTTTATGGCTCTTGGAAGAGATAGGCGCACCTTACAAAGTTGTGCTGCATGAAAGGGATCCCGAAACCAGTTTGGCACCGGCATCTTTGATGAAAGTGCACCCGCTAGGCAAGTCACCCGTGATCGAAATCGAAGGTGACATCGTCAGCGAAAGCGCCGCAATTACAGAGCTGCTGTGCCATCGCTTTGCCCCACAGATGATCCCAGCTGCGGGCACCACTGCCCATTCCCGCCACCTAGAGGCGATGCATTTCGCCGAAGGTTCGGTGATGACCCCGATCCTGTTGAACCTCTACGTCGGCAAGTTGGGAGACGCAGGTGCGCCACTGCAACCGCGCATTCAGGCTGAGTTGACCAACCACTTCAACTATATGGAACACATGCTGCGCCCATCGGGCCACTTTGTTCTGGATGAATTGTCAGCTGCGGACATCATGCTCAGCTTTCCTGCGCAAATTGCCATGCGCTTGGGCTTGCAAGAAACCTACCCCAAGCTGGCTGCATTTGTGGACGCGATTGAAAAACGTCCCGCCTATATTCGCGCTGTTGAGAAAGGCGGCGTGTAACCCCCCTAGCCCATTGCCAAGCGTTTCTATCGGTGGCACCAAAAGCGGATGAGACAGAACCTGACCAGCCTTGATGGCACACCCGCCAGCCGCCTTGCCTTTGGGACAATGCAATTTGGGGGGCGTGCGGATTTTGCTGCGTCTCAAGCCATGTTCGAGGCCTCACTAGAGGCAGGGATAACCCATTTTGACACCGCGCATCTTTATACAGATGGCGCGTCAGAAACTTTTTTGGGACAACTGATAAAACCCCACCGCGAGGGGCTGATCATCGCGACCAAAGCCGCCTATACAGGCGGTGCTGGTGCTGCAAATATTCGCGCTTCTGCTGAAACCTCTCGCAAACGGATGGGTATCGACGTTATCGATGCCTTGTACCTGCATCGTTTTGATCCAGACACCGATATGCACAAAAGCTTTGAAGAGCTGGCAAAGCTGAAATCCGAAGGGGTTATTCGCGCGGTCGGCATTTCCAATTTCGCGGCTTGGCAGGCGGTCAAAGCGTGCTTTATCGCCGCAAAGTTTGATCTGGAAATCTCGCTCATTCAGCCGATGTATAGCGCCGTCAAACGGCAGGCCGAAGTCGAGATTTTGCCGATGGCCAAAGAAATGGGAATGCTCTGCGCGCCCTACTCCCCCTTAGGGGGCGGCATGTTGACGGGCAAATACGCCAAAGGCGGTGTTGGTCGTTTAACCGAAGATGACCGTTACGCAGCGCGGTACCGTTTCGGCTATATGCATGAGGCCGCCGCAAAGCTGAGTGAGATCGCCGCCCGTGAAGGGGTGCACCCTGCGACATTGGCCGTTGCATGGGCTGCAAGCCATGAAACCAACCCGACCCCGATCGTTTCGGCACGCTCTCCCGCGCAACTGGCACCGTCACTGGCTGCGATGCAGTACACGATGTCGCCAGACCTCTATTCCGAAATCGCGGGACTGGTCCCACCCCCAGCCTCCGCCACTGACCGGGCAGAAGAACAATGAACGATGATATCCTGATCATAGGCGGCGGCATTGCTGGTCTTTCCGCAGCCGCACGCCTGTCTGCTGATGCAAAAGTGACTGTGTTAGAGATGGAAACCGCAACTGGCTATCACGCCTCGGGGCGTTCAGCCGCGTTGATCGAAGAGAACTATGGCGCGCCTTCGGTTCAGGCTCTCAATCGCGCCAGCATGGGGCATTTTAAGGACGGCGGATACCTCTCGCAACGCGGCTTGATGATCATCGCCGAGGCCCATGACGAAGCCGCTTTTCAGGCAGATGCCGATCACATGGGCGTTTGTGCAATAACACCCGATGAGGCAATTGGGCACGTTCCGATATTGGACCCCGCAAAGGTTGCCTTTGCGGGCTATCACGCCGAAGCCTTTGACATTGATACCGACCTTTTGATGCAGGATTTCATTCGCACCATTCGCACGAACGGAGGTGAGATCATCACCGAGGCCACTGTGACCCGCATCCAACAAGATGCGCAGGGGTGGTTGGTTTTTGCGGGTGACGAATACCGCGCCAAAACGCTGGTGAATGCGGCTGGAGCTTGGGCTGACCTCATCGCGGGAATTGCGGGTGTAACCCCCATCGGGATTATACCCCATCGCAGGTCGATGGCCCGCCTTGCAGCCCCTGGCGGCCATGACACCGCCAAATGGCCCATGTTCTTTGGCATTGGCGAAAGCTGGTACGCCAAACCCGACGCTGGTGCATTGCTGGTGTCGCCAGCAGAAGAAACTGCAACCCATCCCCATGATGCCTATGCCGATGATATGACATTGGCCGAGGGGCTAGATCGTTATCAACAGATGGTCACCGAAGAGGTCACCAAACCTTTGGCAACATGGGCAGGGCTGCGTAGTTTTGCACCAGATCGCAGCCTTGTCCTTGGGCGTGATCCCGAAGTGCCCGAATTTGTCTGGTGCGCGGGGCAAGGGGGCTATGGGTTTCAAACCTCACCAGCGGCTTCTGCTTTGCTTGCGGATCTCGTGACGGGACGGCAGCCATCGCTGGATGCAGATGCGGTTGCCGCGCTTCGCCCTGAAAGGTTCCGTACATGAGTAAACTGCCTGCGTCGGCCAGTGTTGCCGCGGATACTGGTGATGGTAAACTGGTCGCGCCGTCGGCCCTGCGCAATGTCACTGCCATTGTCGACCTCTTGCAAAAAGTCGCCCCTGAAACAGGTCGCGCGCTAGAAATCGCCTCGGGAACCGGACAGCATGCGCTTGCCTTTGCCACCGCTTTTCCAACCCTAGATTGGCACCCAACCGAAGCGGCCCCCGATCGCCTGACCAGCATCAATATCTACGTAGAGGAAGCAAACCTATCCAATCTGCATCCTGCGACTGCGCTTGACGCTTCGATCAACGGGTGGGGGCAGGATCAGCCGCCAGCCGATTTGATTTACCTTGGAAACTTGCTGCACCTGATCTCGGCCAAGGACGCCCAGACGGTTCTTTGTGAGGCCGCACAGGCCTTAGCCCCCCAAGGCCGCTTTGTGATCTATGGGCCGTTCAAACGGAATGGGCTGCTAACCTCTGAGGGGGATGTGCGGTTTGATGCCGATCTGCGCGGGAGTGACCCTGATATTGGATACAAGGATGATCAATGGGTTAAACAGGTGCTGACACAGAATGGCTTGCAGGTTAGCCTTGTTCAAGAAATGCCAGCAAACAATCTGGCCATTATTTCCAAACGGGAGCCAACATGAAGCTGCGCACGACCCTATCTGCCCTTTTGATCACTGTTCTTGCCGCCTGTGGCGGCGGCGGAAAGGGCACTGCGATCCCTGTTGGTGAAGCGATTGCCCCGAATTTTCGCGATGCGGACCCTGTCAATTTCAAAGGGCAAAAGCCGTCCCGCTATCCGGTTCACGGGATCGACGCTGCGCGGTTTCAAAAAAGCATCAACTGGGGGCAGGCCCGCCGAAACGGCGTAAATTTCGCCTTTATCAAAGCCACCGAGGGCGGTGACCTTCTTGACCCTGGTTTCAAATCACACTGGCGCGGTGCTGGGCATGCTGGGGTCGCGCGCGGTGCCTACCATTTTTATTACTTCTGCACGGCGCCAGAGGTTCAGGCGCGTTGGTTCATTCGTAACGTTCCGAAAACCAAAGGCATGTTGCCTCCGGTTCTAGACATGGAATGGAACCCGTTTTCGCCAACCTGCGCACATCGCCGCCCCGAAGCCAGCGTTGTGCAAGACGAAATGCGCCGTTGGTTGAAGATCGTCGAGGCCCACTATGGCCAGCGCCCGATCATCTATACCACGCCGCGCTTTTACAAAGAGAACAAGCTGTCCGGCTTTAGGGGTTATGAATACTGGCTGCGCACCACCGCCAAATCTCCCCGTGAGGCCTATCCAGGTCAGGGCTGGCGGTTTTGGCAGTACTCGGCAACGGGTCTGATCGATGGTATTCAGGGTGAAGTAGACCTGAACGCCTTCTCAGGTAGCAAAGCCGAATGGAATGCTTGGATGGCGGCGCGGGCCGCACAATAACCGCGCTGCGCTAGCAACCATAAAAAATCCCCGCAACGTCCAGCGCTGCGGGGATTTTTGTTTAACCATCCACGCGGATGGTTGTGTTTTTCGGATCATATGGGCTGTCCTCGACAATCTCGGCATCCCAGAGCTGGTCAAACATTTTGACCTTCAGCTTTGTGCCAACGACCGCCACCTCTGGCGAAACATAGCCCATGCCGATGGATTTCTCGAAGGCAACAGAATAGCCCCCCGAGGTCAGACGCCCCACGCGCGTATCACCATGGTAGATGACCTCGCGGCCCCATGGGTCTGCATCATCAGGCCCATCGATTAACAGCGTCACACATTTGGCTTTGATGCCGTGCGCTTCCATCGCCTGTTTGCCGTAGAAGTCCTTTTTCAGGTCCACAAAACGCGGCAGGTCGGCCTCTAGCGGGGTTGCATCGCGGCCCAGTTCGGTCCCGAAGGCGCGATAGGATTTCTCCTGACGCAGCCAGTTTTGCGCGCGCGCGCCGACTAGCTTCATACCGTGCTTTTCGCCCGCTTTTTCCAGCAGATCAAACAGATGGTTTTGCATCTCAATCGGGTGGTGCAGTTCCCAACCTAGCTCTCCGGTGTAGGCCACGCGAATGGCGCGCACAGGCACCATGCCCAGTTCAATGTTGCGCATGGTCAGCCACGGGAAGCGTTTGTTGCTCAGCGCCGTGTCTGGGTTTGCGTCTTTGATCACCTCGTTCAGAACATCGCGTGACTTTGGACCAGCGATGGCGAAAACACCCCATTGAGTGGTCACATCATGGCATTCGATATAGCCGAATTCGGGGGCTTTATCTTCAATCGCCTTGCGCAGATAATCGCTGTCATAAGCGGTCCAAGCACCTGCGCTGACAAGGTAATATTCATCCTGCGCAATGCGAACGATGGTATATTCCGTGCGCGTGGTGCCCGCACCGCTCAGCGCGTAGGTCAGGTTGATACGGCCCACGCTGGGCAGTTTGTTACAGGTGAACCAATCCAGAAACGCAGTGGCGCCGGGTCCTTTGACCACATGTTTGGTGAAGGCTGTCGCATCGATCAGGCCCACGCCTTCGCGGATGGATTTTGCTTCCTCCACCGCGTATTGCCACCATGCGCCACGGCGGAAAGAGCGGCTGTCGTGGTCGCTGAACCCTTCTGGCGCAAAGTAGTTCGGCCGTTCCCAACCGTTCACCCAGCCAAATTGCGCGCCGCGTGCGGCTTGGCGGTCATAGGCAGGCGATGTGCGCAGTGGGCGACAGGCAGGGCGTTCTTCATCAGGGTGGTGTGTGATGTAGACGTGCTCATAGGCTTCTTCGTTTTTGCGCGCTGCAAATTCGGTGGTCATCCAGTCGCCATAGCGTTTGGGATCCAGCGATGCCATGTCGATCTCGGCCTCGCCGTTCACCATCATTTGCGCAAGGTAGTAGCCCGTGCCCCCTGCTGCGGTGATCCCGAAAGAGAAACCTTCGGCCAGCCACATGTTGCGCAGGCCCGGTGCAGGGCCGACCAGCGGGTTGCCGTCAGGCGTGTAGCAGATCGGGCCGTTGAAATCATCCTTGAGACCAGACTCGGCGCAGGAGGGCACACGTTCTGTCATAGCCATATATTGTTCGGCGATACGGTCTAGATCCAGCGGGAACAGGTCGGCGCGGAAGCTGTCTGGCACGCCGTATTCAAACCGTGCAGGGGCATCTTTTTCATAAATACCCAAAATCCAGCCGCCGCGTTCTTCGCGGGCGTAGGATTCATTATCGGCATCGCGAATAACGGGGTGCTCTGGGTTGCCCTCGGCGCGCCATTTGACCAGCTCGGGGTCTTGGTCCATCACGATGAATGTATGCTCGACCGGGATTGCTGGCATTTTGATGCCCAGCATCTGTGCCGTGCGCTGCGCGTGGTTGCCCGAAGCCGTCACGACGTGTTCGGCGGTGATGACGATCTGTTCGTCAGAAGGAACAAGGTTGCCGCCCTTTTCGACCATTTTGGTCACGGTGACTTCCCATGCTTCGCCGTTCCAATGGAAGGCGTCGGCCTGCCATTTACGTTCAATCACCACGCCACGTTGGCGCGCGCCTTTGGCCATCGCCATGGTCACGTCAGCGGGGTTAATATAGCCGTCCGTCTGGTGATAGATCGCGCCTTTTAGATCGTCCGTGCGGATCAGCGGCCATTTGGCTTTGATCTCATCCGGTGTCATCCATTCATAAGGCACACCACATGTTTCGGCCGTGGAAGCATAGAGCATATATTCTTCCATACGCTCGTCTGTTTGGGCCATCCGCAGGTTGCCCACAACGGCGAAACCCGCGTTCAGGCCGGTTTCTTCCTCAAGCGTTTTGTAGAACTTGATAGAATAGTCGTGGATGTGGGTCGTCGCGTAAGACATGTTGAAATAGGGCAGCAACCCCGCCGCATGCCACGTCGAGCCAGAGGTCAGCTCGTCCCGTTCGAGCAGGACAACATCATCCCAGCCAGCGCGCGCCAAGTGGTAGGCAATGGATGTCCCTACCGCACCACCGCCGACGACCAATGCTTTGACTTGCGTTTTCATGTCACGATTCCCTTTTACGTAATCTCGCTCTCGTTTTAGCTGCCACATATAAAAAGCGACGCCAAGGCGCGACCGGAAAAGGCGGGAAACCGACCTAACCGATGCAGTTCAATCCCTGAATTCCACTAGGGCCAGCCTAGGAGAGAATTTTACCGGGGTTCAGGATGTCATC